>JAUJNJ010000280.1 GCA_030448225.1 Phycisphaerae bacterium
GGGGTAATGGGGGGAGCTACAGGATAACCTCGAGCAGCGCGGCCTCCCGTTGGTCGGCAGCGGCTCGATGGCGTCGCGGCTCGGAATGAACAAGGTCGAGACGACGCGCGCCTGGGAGACGGCCGGCCTGCCGACGCCGCCCTACGTCGTGCTGCCGTCGCAGGCGAAGCCGCCGGGGGCGCCGTGCGTGGTGAAGGCGGTCGACAGCGGTAGCTCGATCGACGTGTACGTCTGCAAGACTGACGAGGCGGCCCGCGGGGCGATCGACGCGGTGCTCGCGAAGCACCCGACGGCGCTGGTGGAGAAGTTCATCAAGGGCCCGGAGCTGACCGTCGGCCTGCTGGAAGAAAAGCCGCTCGCCCCGATCCGCATCGTGCCTAAGCGCGAGTTTTTCGACTACGAGGCGAAGTACAAGGCCAACGACACCGAGCACCGTTTCGACCTCGGCCTGCCGCCGGAGGTCGTCGAGCGGTGCCGCGAGTTGGCCCGCCGGGCGAACGAGGTGGTCGGTGCCCGCGACCTCGCGCGCGTCGACATTATGCTCGACGAGCGGCACGACCCGTACCTGCTGGAAATCAACACGCTCCCCGGCTTCACCCCCAAGAGCCTCCTGCCGGAAGCCGCCCAACACGCCGGGATCGACTTCGGCCCGCTCGTCGACCGGCTCGTCCGCCGGGCGTTCCAGCGCCGCCGCGCCGCGGCGTGAGGGGCCCGGCTCCCCCGTGGCGCCGCTGCGGCGCCTCGTCGGGGTGAACCGTGTATTCGCGCCGCAGCCCTCACGGCCGACCCCGTAGGGGCGAAGCTTGTCCCCGCCCGTCCCCGGTCGCAAAGCGGGCGAAGATACGGTCCCCCCCTACAGCCGGAACGGCTTCCCGTCCGATCAAGACCAGGGAGCCGCGACCGCGCCGGCAGCGAGTGCAAGGCGACGCGCGGCGGAGGCGGTTCCCCCTTATGTCCAGATCCAAGAATTCAAAGTCCGAGGGCCGCACGCGGGATCCCGAACGCGCCCGCCTAGTGCGGGCCGCGTGCGTGCACGGGTGCCTGGCGCTGCTGCTGCTCGGCGGCGGGGCCGCGGGCGTCCACTTCACCCGGCGTTACGTCGAGCGGAACGTGGTATTCCCGACGCAGCCGCCGGCGGTCGTGCTGAAGAACCAGCCGGTGTGGATGACCGACTTCCTCGCCCGGCAGATCGCCGCCGGCGTCCGCCCCGCGGGCACGCACTCGGCCTTCGACCACCAGATGCTGATCGACCGTGTGGCGATGCTGAAGCACAACCCGTGGATCAGCAACGTCCGGCAGGTGCGCCGGGCCTACGGCAAGAAGCCGGGCGACCTGCTGGAGATCGACTGCGACTACCGCGCGCCGATCGCCCTGGTGCGGTGGGGCAACGACTACTGGCTCGTCGACGGGGAAGGGGTCAAGCTCCCCGAGCGCTTCGCGGCCGCGGACGTGAAGAAGATCGTGATCGGCCGCGACGGCCACACCAACATCCGCATTATCGACGGCGTGCGGCGTCCGGTGCCACAGGCGGGCTACCGCTGGGGCGGGGACGACCTCGCCGCAGGCCTGCAAATGGTCAAGACGCTGTACGGCCGGCCTTTCGTGGACGACGTCGTGAAAGTGAACGTGGCGAACTTCGGCGGGCGGGTGGACCCGAAAGAGGCGCAACTCGTGCTCGGCACCAAGTACGCCAAGGAAGTCCGCTGGGGCCGCCCCCCGGCCGACGCCGCGGACAACTTCATCGAAGTGAGCACCGAGCGTAAGCTGGACTACCTCCGCTGGGTGTACGAGGAGTTCGGCCGCGTGGACGCGAGTCAGGATTGGATCGACATCCGGTACGACATCATCACATACCCCGGCGCGGCGCCGACCCGGCCGCCCAAAGGGACCCACGCGAACGGCCGGGGATGACGACGCCAGCCGCCGGCCCCGTTCCCACGTCCCCGTCACCCGGCCCTCGCGCGGACACGCCGCCCACCAGCGGCCTTCCGCAAACGCACCCCGGGCCGCCGCTTTCGCCCACTCCGCCCCTGCTGCTGTGGCTCGCCGTGCAAATGGTCGCCCTGCTCCTCGCCGCGCTTCGCCTGCCGCTGGCGGCGAAGTATCCGGCCCCTCACGAGTTATGGGCGGTCTACTTGATGGCGGCGGTGCAAGTTGGCGCGTCGGCTTTGCTATTCCCGTTGCTCCTGCGCGACGGGCGGTCCTCCGTGGCGATCATCGCTTCCGCCTGGCCGATGCTCCTGGTCGCGGGACTCTTCTCGGCCCTACCCCCCCGGCAACTGCTCGCCCCCGGCGTTTACGGTACGGCCT
>JAUJNJ010000066.1 GCA_030448225.1 Phycisphaerae bacterium
TCTCGATGCCGCCGATGCGGTGCTCGAGGCCGGGCGTGCCCGGGATGGCCCACGGGCGGACGAGCTCGTCGTTGCGCTTGTTGGGCATGTAGCCGCGCTCGTCGTTGGCGGCGGTCGGGGGGGTGATCGCGATGCGCGGCAGCTTCGCCGCGTCGGGGATCAGCCACGGCTCGGCGCCGTTGGCGATGTAGCCGTCGCTGAGGAACACGACCGGCGTCATGTACTTCGTGGCGATCGTGAACGCCTCGATGATCGCGGCGAAGCAGTCGGCGGGCCCGGCGGCGGCGATCACCGCCAGGGGCGACTCGCCGTTGCGGCCGTGCAGGACTTGCAGCAGGTCGGCCTGCTCGGTCTTCGTCGGCAGGCCGGTGCTGGGGCCGCCGCGCTGCACGTCGATCACGACGACGGGCAACTCGGTCATCACGGCCAGGCCCATCGCCTCGGCCTTGAGCGCGATGCCCGGGCCGCTCGTGCCGGTGCAGCCGAGCGCGCCGCCGAAGCTCGCGCCGATCGCCGCGCCGATCGCCGCGATCTCGTCCTCGGCCTGGAATGTGATCACGTTGAAGTTCTTCATCCCCGCGAGGTTGTGCAGGATGTCGCTGGCCGGCGTGATCGGGTAGCTGCAGTAGACGAGCTGCTTACCCGCCAGCTGCGCCGCCGCCACCATGCCCATCGCGACGGCCTCGTTGCCGGTGATCTTCCGGTACGTGCCCGGCGCGAGCTTCGCCTTGGGGACCTGGTATTGCTGGTTGAAGAGCTCGGCCGTCTCTCCGTAGTGGTAACCGGCTTTCAGCGACGCGCTGTTCGCCATCGCAACGGCCGGCTTGCGGCCGAACTTCTGGTCGATGTAGTGGAGCGTCGGCTCGAGCGGGCGTCCGTAGAGCCAGTAGCACAGCCCGAGCGCGAACATGTTCTTGCAGCGGTCGGTCTCCTTGGCGCCGAGGCCCGACTCCTTCGTCGCCGCCGCGTTGAGCTTGTCGATCGGAACCTTAATGAGCCGGTAGTTGTTGAGGCTCGCGTCCTCGATCGGGTTGCTCGCGTAGCCGGCCTTCTTCAGGTCGTTGGGTTCGAACGCGTTCTCGTTGACGATGACGATCCCGCCGTCCTTCACCGACTTCAGGTTCGTCTTCAGCGCCGCCGGGTTCATCGCCACCAGCGCGTCGACGGCGTCGCCGGGCGTGAAGATGTCGGTGCTGCTGAAGTGGATCTGGTAGCCGCTGACCCCGGCCAGCGTGCCGGCGGGGGCGCGGATCTCGGCGGGGAAGTCGGGCAGCGTGCTGATGTCGTTGCCGGCCAGCGCGCTCGTATCGGTGAACTGCGTGCCGGCGAGCTGCATCCCGTCGCCGGAGTCGCCGGCGAAGCGAATCGTCACCGACGGGAGGGTCTGCACGGGCTTGGGCGGATGCCCGTTGGGTTCGGCGGGGGGCTGCGGCGTCTGCTCTTCGGTGGGCCGGGTCGGTAGGGGGGTGGACGGAGTCATGGTGTTGATCGTGGGTCTCGGACGTCGGGTTGGGGATCAGGGCGACGGCGACCGCCGCCGCCACGACAAAGCCGGGCGATCGGACACCCGCAACACGCTTCGACGAAGATCCGGAATCCGCAGTCCGACATCCGCAATCCCTCGCTTCCTGATAAACCGGGCGAGGATGGAGGATAGAGGATGGAAGACGGAGGAAGACGATCCGTCGTTCGTCCGGCTTTCGCCTTCCTCCATCCTCTATCTTCCATCCTCCATCGTCGTCTTCACGTTCGCTTACGCGCCTTCCCGGGCCGGCTGCGCCTGGTCGGGGGAGGGGGACAGGTTGTACACCTTGGCCGGGAAGTACTCGACGAGGTAGTGCAACACGTCCTTCACCGATAATACGCCGGTCGGCCGCCCCCCGTCGTCGAGGACCGGCAGATGCCGGAACCCGCCGGCCGCCATGATCTCGACGGCGTCGCGCACGCTCGTGTGCCGCTCGACCGTGCGCGGCCCGGGCGACATCACCCGCCCGACCGGCACCGACGACTCGAGCCCCGCCGCGACCACGCGGTGCAGGAAGTCGCGCTCGGTGAAGATCCCGACGAGCCGCCCGCCGCCCGCGGCGTCGTCGATCACGAGCGCGCAGCCGGTCCGCTCGGCGGTCATCCCGCGGACGGCGTCGGCGACGCTCGACCCGGGGCCCACGGCGAAGACCGGCCGCAGTCGAAAGCGGTCGACGCGGTCGGCGCGGAGGTTCTTGGCGAGCGTGGTGGACATAAAGGTTCGAACGCCTTCCGCGCGTGCGCAGGCTCGATGGCCGGCACCGCCGGGACGAGCAGGCCGCATGAAATCGTAGCGACTTCCCGCGCGCGGCACCATTCAGATCAGGCACCATTCGCCCCCGCCCGGCCGCGCGACCGATCAGAAGACGCCGCAGCGGCGTCGACTTCATCGCGTGACGTCCGCCGGCGTCAAACGCGGCAAAGTCTGCGCTTCTCCCCCAGATAAACTGAGAGGTTTAGCTTGACTGACTTCCGATAAGGTGAGCAAAATGGCGCGGATGAAGCAGCAGTACCACACGATCATCAAACCGTCGCCGAACGGGTGGTTCGTCGGGTGGGTCGAGGAAGTGCCCGGCACGATCACCCAGGGCCGCTCGCTGAAGGAGTGCCGCGAGAACCTCAGGGATGCACTTCTGCTGATGGTGCAGACGCGCCGCGACGAAGCGAGGCAGTGCGTCGACGGGTCCTGCATCGAGGAGGCGATCGAGATCGACCTCGTCGAACAGCCGGCCCAGGCATTTCTCCACTGATCGGCCGACGGTCCACCTCAACGCCGCCGCAGACGCGCACCGCCGCGCGGGCCCGTCGCTCCGCGCGGCCAATCGCGTCGCCGGTTCGTCGCGCGTCGCGTGAGGTAAAGCGAATTCCACCTTCCCGCGCGGGCGCGGCCGCTCACTCGTGGCGCGGCTCCTGGGGCCGGGATGCGCGCCCTCGCGCGCGCGCGGCCGGGGCGGCGGCGGGGTCGTCGCGCCCGCGGGCGGCGCGGCGGGGCCGGCGCGCGGTTCGGGCGGGGCGGCGGCGTCGTCGGCCGGCGGGGTGGCGGCGGGGGGACGCGCGCGTGGCAGGAGCGCGCGATCGCCGCGGGCGGGGGCGCCGCGCCGCCGCCGCCGCCGCCGTTCGGGTCGGTCGCGGGGTCGGGGCGGGGGCTCAGCGGGGTGCCCTCGGTCTCGCTCAGCCGCTGCACGCCGGTGTATCGCGGCACGGGCATCTCCTGCTGCACCTTCTTCGCCTCGGCGCGCAGGCGGGTCATCTCGGCCTCCTGGTCGGTGCGCTCGCGCTCGAGTTCCGCCAGGTCGCGCCGCAGCTCGTAGTAGACCTGCGGGAGCGGCCGCCGGGTGGGGCGGCCGGTCGCGTCGCGGCGGTAGCTGTCGGCCTCGATCCGGCGGAGGCTCCGCTCGGTGTCGGTCATGTCGGCGTCGATCTGCTCGAGCTGGTCCTTCGCCGACTCGAACTGCTCCTCGAGCGTGTCGATCTTGTCCTTGATCTCGCGCTCCTTGGCCTGGAGCTTGTCGAGCTCGGCCCCGGTCACCCACTGCGCGCCCCAGCGGTAGCGGCCCTGCTTGGCCATCGTCTCGGCGACGGCCTCGTCCTGCTCGTTGAAGTCGAGCACGAGCTTCTTCGTCGCCCCGATCTTGCGGTGCTCGGCGGGCAGGGCGTTGAGCGCCTCGGCGACGTTGTTGAGGATCACCGGCTCGCCCGGCGCCGCCAGGATCGCCGCGTCGTAGGCGGCCAGCGCGGCGGCGAAGTTGTTCTGCCGCCAGTGGATCACGGCCAGGTTGTTCAGCGACGGCGCGTGGCCCGGCACGAGCGGCGCGATCGACTCGAACGACTTCTTGGCCGGCCCGAGCTGCTCCTGCTTGTAGAGCATCAGGCCGCGGAGGTAGTGGGCCGACGCGTTGGTCGGGTCGTCCTTCAGCGCCTCGTCGAGGATCGGCCCCGCCTCCTTCAGCCGGCCCTGCTTCAGCAGCCGCCGCGCGTGGATCGCCGCCGCCAGCGACTCCTCCTGGATCGCGCCGAGTTCGGCGGGCGTGACCCAGCGGTCGCCGGACTTGGTCATCCCGCGCTCGACGCGGTCCTGCCACATCGCCAGGTCGGTCTTGGACTCCTCGGCGGCGGGGGTGCCGGCGTACTTGGCGGCGAACTCCTTGAAGCGCGCGACGGCGGTCTTGGGGTCGGGCACGTTGTCCGACGAGCGGCGGAGCGACGCGAGCCGCCGCTGCGCGTCGTCGGGGGTGACGGGGGTCTTCAGCTCGACGCCCTTGACCTCCGACCGCGGCACCCGCGTGACGGTCCCGTCGGCGGCGCGGACGTCGTAGCCGGAGCCGTCGGGGCTCTTCTTGACGTCCCCCTCGAGCTGCGTCCCGTCGCGCCGCACCAGCACGTCCGCCGCCGCCGGCGCCGGCGCGGCGACCAACGGGGCGAGCAGGCCGGCCGCGAGGAACGCCGGGATCAACAGACGCTGCGCGCTCATGGCGGGGCCTCCCGGGGACGGCGGGGGAAGGGTCGAGGCTGCTACGACGGTAGACAATGGTATCCGCCGGACGTTGGCCGTGCCATTTTGAGGAGTGGGGGTGGGGAGTGGGGCTCGCGCGAGGCGCGGGCCCCGGCGGAGCCGAGCACGCCGCGGGAGCCCCTCTCCCCCTGCCATCTCCCGGCGTACCGAGGAGACGGAGGGTGCAACCCATCATCCCAGTTGTGACAGAGCACTAGCCGCAGGGCGTGCCCTTCGCGTGGGCGTGAGTGGGACGGGCCTCTGCGCGACGTGATCGGTCATCTCCTCGTGTCGTTCGGGAGAAGATCGACCCGGCTCCGTCACGACTGCGCCGGATGCTCCGCGCGGTCGAGGTTCTTGTTCGCCGGGCCGTTGACGACCTTGCCGTAGGGGTCGAAGCGGCTGCCGTGGCAGGGGCAGTCCCAACTCGCCTCGGTGTAGTTCCACCGCACGACGCACCCCATGTGCGGGCAGATCGCCGAGCACTCGTGGATGCGGTCGTTCTCGTCGCGGTAGCACGCGACCTTCGTCGCGCCGCGGCGCATCACGGCCCCGGTGCGCGGCGCGATCTCCGACAGCGCGTCGACCTGCCCCGGCGTCAGCAGGTCGCGGTACTGCGCCGCGACCACGAGGTTGTCCTTCACCCACGTCGTCAGGCCCTTCGACGGCTTGCGCGACGGGGAGTAGGTGTCGGCCCACGTGTTCGGGCCGGCCGACGATGAGGTCCGTCAGCAGGATGCCGGCGATCGTGCCGTGGGTCATGCCCATGCCGCTGTCGCCGGTGTGGACGTAGACGTTGTCGGCGTCGCCGGGGTTGCGGCCGGTGAAGCTGAGGCAGTCGAACGGCTCCATCACCTGCCCGGACCAGTGGAACTCGACCTCGCCGGCCATCGGGAAGCGGCTGGCGCGTCCAGTCGATGAGCCGGCGGTAGCGCTGGTCGTAGTCGTGGGCCTGGCCGGTCTTGTGGTCCTCGCCGCCGACGATCAGCACGTCGTGGTCGGCCCTCCTGCAGGCGGACGTAGTGGTAGATCTCCTCGGTGTCCCAGTAGAGCGCGACGTTGACCGACCCCTTCGGCACGCGCAGCCCGACGACGTAGGTCCGCCACGGCGACTGCTTCGTGTGGATCGAGACCATGTCGTTCACCGGCGTGTTCGTCGTGACGACGACCGCGTCGGCCGTCACGACCGCGCCGCCGGCGGTGGTGACGCGGGCCTTGGTGCCGTCGCTCTCGATCGCCGACGCGTGCGTGTTGCCGTACACGAGCCCGCCGCGGTGCCAGATCGCCTTGACCACGCCGGCCACGTACTTCAGCGGGTGGAACTGCCCGTGCCGCGGGGCGCGCAGGCAGCGGCCGGTGTCGAACGGGAGCGCGCGCGGTCGAGCCACTGGGCGTCTTTGATCCCCACGCGGTGGGCGGCGTCGAGTTCCTTCTCGAGGAAGTCGTGCTGGTACCCCTGCGGCGAGACGAACAGGTAGCCGTCGACGTGCCGCAGGTCGCAGTCGATCTTCTCGGCGTCGGCGATCTCGAAGATGCGGCTGGACGGCGGCGTGGTGGCTGTCGACCGCGACCTGCAGGCCGGCGGTGCCGTGGAGGCGCTCGATCTCGACGAGGCCGTCGTCGTTGTAGAACGCGAGGTGGGCGGTGGTGCGGGCCGTCTCGCCGCCGCCGAGCGGGCCGTCGTCGAGCAGGATGACCTTCTTCCCCTCGCGGGTGAGCAGGTAGGCGGTCGTCGCGCCGGCGATGCCGCCGCCGACGACGCAGACGTCGCACGTCGCGTCCTCCTTCAGCGCCGGCTGCACGCCGGTGTCGGCCGTCGCCATCCAGATCGAGGTCGTGCCCGTTGTCGGTGTTCATACGTGCGTGTGTATCGGCGGGCGTGAGGCGCGAACGCCCAAAGCGCGGGTTATGCGGCGATCTGAAACGTCGCGCGGGAGTTCCGACTTCCTGCCACGCGCCGATCGGTGGGCTGCGCTCTCCTCTTCCGGGTACGCCGGGGAGAGGGGCAGGGAGGGACGCACGCGGAGGACAGGCGCTCCTGCGGCTCTCCGGGGAGCGTCGCTCTACAAGCGGCGGCTAAACGGGGCGCGGGTTGCGATCGCGACTCGCATCGACGCGAGATTCGGGACCGCGCGTCGACTACTCGTGGTGCAACGCAGTTCCGCTTATTGGGTCGAGCGTTTTCCCTCTCCCCCGTACTCGGGGAGAGAGGGCGGGGGTGAGGGGCGAAACCAAGGATGAAGGATGAAGGCGGAAGGATGAAGCGGAGATCCGCCTCTGCGGTTACAACCGCCAACCTCCCTCCTTCATCCTTGGGTTCCGCCCCTCACCCTAACCCTCTCCCCCCGAGTACGGGGGAGAGGGGACCGGATGTCTCCGACGAATGACCGGTGTCGCTCCACTACTCGTGTCGGCAGGAGATTCGCCGCTCCGCGGCGACCACGAAGCAGGCGTCGCAACTACAGATCGGATGTAGTGCCACCGACCGCTACGGGCCGACGTGGGTGGGTGCGCCCATCGCGGTGAGGCGGACGAGCACCTCGTGCGGCCCGACCTGCCAGACCTTGGCGACGTCCTCCGCGGCGAGGTCGTCGCCGAGCAGGACGACCTCGTCACCCACCTTGTCGCCGGGCTGGAGTTCGACGAACGCCGACTGCATCCCCACCTCGGGGATGCGGCGGCGGCCGCCGTTGACGAGGCAGGGGCCGGGCCGCAGGCCGTTGGAGTAGCCGGCGAGGATCACGCCGTGGCGGCCGGTCTCGCCGCGCCAGCCGGAGTAGCCGACCGGGCCGGCCGAGTCGCGCGCCTCGACGAGGCGGGCCGACACGCGGGCCGCGCCGCGGTAGAGCGCGAACCCGGGGCGGACGGCGTCGAGGCGGGCGCTGGGCTCGTCGAGCAGCGACGACCCGGCCGCGTGGAGGCGCAGGCCCCGGCCGCCGGCGACCTCGAGGAACGCGCGGACGTGCGCGAGGCTGGTCGCGTGCGTCATCGCCTCGTCGATCGCGCCGGCGCGGAGGACGTTGTCGACGTCGGCGGGCGGGCAGGCGAAGCGCTGCATGCCGGTGTCGATCGTCACGACCGGCCGCGCGCGGCGCTGGACGGTCGCCTGGTCCACGGTGGAGACGGCGGGGCGGGCGCGGGCGTCGATCCACGCCTGCGGGTCCCGCGCCTCCGGCGGGCTCAGGACGATCGACTCCTTCCCCGTCGTCTCCCCGATCCGCGCGTCGACCGCCTCGCGGAGCGCGAACACGCAATAGCCGGCGACGAGGTCGTCGACCGCGGCGACCACGCGCGCCGCGCTGAGCCCGTAGGCGTCGGCCTTCACGACGGCGAAGACGGGGACGCCGACGCGGTCCCGGATCGCGCATGCGTTCGCGCGGACGGCGGCGAGGTCGACGCGGACGGTCACGTGAGGGGTGGGAGACACGCGGCAGATTGAACGCGCAAAGTCGGCCCCGGTCCAGCGCGAATGCCGCCGGCGACCCGGCCGGCGGTCTGCGGCGGGGTCGGGAGAATCCTGTCTCGAATCGCCGCGCGCGGGGCGGCGTCGAATCACGTACCGTGCGGGGTCGCGTCAGCCGCAACATCAGTATTTATCAGAATATTGCGAGACCTTCCCGGGGGGAGGGGCGCGGCGTGGTTTATTCCCCTCGGACGACCATGTCGTTGAACTGGGATGTAGCCGTCGCGCGGGGGTCGGGCCGAGTCGCCGATTACGAGCGAAGCGGCACGGTACGGCTGGCGCGGCGGGCGGGCGGCGGCGGGCTCGGTCGTCGCGCGTCGGGGCGGCCCGGCGCGGGCGGCGGTCGCTTGATTCGACCGCACGTTTGGACGAAACTCCCTCGCCGTCGCGCGAGGGCGACTCCCCGCATTTCCACATAGAAATCCCGCGCGCGCCGCGGGAAGAGGACGCGAGAGAACCCATGGCCAGCAGCAGCAGCAGCAGCAGCTTCGACCCGGACCCCAAGCTCAAGTTCACGTTCGGCCTCTGGACGGTCGGCAACCCGGGGCGCGACCCGTTCGGCCTGCCGACGCGCGAGCCGATGGACGTGACGCGGATCTGCGACGTGCTCGGCGACGCCGGCGCGTACGGCGTGAACTTCCACGACAACGACCTGATCCCGATCGACGCCACCCCCGCCCGCGCCGACGAGATCAAGCGCGAGTTCAAGCGGGCGCTGAAGTCCAACGGCCTCGTCGTGCCGATGGCGACGACGAACCTGTTCTCCGACCCGGTCTTCAAGGACGGCGCGTTCACGAGCAACAACGCGAGCATCCGCGCCTACGCGATCCAGAAGACGATGCGCGCGATGGACCTCGGCGCCGAGTTCGGCGCCAAGATCTACGTCTTCTGGGGCGGCCGCGAGGGCGCCGAGAGCGACGCGACGAAAGACCCGGTCGACGCGATCCGACGGTTCCGCGAGGCGATCAACTTCCTGTGCGAGTACAGCGTCGAGCAGGGGTACGGCTACCGCTTCGCGTTCGAGGCCAAGCCCAACGAGCCGCGCGGGCACATGTACTTCGCCGTCACCGGCAGCTACCTCGCGCTGATCCCCACGCTCGACCGCCCGGAGATGTGCGGCGTGAACCCGGAGTTCGCGCACGAGACGATGGCGGGGCTCAACTTCGTCCACCACGTCGCGCAGGCGATCGAGATGAAGAAGCTGTTCCACGTCGACCTCAACGACCAGGAGATGGGCCGCTACGACCAGGACTTCCGCTTCGCCAGCGTGAACTACAAGTCGGCGTTCTTCCTCGTGAAGCTGCTCGAGGACAACGGCTACAACGGCCCGCGCCACTTCGACAGTCACGCCTACCGCCAGAGCGACTACGAGGACGTGAAGGCGTTCGCCAGCGGCAGCATGCGGTCGTACATGATCCTGAAGGAGAAGGCCGCCCGCTGGAACGCCGACCGCGAGATCCAGGACCTGCGCAACGTGATCAACGCGCAGGCCCCCGAACTGTCGAAGCTGACGAAGCGCTACAGCAGCGGCAACGCCAAGAAACTGCTGGCCGCGGGGCTCGATCGCACGGAACTCGCCAAGGCCCGCCTGCCCTACGAGCGGCTCGACCAACTGACGATGGAAGTGATCCTCGGCGTGCGGTGAGCCGTGCTCGCCGGTGGTCAATGAAAGCGTGGGCGCCGCCTGCGTCGCGGATAGCGCGCGGCCACGACTCATCGCGGGGTGGAGAGATTGCTGCTGCATGTCGATCCCGACGCAGGCGTCGCCACTACAGGTCGAACGATGCGTCGTCATCGGCCGCCAGCATGACGACCGAGCCAAGAGGGCGGGATTGCTCCCGCCCGCCGGCGTTCGCGGAAGCGTCGCGTCGGCGACCGGCCCCGCCGTTCGGCACCGGATCGACACGTTTGGACGAGGGAGGGCGATCGATGGAGTTCAACGCGGCGGTAAAGGAGGACAACGCGGGCCAACTCCGCGGCGGCGTCAGCTGCGAGCTGACGCGGTCGGGCCTCGCCATCACCCACAAGAAGAGCGGCACGCCAACGATCCCGTTCGGCCGCGGCCGCCGCCCACGACGGCGGCAACGCGCTGACGATCGAGACGGCGGGGCGGCGGCTGAAGCTCGCGGTCAACAAGTTCGGCAGCTACCAGGGCCGCCTGGGCGCAGGACGTGGCGGCGTACGTCCGGGGCGAGGGGCCGCCGCCGGAGCCCGCGGCGTACAAGATCGAGCCGTACCTGCTGGCCCCGGCCGTGCTCCTGTTCGGCATCATGATCGTGACGCGCGGCGGGGCGATCTGGGGCGCGATCGGCAGCGCGCTGGCGATGCTCTGCCTGCCGTCGCGCAGAGCGAGCAGATGTCGAGGGCCGCACGGCTGGGGATCATCCTGCTCGTCAACGCCGTCGCCTACGCGGGCGTCATCGCCCTCGTGGCGGCCGCCCCGCGGGCGGAAGTCGGTCAGTAACGGCGGCGGCGGCCGCGGCGGGCAGCATCACCGGCGGACGCGCGCGTCGCCCGTCCGCCCCGAGATTCGCCACCGCCGCAGGGCCGGCGATCGCTTATAATGAACGTCATGCCGACCGACCTCCACATCCCCGCGCGTCGCAGCCGTAGAGGCGAGCCCGTCTGGGAACTGCTCGACCGCCTGCCCGAACAGGGCCGGTGGTCGGAGGCGGCGTACCTGCGCCTCGATCGCAAGGGCATCGAGTTCAAGGACGGCTGCCTGGAGGTGCTCCCCGTGCCGGATGCCGTCCATCAGATGCTCGTATTCCTCCTATGCCAGATGCTGTCACAGTTCGTCGTCGACGGGCAGAGGGGTAGGGCCCTTCCCGCGGGCTTCAAGCTCAAAGTGCCCCGCTCGACCTGGCGCGAGCCGGACGTCGTGTACCTCGCCCCGAAGAACGAGCACCGCCACCGGCGCGAATGGTGGGACTACGCCGACCTCGCGATCGAGATCGTCAGCCCCGACGACCCGAGGCGCGATTACCACGACAAGCGCGAGGACTACGCGGCGACGGGGGTGCCGGAGTACTGGATCATCGACCCGCAGCACTCCACGTTCACGGTCCTCGTCCTCGACGACGGCATGTATCGTGACGCCCAGGTTGCCCGGGAGGGGGACCAGGTTCACTCGCCGACCCTGCCGGGCCTTCGGGTCGACGTGACACAGATGTTCACGCGCGCCCGGGCCTGACGCAGGATCGTCGAGGTCAGGAACGTGCCAGTGCCCGTGCAGCGGGCCCTTCGGGCCGACGGCTAAAAGGGGATCCCACTCGTCCGCTTGCAAATTCGTTTAGCCGCCCGCTCGCAGGGCGGCGCTTTGCTCAGGTAGAGCGATCGGGTCAGCGTTCCACCATGTGTGGCGCGCGACCGCGTTGCCGGTCACGGTCGGTTAGAACGCGTGCCGCCTGTCGCGTCCGCGCTTACGTCAGCTCGATCCGCCGGTAGCGCGCGCGGATGAACAGGTAGATGCCGTAGGCGATCAGTCCGAGGCCGACGGCGGCCAAGAGCCAGGGGCCATAGGGTTGGGCGGCGAGGGTGTCGAGCGCGCCGCCGAGGCCCTTGGCCTCGCTCGGTTTCTCGTGGTAGGCGGCCATCACGAGCAGGCCGCCGATGATCGTGAAGACCACGCCCCGCGCTGCGATGCCGAGGCGGCCCATCATCACGGCGAAGCGGTGCCCGCTCGCGCCCATCCGGCCCATCGCCAGTTGCTTGTCGAGGTCCGCCTTGTACCCCTTGTAGATCTGGTAGAGCCCGAAGCCGGCGATGCCCAAGCCGGCCAGGCCGACGAGCCAGCGGCCGTACGGGTAGCTCATGAACGTCGCGGTCCAGCCGCGGGCGTTGGCGTTGTCGTCGCCCGAGCCGCCGCCGCCGCCGCCCTCCATGACCATCCGCGCCGCGGCCACCACGAGGCCGGCGTGGATCAACCCGCTGCCGAGGTACATCGCCCGCCGGCCCCACGACTTGGCGCCGTCGTCGGCGTGTTCCGGGTCCTTGGCGGCGCGGAACAACTGCCACAGCACGTACCCTGCCAGTCCGACCGCGACCACGCCGAGCAGCGTGCGACCGAATGGCTGCTCCATGATCGTGTCCATCGCGCCGCGCGAGCCGGTCGTCTCGCCCCCGCGCGATCCGAACCCCGCCAGCGCCGCCAGCACGCCCACGATGACGTACACGAGCCCCTTGGCGGCGTACCCGAGGCGGATCAGCTTCGCGATCGTCGGCCGCGCCCGGACGGCCGCGGCCTCGGCCCCGCGTTTGACATCGTTGGCGGCGCTGTTGACGGTGGTCATGGTGTGCCTCGCTTCGCTCCCGCGGTTCCCCCCGACCCGCTACGTCCCCGCTCGCAACGCTCGTGCCCGCTGCGTGAAAATGAGATGAGCGACGCATCCGCGGGTTTGTGAATGGGGGACGTGAGGGTCGTGGTCATTGAAGTGACCAAGCCACACCCGGCGGGGGGGCGTTGGGCGCTCGGAAGTTCTACCATTACCGCCCGAGCGGGCCCTTCGGTACACTCCCGCGCTCCTAACTCTCGGAGGTTCGCTTGTTTGACTTGTTTGCCGCCCTCGCTAGCGACGGGATGTCCCTCGCCGCCCATCTCGGTTCCATCGGAGACGTGCTCGCCGCCGCGCCCACGACCGCCGGCGCGCACGGCGGCGGCGGCGGCCACGGCGGGGCCGAGCCGATCCGCGATCTCTTCTCCGCCCCGGCGCTGATCGCGCTGGTGACGCTGACGATCCTGGAGATCGTCCTCGGCATCGACAACATCATCTTCATCTCGGTGCTGGCCGATAAGCTGCCGCTGGAGCAGCAGAACAAAAGCGCGCACCATGGGCTGGCCCTGGCGATGATCCTGCGCATCCTGCTGCTGCTGAGCATCAGCTGGATCATGCGGCTGACCACGCCGGTGCCGATCGTCGGCGACTGGTTCACGCCGCTCACCATGGGGCGCCTGACCCGTGACCGGGCAGAAGGCCCTGCTGAACTGCGCGACAGCATTCTGCTGGTCGGCGGGCTGTTCCTGATCTACAAGGCGACGACCGAGATCCACGACAAGCTCGAGGGCACCGAGCACGGCACCGAGGCCAAGGCCGGCATCAGTTTGGCGAGCGTCATCACGCAGATCCTGATCCTCGACATCGTCTTCAGCCTCGACAGCGTGATCACCGCCGTCGGCATGGTCCAGACGACGCCGGAGACGTTCAAGACCGGGCTGACGATCATGATCACCGCCGTCGTGATCGCCGTGGGCGTGATGCTGTTCGCGCCAAGCCGATCGCCAACTTCGTCAACCGCCACCCGACGGTGAAGATGCTGGCGTTCTCGTTCCTGATCCTCGTCGGCGTCGTGCTCGTCGTCGACGCGTCGCACCGGCACATCCCCAAGGGGTACATCTACTTCGCGATGGCGTTCAGCGTCGGCGTCGAGATGCTGAACTCGAAACTCCGCAAGCCCGGCAAGCCCGTCAAACTGCGCAGGGCCGCCCACGCGGCCGCGCCGACAGTGGCGCGCATTGAGGAGGACAGGAGTCAGGGGTCAGGGGTCAGGGGTCAGGGTCAGGGTCAGGCGTCAGGCGTCAGGCGTCAGGCGATCCTGCGCGTTCGAGTGCGGCTCGGCCGCTTCAGCCGCCATGCTTCCGCGCTGGATCCTCGCCGCTGCGGGCCAGAAGTAGAGCCGCCGAATCGTCAGCGTGAACCGCTCTGATCGCCGACTCCTGACTCCGACTCCCGACCCCTGACCCTCCTCACGACTCCCGGCTCACCGGGTTCTCCAGCCGGCCGATCTTCTCGATCTCGACGGCGATCACGTCCCCCTCCTTCATGAACACCGGCGGCTTGCGGGCCATGCCGACGCCTTCCGGCGTGCCGGTGAGGATCACCGTGCCGGGGCGGAGCGTCATCGTGCTGCTGAGCGATTCGATCAGGGCCGGCACGTCGAAGATCATGTCGTCGGTGCCCTTGTCCTGCATGACCTGGCCGTTGAGCAGCGTGCGGAGGCGCAGGGCGTTGGGGTTGGGGACCTCGTCGCGGGTGACGATCCACGGGCCGAGCGGGCAGAAGCCGTCGAAGCTCTTGGCCGCGCGAACTGCCCGCCGCCGAGGTCCTGGTCGCGCTGCCAGTCGCGGCGCTGACGTCGTTGGCGATCGTGTAGCCGAAGACGTAGTCGAACGCCTCGTCGCGCTTCACGTACTTGGCCGTCTTGCCGATCACGACGGCCAGTTCCCCCTCGTAGTCGATCTTGTCGCTGAGTCGCGGGACCATGATCGGGTCCAGCGGGTTGTTGAGCTGCGTTGGACGCCTTGAGGAACAGCATCGGGTTCTTCGGCACCGCCGATCCGCTCGGCGGCGTGCTCTCGCGGTAATTGAGGCCGATGCAGAGGATGTCGACCGGCACGATCGGCGCGAGGAGCTTTTCGATCCGCAACTCGCGGTCGGTCACGCGGTGGGGGGCCGATGAGTTCCCCTCGACAGGGCGGTTGACTCGTCGATCCTGCCGCCCGGCGTATATCTGCCCGCCGGAGATGAAACGGATGATTCGCATGAGCGCAGGATACCGGATCGGGCACAAATCGGTAAGCGCGGTTGAGATGCACGGCGTAGCCGCGCCCGTCGCATCGACGTGCCTTCTAGTGATGCAGCGGCCGAACATTGGGCGTTTGGACTTGAGGTTCGCCTGCCGATGTCCCCGCTCGATGCCGCTCACCCCGCCCTCTCAACCGGATTATGTGCGCGAGGGAGTGAGCACCTCCCCGCGCCAGACGAGGCGGCATCACGCGGGGAACTTCGGCTTTCCCCCTCGATCACCTCGACGACGTCGCGCACGACCCAGCTCATGTTCTCGATCGCGGTGTAGGTGCGGGCGGCCAGGTGTGGGGTGAGGATCACGTTGTCGAGGCCGAGCAGCGGGAAGTCCGGCTCGGGCGGTTCGGGGGCGAAGACGTCGATGCTGCGCGCCGAACAGCCGGCCGCCGCGAATGGCGTCGGCGAGGGCGGCGGCGTCGAGGACCTCGCCGCGGCTGGTGTTGATGAGGATCGACGTCGGCTTCATCAAGCGCGAGTTGCTCGCGGCCGACGAGGTGCTCGTTGCCCGGCCGCATGTCGACGTGGAGGCTCAGCACGTCCGCCTCGCGGTAAAGCGTCGGCTTGTCGACCGCCTCGGCGGCGAACTTCGGCAGATTGCCGGCGGCGGCGAAGTCGACGACGTCGTTGTAGATCACGCATGCCGAAGCCGCTGGCCGCGAGGTGCCCGACCCGCCGGCCGACGCGGCCCATCCCGAGGATGCCGAGCGTCAGCTCGTTGAGCTGCCGGCCGCGGACGGTGTCGCGGATCTGCTTGAACTCCCCTTCGGCTGTACACGCTCGCGGAACGGGCGCCCACGGGCGCAACAATTGGGAGCATGTAGCCGACGACCAGTCGCCGACGGCGAGCGTGTTGGCGTCCGGCGTGAAGACGACCTCCACCCGCGCCGGCGGCAGGCGGCGACGTCGATGTTCTCGAGGCCCACACCGCCCCGGCCGACTTTCAATTTCGGCGCGCGGGCGAGCAGCGCGTCATCGACGCGCGTGTAGGTCCGCACGACCATCCCCGCGCGCGCCTCGGCGAGGCTCGCGGCGAAGTCCGGATGATCGACGCCGCCTCCACCGCGCGGCCGCGGAGCCAGTCGAGCGGGCGGGCGTCGGAGCCCTCGGTCACCAGGACGAGCGGGGCGCGGCGGGGGGCACGGGGGCGTTGGCGGGTGGGCTCATGGTTGCGGATCGGGTGCGGGTCGGTGTCGGCCTCGCTCTCGACCACCGCCGCGTGGCGGCGTAGCGGAGCAGGCCGACCGGGAAGATCAGGCCGCGGGGCGCTCCTCGACGCGGAACGCGCGCGGCGGAGGATCACCTGCTCGCGGTGGCGGATCGAGATCGTGTACAGGCCTGGGTCGAGCAGGACCGGCGTGATGAAGTTGTTCTCCCGGTTCAGCACCGCGGTCGCGGTCGGCGGCATCTCGGCGGGCAGGGGTTTATCGGGATCAACTGGCCGCGAACCGTCGCCGCCGGTCGGGGCGGTCGTCGCGGCGGGGCGGAACGGGCGCTTCGTCTCGACGACCCGGCGGACCACGATCTCCGCGCCGTCGAGCGATTCGTCCCCTCGACTTCACGACGCGCTGCTCGGCTCGTGCACCTGCGCGGTGCGGTGGAAGATCAGCGCGAACGCCAGCAGCGTGACGAACACGGTGAACGCGATCACCGCCCGCCGCGCGATCCCCGCTGCCGCGGCGTGGGGCAAGGCGCGTCGCCCTGCCCGTTCTCGACGGGCGGAAGGCGGACGGGCATGCGGCTGCTGCTTTTGCGTGCTGCAAGGGTCTTGGTGTCCTGCCCGATCGCCCGGCCGATCATGATCAATCAGTCGCCCCGGTCCTCGCCGTCGCCGCCGGCTCCGCCGTCGCCCGCCGCGGACTCGCCGCGGCGGCAGAGATTATTTCGGCACGGCCGGCAAAGGGCATGAGCGGCCGGCACGGCGGCCGTCTGATCGTCAATTACGCGATCGTTTTGTTACCAGTGGGATCCTTTATCTCTTCTCGATCGCATTGGTTCGTGTTACGCCGGTTGGTGCTGGCCGTCACGGCGGACAAGTCCGCCCGATACGCGACGCGATGCTCGGTCCCTCTGGCGGGCTGCAAGACCTCGGCGACGGACGATGACGCCGGTGCGAGATGATCTACTGCTTGCGACGCGCGGCGTCGAACTCACTCGACCTTGATGATCGTGAGCGCCGAGTTCGTCCATGAGCGTTTTCACCAGCGGCTCGGTCGATCGGATCGACTCGATGAGCTCTGGGCGTGATCTTCACCGCCGGCGGGCCGGCGGGGGCGGGCGGCGGCGGCGGGTCGGCGGGGCCGCCCGCTGCGCGCCAGCGCGGCCGGCGTCGAGGGCCGGGCCGGCGCGGACCAGGGGTGCTCGCCGGCGGCAGCCGGCGCGGCGGAGGCGCGGCGTTGCCGCCGCCGCCGTCGAGGTCGATCTCGAACGTCACGCCGACGCTCTCGTTGAGCACGCGGGTGAGGGCGTCGCGGACCATCTCCTTCTTCCCGTTGCGCTCGAGCAGCTTGACGAACGTCTCCTGCTGCTTGCCGTAACGGATCACCGCCCGCCCGTCGTCGACCGACACCAGCCGCCCGGCCGCCAGCAGCGACTGGAGCACCGGCCCGTGCGCGCGATCTCGGCCAGCAGTTGCTGCCACACCGCCGGCAGGTTCCGCATCGACACCGGCTCCTCGACGTCCGATTCCGGCGGCGGCGGCGGCGGCGCCGCCGCCGCCGCCTGGTGCCGCGCGCCGCCGACTCGGCCGCCATCAGGTCCTTCAGCGACGGCCCGTCCCACACCTTCCTGGCCGGGGCAGGTCGTCGTCCCCTCGTCGTCAAAGTCGAAATCAACGGGCGGCGACACCGCCGGCACGGCAGACGCGGCGGGTTGAGCGGCAGCGGGCGGGGAACTGGGCGGACGTGCGGCTGCGGCGGGCAGCGACGTGGCTGCGGCTGCGGCTGGAACAGGCGCGGCGGCAACGGAGGTCACGGCGGGCGCGCGGGGCACGGCGACCGGCGCCGGGGCCGCAGTCGCCGCGGGCGTGGAAGTCGTCCGGCTCCCGTACGACGGCGTCGCTACCTCATCGGCTTTTTTTTGCGCGCCGGCGTTGCACGCGCCGGGCCTGGACGGGCAGCTTCAGCGCCACGCCCGAACCCGAGGCGGCCGCGCCGCGCCCGCCCGCGGTGCCGGGGTGCCGCCGCCGTCGCCGTCGAGGCGGTTCAGCAGTTCGCCGATCGACGCGAACTGGTCGGCCAGCGCCCAGTCGCACGAGCGTCGCGTCGAGCAGCGCCCGACCGGCCTGCGACTGGCGGACGTGGCGGCGGAGTTCCTCGAGGATCGCGATGTCCTGCGAGAGCCGCCACCGCGTCGAAGCGGCTCGGCCTGCTTCATCAGGTCGTCGACCGCCACGCCGGGCACTTCCCGAGTTCGCTGTCGGGGCCGCAGGTCTTCAGGATCAGCAGGTTGCGCACGTGGTCGATGACGGCCGCGATGAGCGACGACCGACATCCCGCCGCTGACGATCGCGTCGGCCTGCTGAAGCACCGACCTGGTGTCCCCCCTCGCCGATCGCCTGCGCGAGGTCGAACACGAGTCTGCGCGCGCGGGGCAGGCCCAAAGCTGCTCGATCGGCGTCCGCCGTCAGCGTCGTCTCGCCGACGCTCAGCAGGCGGTCGAGCAGCGAGAGGCTGTCGCGCATGCTGCCGGCGCCGGCCTTGGCCACGAGCAGCAGCGCGTCGTCGTCGGCCGCGATCTTCTCCTGCCCGGTGATCGCCTTGAGGTGCCCCGCGATCTCGCGGGTGGGGATGTTGCGGAAGTCGTACCGCTGGCACCGCGACAGGATCGTCGGCAGCACCTTCTCGGCCTCGGTCGTGGCGAGGATGAACTTCACGTGCTCCGGCGGCTCTTCCAGGACCTTCAGCAGCGCGTTGAACGCGTCCTTCGTCAGGCCGTGCACCTCGTCGATGATGTAGATCTTGAACCGCGCGCGCCGGGCGGTACTGGGCGTTGGCGATGATGTCGCGGATGTTCTCGATGCCGCGGTTGCTGGCGGCGTCGATCTCGATGACGTCGATGTCCTCGCGCGCGCGACGCCGCCGCACGACCCGCACCGGCCGCAGGGCGTGGCGGTGGGCCCGGGGAACGACTCGCAGTTGAGCGCCTTGGCCAGGATGCGGGCCATCGACGTCTTGCCGACGCCCGCGTGCCGCAGAACAGGTACGCGTGTGCGATGCGCTGCGCTGTCGATCGCCCGCTTCAGCGTGCGGCGACGTGGTCCTGCCCGATGACCTCATCGAACGTCGTGGACCGGTACCGGCGGGCAAGAACGGTGTACGCCATAAGAAGACGCCGGAGTGTAGCAGGACGGATCGGACCGGACAAAGCCGGGGAACGCGCGGGCGACCAGATGCCGGCAACTCGCCCCTATTCAATGACTTAACTCGCACGCGGAAAGGAGCGACCCGCCCCGTATAGTAGCCGCGTGGACGACTTGTCCAACCTCGCCCGCGCGGTCGCCGAAACGCCGCCGATCGTACGCGTCCCGCAACGCGTCGGCCTGCTGCCGCGCCTCACCGCGGCCATGGTGGATGTCGTGCTTTTGTCCCTGATCCTCTTGCTCTGCTTCTTCGCCATTTCGCTGGTGTTGTACGTCGACGAGAAGGTCTTGGGAGCACGCCTCGTCGGCGGGAACGACCGGCTCGCATACGGGTCGGTCATGTACGCCGTCGTGATGCTCTACCTGGCGACCGAGGTCGCCGGCGGGCAGACGTTGGGCAAGCACCTCGCGGGGATTCGCGTCGTCCGGGCCGACGGCGCGGCGGCGGGGCTGGGGCGTCTCCTGCGCCGCTGGCTCCTCCGCAGGTCGGCGGAGATCGCGTTGGGGACCGTGGCCGCCGCCACCGTCGCCGCGGAAAGACTTAGCACGAACTGGACGTTCGAGGCGGCGTGGACGGGGTTGTTCTGGCTTTTCGTGCTGGTCTGCGTGGGAAGTCTATTGATCATGCTGCCGCGACGACAGGCCCTGCACGACCTGCTCGTCGGTACGGCCGTCTTTCCGGAGGAACAGGTGATTCACGTCCACGACGCCGGACGCGCCTTCGAAGCGCGCCCGGTGGCGACGGCGGCAAGTCCGACCGCCTCGCCGGTCGACGCGGAAGACTTCCCACGTTGATCGCATCCTGCCGCTAATGGTGACCGGGATCACGTCCCTTTCGGTGTCCAGCGGGCGAAGTGACCGCTCGACAGGCGGCGGCCGTCGCTCGACTCCAGCGACAGCGCCCCGGCCTCGACGTTCCCGTCGCCGAAGTTCGACCTCAGCAGCGCGCGCAGCTTCGGCTCTTCGTATCCGGGCGTGTGGCACGTCAGCAGGACGAAGGCGGCGCGACCGGCGAGGAGGGCCGCGCAGTCGCGGAGCATCGGGTCGAGGTGCAGGTCGAGCTTCCACGGCTCGCCGCCGGGCCCGTGGCCGTAGGAGGGGGGGTCGAGGATGACGGCGTCGTACCCGTTGCCCCGGCGGCGCTCGCGGGCGACGAACTTGGCCGCGTCCTCGGCGATCCACCGGACGGGTCGATCGGCGAGGCCGGACAGTTCCGCGTTGCGCCGGGCGCGCTGCACGGCGTTGCGGGCCGAGTCGATGTGGACGACCTCCGCGCCCGCCGCCGACGCCGCAAGCGTGCTGCCGCCGGTGTAGGCGAACAGGTTCAGCACCTTCGCGGGGCGACCGAGTCGCGCGAGTTGGCGGGCGATCCCGTCCCCGGTCGCCGCCTGCTCGGCGACGAGCCCGACGTGGCCGAACTCGGTGCGGCGGAGTTCGAACGTGACCCGGTCGTGGCGGATCGTCCACGTCTCCGGCAGCACGACGCGCTCGCGCCAGGCGCCGCGATCGCGATCGAACCGCGCGTGCGCCTCCGCCCACGCCGCCGCCGGCCGGACCGTTCGCGCGCCCTCGGCGGGCGGCGAGGGGCGGTCGAGCAGGTACGGACCGAACCGTTCGAGCTTGCGCGCGCCTCCGAAGTCGAGCAGTTCGTATTGGTCGGTCGAAAACATCGGCGCTGGGGTCGAGTCCCTCGAATCGAGATCGGGATTCTACGGATGCCCTTTGATTGCGACAGATCCTGTCGAGGCGTTTCGCGACCGGCCCGAAGGGCCGAGGTTGGAGCCACTCCATCCTGCGGAGATGCGGAGAGGACGATCGCTTCAGGTGTACTGTGTTCCCCTGAACGAGAGGTTCGTGGAACGTGCCCGCTGAAGCGGCCACGCCGCGGTAGGGAGAGCACGACGGTCATTGGTTTCGGCGCGTTATGCCCGACGAATGGCGCCGGGTCGTAGGGCCCGCGCCGCGCGTCCCGTTTAATCCGGCGACGACCGCCCGGGAGGTCCGGGAAAGACGGGCAACGGGCCGCCGCACGTCCAATAGCCGTTAAGTTTGCCGAGCCTTCCACCGATGCGATGGGGGGCGGTCGTACCCGGCCCTTCAGGTTTCGTTCCGCGGAGGGATCTTGGACAAGAAGCAAGTCGCGCGTGGCGTCGGGGTCGGCGTGATGGCCCTGGCGGTGACCGGGGTGTTGGCGTTCAGCGTCATCAAGGCGTTCCGCGCCGCGCCGCCCGCCCAGGCAATGGCGATGGACGCGGGGCCGACGACGCAGCCCGCGCCGCCGGCCATCCCGGCCAAGGCCACCGGGGCGAAGGCCGGCCCGGTGAAGACGTCGGCCCTGCCCGCGCCGGCGAAGGGGCACGCCGCCCTGCCGCGGCGGAAGCTGCGCACGGCGGCGGTCGCGCCGTTCCGCGCGGCGCCGGCAGCGGCGGCGCCGCTGCCGCCCAAGGCGAAGGTGCCCAAGGCGAAGGTGCCCGAGGCGCAGCGCCGGGCCCACGCGGTCTTCATGCTCAACGCGCTGCGGAACCAAGTCGCGCTCTACAAGCTTCAGCACGACGGCACGGCGCCGGACTTCGGCCGTTACCCGGCTTGGGAGCAGATGCTCGACACGACCCGCGCCGACGGCACCTTAGGCGCCGGCGACCTCGGGCCGTACCTGCGGTCGATGCCGATCAACCCCCTCAACGGCCACGGCCGCGTCGCGGTCGTCGCCGCCGACGTGAAGCCGGGCCAGCGCGTGCGGGCGGAGGGGGTCGGCTTCGTCTTCAGCCGCGCCACCGGCCGGATCTGGTGCACCGACGCGATCGGGCGGATCTTCAACGACGTGGCCGCCGAGCCCACCTTGGCAGTCGTCCGCGCCGAGGTCCAGCGGCTTCGCGCTCAGGTGGCGCTCTACAAGTTGGAGCACGTCGACACGCCGCCCGACCTGCGCCAGCACCCGCGCTGGGCGCAACTCATGCAGCGGACGCGGGCCGACGGCCGGATCGACCCCGAGGGCCCGTTCGGCCCCTACCTGCGGCGGGCGCCGATCAACGTGCTGAACCAATCGTCGGAGGTCGACGTGGTCGAAAAGATCCCCCGTGCCGGTTACGTGCCCAACCCGAAGAAGCGGGCCGGGTTCGTATACGAATCGAACACGGGAATGGTTTGGGCCACGGATGACCAGTGGAAGCTCATCGTGCACTGATCATGTTACGGTCCGCCGCCCGTGCGGACCGGCCCGCCCGCGCGACCGAAACCGTGGAGGGCGACTTCGCCGTACGCCCCGCGCGGCGACCGACCGACTCGCGCCACGCCCCCGTCCGTCGTCCGGCGAGAGCGGGCACACGGGGGCATGCGGGCGGCTGGTCAGGAGAACGGCGGGGAGCAGCTTCGGGTCCGACGCTCGGTGTCGGCGCAGCGCGGGCCCGGCAAGATCCCTGGCCCGAACTTTTTCCCTGGGGTAACGAGCCTGGGGCAAGTGCAGCGCCGCACGTAGCCGGACGAACCCGCACCGCCGCTCCGGGTGCGGGCGTTCGTTTAACTGCGGCCGGCCAGGCACGGTCACTCCGCGGCGGCTGGGACGTCCTCCTCGTCGTCGTCCGCCACCACGGTCTTCGGCCGCAGGACGAGGTAGAGCAGCGCGATGATCGCGACGAGGCCGCCGGCGGTGAGGGTTGCCTTGCGGTCGTCGGCGCTGCCGTAGACGACGCGGGCGAAGATCAGCGTGGCGCAGACGAGGATGCCCAGCGCCGGCACGAACAGCGGCACCTCGAACGCGCCGCGCGCCTCGTTCGGCCGCAGCTTCAGCACGATCAGCGCGCCGTTCACCACGACGAACACCGTCAGCAGCAGGAGGCTCGTCGCCGAGGCACCGTCAGCAGCAGGAGGCTCGTCGCCGAGGCGAGCTGCGAGATCGTGCCCGGGATCGCCAGCAGCAGCACGATCGCCAGCAGCGTCAGGATCGCGACGTGCGGCGTGCGGCGCGTCGCGTGGACCGCGCCGAGCACCCGCGGCAGCAGCCCCTGCCGCGACATCCCGTAGATGAGCCGCGAGCCCATGATGTAGTTCAGCAGTGCCGTGTTCGCGACCGCGAAGAGGCTGATCACCGCGAACGCCGATTCCGGGAACCAGGGCCCGGCGCGGCGGACGACCTCGACGAGCGGGCCCTTGAGATTCGGGTCGCCAAGCTGGTTCTGCGGCACGACCGAAACGGCCACAATGCTGATCGTCATGTAGACGATCGTCGTGATGATCAGCGCGAGGATCAGCCCGCGCGGCAGGGTCGTGCGCGGCTCCTTCACCTCCTCGGCGACGTTCAGCATGTCCTCGAACCCGATGAACGCGAAGAACGTCAGCACCGACGTCCCGAACAGCACCGAGGGGGAGAACCCGCCGGTCGGGTTGTCGCGCGACGTGAAGTCGAGGTAGTCGACGCCGCCCACGTACCGCAGCCCGAGCACGATCACGAGCATCAGGCCGCCCACCTCGACGACGGTGCAGATGAGATTCATCCACGTCGACTCGCGCATGCCGACGAGGTTCACGACCGTGAGCGCGCCGAGGAACCCCACGACGACCGCGATGCGGAACCAACCCGGCGTCGTCTCCACCGCGCCGGGGAGCAGGCGGTAGAAGTAATCGGCGAAGACGTTGCTGGCGGCCGCCATGCTCGTCATGCCCGAGCACATGACGGCCAGGCCGACGACGTAGGAGAGGAACGGCAGGCGGAACGCCCGCTGCGTCACGTACGCCGCCCCGGCCGCCCGCGGGTAGCGGCTGCCGATCGACGCGTACGACAGCCCGGTCAGCAGCGCCGCCACCATGCTGACTGCGAACGCCAGCCACACCGCGTTGCCCATCCGCTCGGTGGCGCGGCCGACCAGGCCGTACACGCCCGCGCCGAGCATGTCGCCCACGCCGTAGATGATCAGCGCGCCCAGGCCCATCGTCCGCGCCAGCGGCGGGTGAGCGTTCGGCGTCGTCGGAACCGCGTAGGGAACCGTGGCGGAGGGGGCGTCATCGGGCATGGCGACCTTCATGCCCGAACGCGTCGCCGGGAGCAAGACAATTCATCGCCCGCGCCGGCGTCGCGGATGGAACCGCCGGACGGGTAGCCGCGCGAACCACGGCGCCCCCGGCCGGTGGGGCGTTCCCGCTCGCCCATGCTCGGAGGGAGCGGGTAAGGGTGAGTGGCGCCGCGCAGCGGTCGTCTTCACCATCGGGGGAAAGCCATGAAGCCCCTCACCCCCGACACTCGCCTCGGGGTGAGGTGAGAGGGGAGCGAAGGCGCGCCTCGGGCGTCGGAACACAGCCGTCCGCCCCCGTGCGCCCGAGCAGCCGGCCACTTTCCGGGTTCCCCTTAACCGGGCTCGGCCGGTAAGCTCGCGCGGCCGCGGCGGGGCGGGAAGGAGCGGCCTTCCGCACGCGCCGCCGGGCGATCCACACCCCTCACCACCGTCGTTGCGCGGCAGAGCGAAAACCTTCATGACGTCCTCGCCCCAACTGCTCAACCTCGCGTTCATCGGCGCCGGCGGCGTGCTCTCGCACCAGATGAAGCACCTGAAGCCGGTGCCGAACGTCGCGGCGGTGGCCGTCGCGGACGTCAGTGAAGGTGCATTGACGTGGGCGAAAAGCGAGTTCGGCATTCCGCACGCGTTCCCCGATTACCGGCGCATGCTCGCGGAGATGCCGCAGATCGACGCCGTCAGCGTCTGCACGCCCAACGCGCTGCACGCCGAGCACGCGGTGGCGGCGCTGGAGGCGGGGAAGCACGTGCTGGTCGAGAAGCCGATGGCGATGAACGCCGCCGAGGGCCGGCGGATGCTCGACGCGGCGCGGGCGGCGGGGCGGCAACTCGTCGTCGGGTTCCAGCACCGCTTCGAGGCGAAGAGCCGCCTGATCCGCCGGCAGATCGAGAGCGGCGCGTTCGGCAAGATCCTCTACGTCCGCGCGCAGGCGCTGCGCCGCCGGGGCATCCCCTCGTGGGGCGTGTTCGGGCGGAAGGATTTGCAGGGCGGCGGGCCGCTGATCGACGTCGGCGTCCACGTGCTGGAGACGGCCCACTTCCTGATCGGCTCCCCGCGCCCGCTGACGGCCACCGCCAACACGTTCCGCTACCTCGGCGACCGGCCGTGCGAGGCCGAGGCGCCGTGGGGGCCGTGGGACCACGCGAGCTACACCGTGGAGGACCTGGCCGTCGGGATGATCCGCTTCGACGGCGGCGCGATGCTGACGATCGAGACGAGCTTCGCCGCCCACGTCGAGCGCGACGTCTGGAACATCCAAGTGATGGGCGAGCGCGGCGGGGCAAACTTCGAGTCGACCCAGATCTTCACCGACCACGGCGGCTACATGATGACGATGACGCCGGCCCACCTGCCCGAGCAGCACCCGTTCGAATACAAGATGCGCCACTTCGTCGACGTCGCCCGCGGCGCCCGCTACAACGAGGTGCCGCCGGAACACGGCCTGATGGTGCAGCAGATGATCGACGCGGTCTACGCCAGCGCCGAGCGTTGCTTCCCCCTCTCCCCCGTATTCGGGGGAGAGGGCGGGGTGAGGGCATCGCGCAGTTGATCCGGCGAACATCGAACACTCGACGTCGAACGAAGTCTTCCACTTCGACGTTGGATGTTCAATGTTGAGTGTTCGATGTTGGACGTTCGGTGTTCGCCCGCCACGGCCCCCGCGAGATGCCCCTCACCCTGCCCTCTCCCCTGCGTACAGGGGAGAGGGGATCAATCCGTGCCTTCGGCGCTGACGACGGTCGCCGCTTTCGTCGCCGGCGGGGCGGCCGGTCGCATCAGGTCTTTCATCACGTCGAACGCGGGCTTCTTCGTGCCGTCGAAGCGGACGAGGCCCATGTGGTACTCGTTCTCGTCGACGTGGAACCCCTCGATCGCCTCGCGGGCGGGGTCGAGGTCGATCAGGCTGTACCAGTAGATCCGCGCCGCCTTCGACGCCGCCGCCTCGCGCAGCATCTCGACTTGCAGCTCGTACTTGCTGATGCGGTTCAACGCCAAATCCCAGGTGGCGATGCCCGTCTCGGTGACCCAGATCGGGCGGTCGCCCGCGTGGCCGGCGATGTAGTCGAGGCGGTCGTCCCAGCCGGTCCAGTGGCCGTGCCAGTCCCAGTTGGGGTGGTGGGGGAACCACATGCCGGGGAAGCTGTGGATGCCGACGACGTCGACGTACTGGAGCACGCCGTAGTCGCGCATGAGCGCGAGCCAGTGGTGGTCGACCGGGATCATCCCGCCGAGCACCGTGGAGCACCCGCGCTGCTTGGCCCAGTAGGCGGCGTCGCCGATCATCTGGCCGAACTTGCGCCACTGCGGGTCGTGCGCCTCGAAGTTCCACTTCAATCGGTTGTTCGGCTCGTTCCACAGTTCCAGGTGCGCGAACGAGTCGCCGTAGTCGGTGAGCACGCGGTCGATGAAGTCGGCGTAGTCGCGCAGGCGGCGGGGCGGGCTGTTGCAGGCGTCGCCCTCGGAGATCGACGGCGGCGTGTGCCAGACCGACAGCAGCACCTCGAGGTCGCCGAACGCCTTCATCTGCCAGTCGTACCACGCCTTGCCGCCCGGCCGCAGGTAGTCCGCCCAGGAGATGCCCGTGCGCAGGTGGCGGATGCCGAGCTCGCGCATCAGGTTCACCGACTTCACGACCGAGTCGTAGTCCTCGAAGTGGAACCACTGGCAGACGCCGAGGCGGTCGCGCAGCGATCCCGCGGGCGCCGCGGCCGTAACCGCGGCCGGTAGCTGGCGGGCACCGCCGCCGCTCCGGCGCGCCGCCGGTTTCCGCGACTTCGCGCCGTCGCTCCCGGCGGATCTCATCGGCGTCATGCCAGTCTCCTCTCGTAAATGACCACCGCCGCCCGTCACGCGGACGACCGGCCCGGCTCGCGGCCGGACCTGTCTCGCCCGCGCCCACCCGGGCCCGCCGCGCTGCGGCTACTCGTTGTTCGCGATCTCGCGCACGACGGCCTCGGGGCGGACGTCCTGCTTGATCTGTCGCATCTCCTCGTCCGGCGGCCGGGCGACGCCCAGCCGCTGCGCCACCTCGTCGAGCAGGTGGATCGCCCGCGTCAGCTCGTGCTCGGTCAACAGGCTGACCTGCAGGTCCAGTTCCGCCCGCCGGTCGGCCTGCGCCTGCATGCGGTTCTGGCTGATGAGGATGAACGTCGACAGGAAGATCGCCTCCACCGACGCGATCATCGCCAACATGATGAACTGGGGGTCCCACGGCTTGAGGCCCGGGACGAGTCCCTTGTTCGCCACGATCCACCCGCCATAGAACACGGCGTGGACGTAGACCGACCACATGCTGCCGGCGAAGCGCGTCACCCCGTCGGCGACGCGGTCGGACGTGGACTTGCGGCGGTCCTCGGCCTGGCGGACCTCGGCCAGCGCGCGGATGTTGCGCCGCACAACGCCGGACATCTGCGGCGTCTCGCAGTGCGGGTCGCCGCCGCCGCTCGCGCCGTCCGGTCCCGTTGCAGGTTGTGACACCATCGTTCGATTTCCAATCTGTTGCCGCCCGCGTGCGCCGCGGGGGCGCTTCGTGCTCGCATGCATGGCGCGCGGTGACGAAACGTTCGTGACCTGGTTCCCGGTCTTGCGCGGGCACGACGCGGAGGCACGTGCCGCTTCGCAATACCACCACACACCGCCGCGCCCATCTTCGAGCGGCGGCGGCTAAACCGGCGGGCGCGCGGCGTTCACGTTCGTGGGAACCGGGGAACCGCGTCGCGCCCCGTCACGTCTCGTGCCCCCCTCTCCCCGTTCGATCGGGGGAGAGGGCGATTAGAACACGATGCCTCAGACCGCTGACGGCTCCGCGCGCCCTTAACTCACTTGCGCTTCGAGCCGCCGCCGCCCTTGGAGTTGCGGCCGCCGCGTGCCGCGGCGGCGGTCCGGCCGGCCGCGCGCGGGCGCGCCGCTCCCGCCGCCCGCCTTGCCGCCGCCCTTGGAGCTGCTGCCCGCCGCGCGTCGCGGCCGCCGTGCCGCCCGCCGCGCCGCGCGCGCCACCGGACTTGCCGCCGCGGGCGCCGCCGGATTTGGCCGCCGCGCGCCCGCGGCGCTCTTGCCGCGGGACGACGACGATGACGACGCCGACTTCGACGCGCGCCGCGTGCCGCCGTCTTGCCCTTGCCGCCGGCCGGGGCCTTGCCGCCGCGGCCGGCCGCCGTCGTGCGCCCGGCCGCGCGCGCGCGCGCCGGACGCGCGCCCGCCGGCCGACTTGCCCTTCGACGCCGACGCCTTGCCGCCGCCCCCGCCGCGGGACTTCGCCGCGCCGCCGCGGGACTTCGCCGCGCCGCCGCGCGACGAGCCGCCCCGGCTCCCGCCGCCGCCGCGACGGGCGCCCCCGCCGGCGTTCTCGCGGCTGACGAGCTTGTTGAAGTTGCTCTGCTCCCCGTCGGCGGTCTGCTCCTGGTAGACCAGCGCGAGGTTGTTGCCGTCGAACGCCTCGAACCACTCCTCCCAGGTGATCTCCTGGAGCGAGTCGGCGCCGCTGTAGCCGGGGAAGTCGATGCGGATCATCCCCGGGTCCATGCCGCCGCCGGTGCCGCGGACGCACGCCGGCTTGCCGCCGCGTGCCTCGGCCCACTGTCGGATCTCGTCGTGGTCGATCGTCCCCTCGCCGCCGCCGCCGCCGCCGGATGCCGAACGTTTGGAGCCTTGCTTGGCCATCACCTGTCTCCGCTGGTTGTCCCTCTCCCCGGGCCGCCGAACCGTTCGGGCGACCGGTCCCCCACGTTACAGTCGGCGCGGCGCGTTGCCCGCGCGCATTCCGTCGTTCCAGGACGCCTCACATGCCGCGGAATTGAACCACGAAGACACGGAGGCACGGAGAGGAGAAGAGGAGGATGGAGGATGGCGGGCTGGAAGATGGAGGAAGACGACCGTGCGCGTGCGATTCGGTCTTGCTCCATCCTCCATCCTCCATCCTCCATCTTCCATCCTCGCCTCCGTCTTCACTCGGTGTCTCCGTGGTTCAACTCTTCGTCGCTTCGTCAGGGGCCTGTCCGGTCGCCGACAGGTACTCGCCGCGGTCCCACGTCGCGGCGCACGACGGGCGGTCGGCGTCGGGCTCGCAAAGGTAGATCTCGTGCCCGGGTCGGCCGACGATCTTCGTGCCGGCCGAGCGCAACATCGCCTCGACGCCGGCGTGGTTGGCGGCCCACCAGTTCGTGGGGTCGCCGGCGAAGCGGTGCTCGAGGAACGCCATCTTCGGCCAGCCCGGATCGCGCAGCAGGTCGCGGTCCTGACAGCCGTGCGCGTCCGACGCGGGGTAGACCTCGTCGCCGGGCATCGTGAGCGTCTGGAAGACCATCAGCCGGTCGAGCTTCTGGCAGACGATGTCGAGGCCGAGCATCGGGTAGCGCAGGTGGTAGAAGACGCCCATGAACAGCACGAGGTCGAACCGCCGCACGTCGCGGGCGAGGTCGTAGACCTGCATCTGCTCGAACGTCACGCGGTCCTGCAGGCCGAAGCGCTCGGCGGCCCAGCGGGCCTGGCGGAGGTAGCGGGCGTCGACGTCGATGCCGAGCACCTGCCCGCCGCGCCTGGCGAGCTCGAAGCTGTAGAACCCGGCGTTGCACCCGATGTCGAGGCACGTCCAGCCGTTGAGGTCCGGCGGCAGGTGCGGGCCGAGCTGCTGCCACTTGAACGACGGGAAGTCGCCGAGCCAGTGGTCGGGCGCGGTCTGCGTGCCGTCGGGCAGGTGCAGGTTGTGGAACCACGGGCCCAGCGCGTCGACCTCCGCGCGATCCCTCGACGCGGGCGTCGTCGTCGTCGTCGGTTGCGGGGCCTGAACCGAACTGCTCATGTCACACTCCGTTTAAATTTCAATGCACGCGTCAACACGTCCGACCCGAACCCAAACCGTTTCGCGACCCGCCCGCAGGGCCGAGGTTGTTGGACGCCCGGCGCAATTACGTGCATCTGCTCTGGTCGCCATACCCTCGGTCCGCGTGACGCGTCGCGACGCCCACTGCGGATCGACACTGCACGGCGCGTGCCGAAGCGGTGACGCTTAGACCTCGCACCAGCAAAGCCACGCGCCGCTCTGCGAGCGGCGGCTAAACGTCGCAGGACGACGCACCAATCCATTGACCAACCGCGCGTTGCGTCGGCACGTCATGCGCTCATGCCTTCCACCGTCGGCCCCGGGCTTCCGGACACGACGACGCCCGTCAGGCGCCCCGTCACGTACGACTCCAACTCCGCCGCCCGGTGGGCGGCGGTGTGCGCCGCGAGCACCCGCGCGCGGGCACGCTCACCGATAAGGCGTCGCTCGGCTTCGCTCGTGTCCCGGATGGCGCGCAGCGCATCGGCGGTGTCGCGGGCGACGAGGATCTCCCCGCCGATCGCGAAGAACGTGTCGAGCCCGTCCCACGCGTCGCTCACGATCGGCACGCCGCAGGCGGCGGCCTCGAAGAGGCGCACGCTCGGCGAATAGCCGGCGCGGATCATGTCGGCCCGCGTCACGTTGAGCGTGAACCGCTGGTCGCAGTAGAAGCGCCGGTGCTCGGCCGGCGGCAGGTGGCTGATGCGCCCCACGGTCGCGGGCCACGCGATCGTGTCCGGGTACTGCGGCCCCGCCACCACGAACCGCCCGCCCGGCCACCGCCGCGCCGGCTCGAGCAGCAGCGCGTCCAGCGGCGGCTGGCGGTCGGGGCTGTAGGTGCCGAGGTAGCCGAGGTCCCACCGCGGCTCGCCGGTGCTTTCCGGGTAGTACAGCTCCGGGTCGACCGAACAATACAGCGGCAGCGCCCGCGGCGAGCCGAGTTGTTCCTCGAGTCTGCGGAGCGTCGGCCCGCCGGTGAACGAGAGGTACATCCCGTAGCGCGGGACGAGGTGCGGCGCGAGGTACTCGTAGTCGCCGCGCTCGAGCTTCGCGAGCGTCACCGGCGTGTCGATGTCGTAGAACGCCGTGAGCCCGCCGGCCGTCGCCGTCACCCACTCGCCGACCGTCACGCCCTCCGGCACGTACGACCCGACGATCACGAAGTCCGCCCGGCGCACGTCGCGCTCGAACCGCTCGCGCAGGTCCGTCATGCTCTCGTACAACTCGGTGCGTCCGTAGGGCGGATTCGGCAGGTCGCGGTTCGACGCGTACCACGGCTTGTCGTGCTCGAGGAACAGCACGCGGTGGCCGCGCCGCTCGAGTTCGCGGACGAGGCCCCGGTACGTGGTGGCGTGGCCGTTACCCCACGACGACGTGATCGACAGCCCGATGATGACGATGTCGAGCCCGACGGAGCGGTTGGCGGTCGGCGCGGCCGGCGGGAAAGTGGTATTCGTTGCAGTGTGCATGTGGTGCGCTCTTCTCCGCTCGTTCCATTTCTTCCCGCCGCTCCACCTCGAGCTGATCGAAGCTCCGTCACTCCGGATGCTTCAGCACCTGTTGCGAGGACGTGGCGGCGAAGCCCAATCGCTCACCGGGCGAGGAGGTACCTCCTCACCGCGCGGCTCCGAGCAACGCACCGGGCTTCGATGCCCGCGGGAGCGACGCGCCGTCGAGCATCTCTTCCACGAGCGCGGCCCGCTGGTCGTACGTGTGATCGGCCAGCACCCGCCGCAGCGCGGCGCGGCCGACGGCCTGCGCCCGCGCCGGCGTGAGCGACCGGACGTGTTCGGCCACCTCTTCGCCGGTCTTGGCAACGAGGATCTCCTTGTCCGGCTCGAAGAACTGCTCGACGCCCTCGAACCAGTCGGTGATGAGGCACGCGCCGGCGCCGGCGGCCTCGAACACGCGGGTGGCGGGGGAGAAGCCGTAGCGGGCCATGCTCTCGCGGTTCACGTTCAGCACCGCGCGGGGCGTGCAGTTGAACGCGTTGTGGTCGCGCGTGCCGACGTGGCCGACGTCGGTGACGTTGCCCGGCATCGGCTTGTCGTGCCACCCGTTGCCGCCGATGAGGAACCGCCGGTCCGGCAGCAGGGCGGCGGCCTTCAGGAAGAACTCCTCGACGCGAGCCTCGCGGTCGGGCAGGCGGTTGCCGAGGAACGCGAGGTCGGCGTCGAACCGGGCGTCGCGCGGCGCGGGGTGGTGGGTGGTGGCGTCGAGCGCGTTGTAGATCGGCACGCACGCCCGCGCGCCCAGCGCCTCGTACGCCCGCACGACCGGGTCGCCGCCGCCGTAGGTGAAGACGAAGTCGTACCGCGGCACGAGCGGGCGGAACGCGTCGGCGGCGTTCTGCCCCACCCGGTCGAGCGTCGCCGGCGCGTCGACGTCCCAGAACGCGACGACGTTGCCGCCGCGCTTCAGGTCGACCACGGCCGCCTCGAGTAACTCGTCGAACACGCCCACGCCGCTCGCCTTCACGATCAGGTCCGCGCCGGCCGCGTCGTCGAGGCAGCGGCGGACGGCGTCGGTGCCTTCGGCGCTGTAGACGACCACCTTCGCCCATTCGGGATCGTCCATGTCGCGGTGCTGCTGGCGGCTGTAGGCGTCGGGCTCGTAGAACGTGACGTGGTGGCCGCGCCCGGCGAGCGCGCGGACGATCCCGCGGTAGTAGGTGGCCGCGCCGTTCCAGTAGGCGGAAACGAGGCTCGATCCGAAGAAGGCGATGTTCATGTTTCTCCTGAAGCACGAAATCCGAAGCGCCAAATCCGAAAGGGTTCGAAGGCCGAAGTTCGACAGATCAGGGAGCGGCCGCTGTGACGGCGGGGCCCGCGTCCGTTTGATGCTTCTGATTTTCGGTCGTCGGTGCTTGTTTCGGATTTCGTGTTTCGAGTTTCGGATTTTCCAACGGAAGCTTCAGCTGCCGAACCACCTCCAACAACTCGTTCACGCGGTGCGCGCACGTGTGCCGCGCGAGGATCGTGCGGTGGCCGTGCGCGGCGAGTTCGCCGGCGGCGGCGGGGTCGCTCGTGATCGTCCGCAGGTGCCGCCGCATCTCCGCGCCGTCGCGGGCGACGAGGTAATCGCGGCCGGGGGTGAACAGGTTTTCCGCGTCGTCCCACGGCGAGCAGACGAGCGGGATGCCGCAGGCGAGCGCCTCGAACGGGCGGATCGTCGGGATGCCCGGCAGCGCCTCGACGTACGGCCGCCGCGGGACGTGCACCGTCACCTTGAACGCCGCGAACGTGCTCGGCGCGCGGAAGTTCGGCAGCCAACCGGCGTACTCGATGCCGGCGTCGGCGAGCGCCGTCTTGGCGTGGTCGGGATATCGCACGCCGTGCACGCGGGCCTTCAGGCCGAGCGCGTTCACGGGGCCGAGCAGGAACTCGTGCAGTTCCGCGGTTCGCTCCTCGTCCCCCCAGTTTCCGACCCACACGAGGTCCCCCTCGGCGGGCGTGGCGTCCTGCGGCGGGTGGAAGACGCGGGTGTCGGCCGCCTCGTGCCAGGTCCAGGCGCGCTGGGCCCAGCCGCGCTTGAGGTAAAGCTCGCGCAGGACGTTGCCGTAGGCGAGGACGCCGTCGAAGTGCGAGAGGTCGTACGCCGCCATCTGCTCGGGCGAGGTCACGGCGCGGTGGTGCGTGTCGTGGAACAGCAGGTGATAGCGGCCGGCGTTGCCGGCGCGGTGCCGGCCGATCCGGCGGACGAGGTCGTGCTCGCTCCATTCGTGGACGAGCACGAGGTCTGCGCCGTCGAGGGCGGCGTCGAGGTCGAGCGTCTTGGGGTCGTACCGCCCGCCGGCGTCGCGAAGCGCGGGGTAGGCGGCGTGGAACGCGTCGATCGGCGCCTGGCCGTGCTCGGCGACGAGGTTCTGCACGCTCCACGCGTCGCGCGGCTCGTAGACGCGGACGTCGTGCCCGCGCGCCAGCAGGTCGGTGACGACGCCGCGGAGGAAGTGCGCGTTGCCGTGGTTCCAGTCGGACAGCAACGAGTGATAGAACATCACGATCCGCATAAGCTCACTGCTCCGAAGGTTCGGTGAGGACGTTCGCCCGGGCCGCCGCCGCCGTTGATGGCACCGTCCTCGCCTTTGCCGCCGGGCGCGAAGAAGCCGCGGGCTTCGCCCGGGCCGCGGCGCGGCCGGGGTCGCCGCCGGTGCGCATCGTCGCGGCCGGCCCGGCAGTCGCGCGCGGGGCGGTCGGGGGCGGGGCGTGCCCGCCGGTGGCGAGCGCGTCGTACGCCTTGAGGTATGCGGCGGCCATCGCCTCGGGCGCGTATTTCGCGGCGCGGCGGGCGGCGCGGTCGGCCATCTCCTGTCGCAGCGCGGGCGACGTGATCAGGTGCAGGATCGCCCGCCGCAGCGCGGCCGAATCGTCCGGCGGGACGAAGACGGCGGCGTCGCCCCACACCTCGCGGAGCGAGTCGATCTCGCCGAGCACGAGCGTGCACCCGGACATCGCCGCCTCGACCGCCGACAAGCCGAACGGCTCGTAGCGGGCGGGCAGCGCGTATACGGACGCCCGGCCGTACCAGCCGGCGAGGTCGGCCTCGCCCAGCCGGCCGAGCGGGCGGACGTGCCGCGGCGGGGCGGGGCCGTCGCCTTCGCCGCCGTTGCCGCCGCCGCCGCCGGGCTTCTGTTCGTCGCCAGCGGCGTAAACGGGCCACGGCAGCTCGCCGGCGATCGCGTCGAGCGCGGCGAGGTTCTTCGCCTCGTCCCACAGGCGGCCCGCGGCGAGGACGAACGGCTCCTTCGCCGCCGCCGGGCGGTAGGCGTCGCCGGCGCGGCCGTTGTGGATCACCACCGACCGGGGCTGCGGGCCGTAGTGGAACGTCATCGCGCGGAGCATCGCGGCCGTCGGGGCGGCCACGAGGTCGGCGGCGCGCAGGCCGGCGGTGACGACGGCGTGGTACGTCGCCCACTCCGGCGGCGCGGGCTCCCCCTTCACGGCCCGCCACCACGACAGCACGCACGAGTGGCCGACGACGAGCGTCGGCGCGGTCCACGGCAGCGCGCCGTGCGCGTAGCCGTTGAGGTGGACCACGTCCGGGTCGAGGTCGCGCTCGAGGTCGAGCAGCCAGTTGCCGCTGCGGGCGAGGTCGTCCCACGGGTCGGGCATCCACTCAAGCTTGAAGCGGCTCTCGCGGACGTCGACGTTTCGCAGCGCCCGCACCTGCGCGGCCTGCGCGTCGTTCATCG
>JAUJNJ010000281.1 GCA_030448225.1 Phycisphaerae bacterium
GCCGATCATCCGGTCGCCCATCCAGCGCACCGGGGCGCCGAGCGCCAGGACGCCCGCCTCGCCCGTGTAGCAGCGAAATCGCTGGTCCACGGCCCGGTCGAGGCTGGCATACGGGCTGTCGGCGACGACGGCGCGGATATCGGGCGACTTCGCCGCAGCCTGCAAGGCGACGGCCCCGCCCATTGAGGTGCCGAGGATGCCGAGCGGCAAATCGCGCGTGTCAGGCCGCCGCTTCAGGTAGGCGACCGCGCCGAGCGCGTCCTCGACCTCTTCGTGGCCAATGGTACAGATCGTTCCCTCACTCTCACCCAGGGCGCGGAAGTCAAAGGCGAACACGGCGAAACCGGCGCGGTGCAAAAACGCGATGGTCTTCAGCAGGTCGGCGCGATTGCCCGGATAGCCGTGGCAGACGATGATCGCGCCGCGGGGGGCCTGTTCGCCGGCTGCCGGCACGAACCAGCCTTTGAGCCGCAAGCCGTCACCGGAGCGGAATGACACGGTCTCGAACAACAAACCGAGTTTTTCGGGCGTCTCGATGATCGGGGCGCGGGCCGGGTGCAGGAAGCCGTACGTCAGCGCACCCGCCGCTCCCAGCCATCCCAGCAGCGTCAGAGCCAGTGTGGCGAGAAGGCGTCGCAGCCAGCGCGGCGGGCGGTGGAGCGGCAACAATCGCCGGACGGGCGTGGTCAACGGCGTGGTTACTTGCCGCCCGTGACGACCGGTGCTGTCGGCGCAGGCATGTCCGCCGGCTTCGCATCCTTTGCCGTCTCCGGCGCGGCGGCAGCGGTGGTCTTCGTCTTGTCGGCTTGAGCCGGCTTGCCGGCCTTATCCGCGTTCGTGGCGACCTTGCTCTTGTTCGTTGCCGCGGTGCCAGCGGGCTTGCCGTACAGGACCCGGTAAACCTTGCCGGCGCCGTCGTCAGTGATGAGCAGACCGCCCTGCTTGTCCACGGCTACGTCCACGGGGCGGCCCCAGACCTGGCCGTCGGCGGTCTTCCAGCCCGTCACGAAGTCCTCGTAGCCGCCGCTGATGGGCTTGCCGTCCGCGCCGAACGGGATGCGAACGATCTTGTAGCCATAATGATTGGCCCGGTTCCACGAACCATGCAGGGCGACAAAGGCACTGTTCCGGTAGTTGGCCGGGAACAGATTGCCGTCGTAGAACTGGATGCCCAGCGCGGCGGCGTGCGCGCCGAACAGCACCTCGGGCACGACCACCTTGTCCTTCAGGTCCGGGCGGTCCTTGAAGTCGGGCTGGTCGTTGGCGCCCAGATAAAAGTAGGGCCAGCCGTAGAAGCCACCCTCCTGCACACGGGTCGCGTAGTCGGGCACGAGGTCGTCGCCCATGCCGTCGCGCTCGTTCACGGCGGTCCACAGCGCACCGTTCGCCGGGTTAAAGGCAAGCCCGACCGGGTTACGCAGGCCCGACGCGAAGACGCGGTAACCCGAGCCATCAGGGTTGTACTCCAAAATTGCGGCGCGCTTCTCGTCCTCCTCGGCGATGTTGCCCTGCGAGCCGACGCTGACGTACATCTTGCTCCCGTCCGGCTTGAAAACGACGTTGCGCGTCCAGTGCTGGTTGTAGCCGCCGCCGGGCAGGTCGGAGACGATGGTCTCGGCGGGGCCGCTCGCCTTCAGGTCGCCACTCTTGTAGGGGAATCGAACTACGCCGTCCGTATTGGCGACATACACGTGCGTCGGATTCACCGTGTTCGGCGGGTAAAACGCGATGCCGAACGGTTGGCGCAGTCCGTTGCTGGCGAAGGTTTCCTTGACCTCCGGCTTGTTGTCGCCGTCGGCGTCGCGGAGTACGATCACCCGGTTCGGCCCACTTTCGGCTACGAACACGTCGCCGTTAGGCGCGACAGTGATGACGCGCGGGTTGTTCAGGTCGCTCGCCCACTCGTACACGGCGAAGCCCGCCGGCACGCTCAGCTTGGCCCCGTCGGGCTTGCCGACGACGTTCGGCGCATTGCGGACGCTGGGCGTGGCGAACGGGGCGGGCAAGTCGGCGACGCGGATCAGCCGCGTTCGCGGAATCAGCGTGTCGGTTTCCAGCGCACCCGGCGGCAGCGTCATCCCCGCCGCCACTGCGGCGCTGGCTGCCGGTGACCCGCCGGAACCACCGCTGCCGCCCGATCCCGCCCTACCCCCCCGCGGCCCCCCCCCCCTCTGCCCCTGTCGTCGCCCGCCCGCGAGTCGCGGCGGCACCGGCGCTCCCGGACACCTCCCCCCTGAGGTCGATGGACGACGCATCGACCCCGGGCAGGTCGAAGTGCACGACGAACGA
>JAUJNJ010000282.1 GCA_030448225.1 Phycisphaerae bacterium
CGCTGAAGTCGTCGTGTCGCTCGTGCCGCCTTCAACCTCCTGAAGCACGATCACGTCCGCCGTGATGCCGGTCCTCGTGTCGCCGCCGCGGAGGACGAGCTTTGACGACGTGGTCAGTTCGACAACGCCGACGTCGAGCAGCCCGCTCCAGAGCGGCGTCATCTCGGTGGCGCCTTCGGCGACGCCGGCCGGGTAATACTGGTCGGCCCGCGCCAGCTCGCGCTGGTCGCCGCGCGTGGCGAGGTCGCCGTCGGCATCGAGCAGGTAGCGGGCGTCGCGCGTGTGGACGCCGCTGCCGTGGACGCCCCACGAGACCCACAGCCGGAACCGCCCGGCGGCGGCGGGGTTGTACGTGAGGACGTCTTCCCCGGGCACGTTGTCCCACCAGGTGTACCGCCCCCGGCTGATGTTGCCGGCGCGGTCGGCCGTCCCGGCGTCGTCCTTGTGGCCGCGCCGCGTGCCGGCGGGGTTGACGCCCGGGCCGTTGGCCGGCTTCAACGCCGTCACCCGCGCCGCGTCCTCCTCGTCGATCAGCAGCGTGCGGCCGGCAAAGACTGTCGGCTCGAAGCCGCGAAGCTGCCCCCGGATTTCTTCGATCCGCGGGGCGAGCGCCTTCGCCCGTGCCAGCCGCTCGCGGTATGCGGCGTTGTCGATGCCGCGGTCCCCGTACTCGACGCCGGCGAAGAACGCCTGCATGGCGTAGTAGTCGTGCGCGGAAATCGGGTCGAACTTGTGGTCGTGGCAGCGGGCGCAGCCGATCGACATGCCGAGGAACGTCCCGCCCGTGCCGACGATGATCTCGTCGAGCGCGTCCTGGCGGGCCAGGCGCTTGGACGCATCGTCAGCCCCGATCTGCCCGGGCAGCAGCACCGCCGACGCCACCATGAACCCGGTCGCCTCGTCGGCGCCGAAGGCGTCCCCCGCCAGTTGCTCGAGGACGAACCGGTCGTACGGCTTGTCCTCGTTGAACGCCCGAATCACGTAATCCCGGTAGGGCCAGGCGTTCTCCCGCGGCGTGTTGACCTCGAACCCGTGCGTGTCGGCGTACCGCACGACGTCCAGCCAGTGCTGCGCCCACCGCTCGCCGTAACGCGGGCTCGCCAGCAACTCGTCCACCACGCGCTCGTGCGCGCCGGCGCGCGAATCGTTGACGAACGCCGCCACCTGCTCCGGCGACGGCGGCAGGCCGGTCAGGTTCAAGTGCGCCCGCCGCAGCCAACTCACCCGGTCCGCCTCGGGCGAGGGCGCGAGCGCCTCGTGCTCCAGGCGAGCGAGGATGAAGTGATCGACCCCGTTCCGCGGCCACGCCATGTCACCGGTTTGTGGAAGTGGGGGTCGTTGAACCGGTTGAAAGGACCAGTGGGCACGCTTGTCCGGCGACCCGTCATCCCCGCGCGCGGTCGCAGCAGTCGCGTGCGACAGGACGAGCCCGAGGGCAAGGCTGGTGAGCAAGGTCCGTTTCATCGTCGTCCGTGCGATTGGTCGCCCATCGAGCCGCAAACCCGTCGCGGGTGTAACTCCTGTTTGTGGCGGGCTTCCCGTGACACGGGCGTCCCGCCCGTGCCGGACGACGTGGTGCGGGAGACGACCCCGAATCTGAGCTGTCACGAGGGGGGAACGCACCGCGCACGGGCGGGACGCTGCGGGACGCCCGTGTCACTGAAAGCGGGCCCCGCGGCGGACGCGCCGGGCGGGTGTCTGCCGATCTCCGGTTTCCCGCACGCGAGGGTCCTCCGATGGCGACCAATGGGAATCCGACCGTGAACCCTGCCGATGCGGGCGCGACGGGGGTCATTCCCGACGCCGGGCGGTGCTGGACGTGCGGGTACGAGCTGCGTGGGATCGACAGCCGGCGGTGCCCGGACTGCGGCCGGCCGTTCGACCCGGCCGACCCGCGGTCCACGAACCGCCGCCGCCCGCTGGGGCGGGTCACCCGATGGGTGCTGGCCTCGCCCGGCTGGCCCACGCTGGCCCTGGCGGCGGCGGGCGCGGGGTTGGTCGTCGCCGGCACCGGCTGGCCCGGCAGCGAGTGGCGGCCGCGGTGCGAGGACTGGTTGCTGTCCGTGGTGTGGGCGCTCGACCGGGGCGTGCGGCAGGACATGACCGGCCGGTGGGCGCTGTACGCCTGGGGCTGCGGGCTGTCGCTGCTGGCGTTCGCGTGGCTGGCCGCCCGCTTGGTCGTGCAGGCCTTGGCGGGCGTGCTCCACTGTCCGCCGCCCGACCTGTGGCCCGGCCGCCCGCGGGTGACGGTGGGCGTGGCGGCCCTGCTGATCCTCAGCGCGACGTGG
>JAUJNJ010000283.1 GCA_030448225.1 Phycisphaerae bacterium
GCCTTCGGGATGACGTGCGCCACGACGCCGTCCTCGTCGAGGATGAACGTCGCGCTGCTGGAACTTGTCGTCGTGCAGCACCTCGTCGAGCAGGCGGATCGCGGGCTCGTGCTCGCCGATCCGATAGCGGCAGACGGCCAGCGCGTACTTGGCGGTGACGACCTCGGCGTGCCGCGGGTACTGCTGGAGGAACTCCGCGTACTGCTGGGCGGCGAGCTTGAACAGGCTGCGCTGGAACAGGCCGTGGGCGGCGGTGAGCTTTTTCGTGCCGGCGTCGACCGCGCCGGCTTCGCGGGCTGGGGCGTCGGCCGCCCGCGCGCCGGCGGGGAGCGCGGCGGCAACGGCGGCAACGGCGACGGCCGACAGCACGGGCACGCACAGGAGCGTGCGCACCCGCCGCCAAGGGGTTAGCGTTCGCGTCATACACGTCTCCGGTGGCCGGTCGGGGTTCACGTCGGTGGAGGCTTGGACCGCGGTGTCCGGCGCGTCGCGTTGCGGGTAGCCCGTGCTGGTCATCGTCAGTACGCGCCCGGCAAGCGGTAGTTGAACACGAACGGCCCAAAACGCAAGCGGGCGGCGGCCCGGTCGACCCGGCCGCGTCCGCCCCGGCCCCCGCGGGCGGCGACATCGATACAATCGGCTTAAACGGCTCATCCGGGCGAGCGTAACCCCAGCGCGGCCCACGGTTTTTGCCCGGGCACGACCGCCGGGCGGATGGCCGATACAATGGATAACATGCGTGACGCACAACAGACGCTGGAGCAGTACTATCTGGAGATGCGCTGGCGTTGCCTCTCGCTGGCGGCCGACCTCGATCGCATCGAGCGGGCGCCGGGCGGGCCGGCCGTTCTGGCCGACGACCCGCGGCTGGCGAAGTTGCGGCAGGCGATCGGCGTGCTGCTCGACAGCACCGGCGGCCGCGCCGAGCAGGTGCAGAACATCTTCAGCGACAAAACGCCCCCGCCGGCCCGCGAGCCGGGCCGCGGCGTAGAGGGCGGCCGGCACGGGGGGATGTAGGGGAGGGGGTGGTGTGGTCGTGGGGTGGCGTGGTGGAGTAGGAGGCGGCAAAACCACACGTTTTGACTGCCCCCGCATCGCAAACCGCCCAACCACATCGGGCCCAGCACGAGACACCGAGACATGCGCTACATCGACCCGCACATTCACTGCGTCAGCCGGACGACTGAGGATTACCAGTACATGGCCCGCTGCGGCGTGGTGGCCGTGTCGGAGCCGGCGTTCTGGGCGGGGTTCGACCGCTCAAGCGCGTCCAGCTTCGCCGACTACTTCCGCCACCTGCTCGACGTGGAGCCGAAGCGCGCGGCCCGCTACGGCATCGACCATTACGCATGGCTCTGCATCAACGCGAAGGAGGCGGAGAACGTCGAGCTGTCGCGCGAGGTCATCAAGCTGATCCCCCCGCTACTTGACCACCCGCGCGTGCTCGGCGTGGGCGAGATCGGCCTGAACAAGAACACGCGCAACGAGATCACCGTCTTCGAGGAACAGGTGGAGATCGCGGCGCGCCACGACCAGCTCATCCTGATCCACACGCCCCACCTCGAGGACAAGCACAAGGGCACGGCGATCATCACGAGCATCCTGAAGAACGACAAGCGGATCAAGCCGGAGCGGGTGCTGATCGACCACTGCGAGGAGCACACGATGCGGATGGCCCGGGACCACGGGTTCTGGGCGGGGATGACGATCTACCCGGTGTCGAAGGTCACGCCCCAACGGGCGGTCGACATGATGGAGGTGTACGGGACCCGGCAGTTGTGCGTGAACTCGGCTAGCGACTGGGGCGAGAGCGGCCCGCAGTGGCTGACGGACACGTGCCTGGAGTTCCGCCGCCGCGGGCACACCGAGGCCGAGGCGACCGAGGTGTTCATGAACAACCCGTGCCGGTTCTTCGGGCAGAGCCCGAAGTGGAAGGTAGAGCCGGTGGCGGTCGCGGAAGCCGGCACCTGAGGGGGGAGTACGCGACATGACAACGCGGTCCGGCCCACCTTGTCACGGCTGCGCCGGGACGACGTACCGCGCCAGCTGCTGGTCCCTGGCGGACGACTGGGTGTGTGCCGGCTGCGGAGCCCGGTACACGCCCCCCATGCCGCTGGCCGGTCACGTCCTGTTGTTGCTCGCCGGTTTGGCCGTCGGTGCCCTCGCCCGGCTGTAGCTCGTGCTCTCGTTCCGCCGCGGGGTGTTTGCCCTCGTGTTCTTCGGGCCGGTCGCCGTCCTGCTCGGCGTCTCGTACCAAGCAATGTTCCGGGCAGCGGTGC
>JAUJNJ010000284.1 GCA_030448225.1 Phycisphaerae bacterium
GGTGCTCGTACGCACCCCACCCCCACAGCGCGATCGGCGTCGCGAGGACGAGGAACGCCAGCGCGCCCCCCAGTCCGATCAGCCACCGTCGTAATCGCCTGGGAGTCGATCGCTTCTCGCCGCCCTCGGGCCCGGGTGCCGTCACCGAATTGCTCACGTGCCCCTCCCCTCCGGTCGCGCGGGCATCGTCGCCGGCTCAGGGCCGTTGGCGGGGCGGAAGCGGCGGATGGCCGGGTCGCGCAACATGAGTCGCTCCACCGTTGCGGCCCCGGGGACGGGCCGACGCACTGCGACTGAAACCCCCGACCGCACACTTATATCGTTCCCGACCGCGGCAGGCGAGCAACAGCGCGTGGCGAGTTACACAGCTGCGAGGTTTTCGCGCTAATGTTCCGTCATCCGTGATCTGCCGGGTGGCACGGGCAAATACCCTTGGCCGTAGGTCCGCTGTCAGACAGGCCCACGGGCATGCGTATGGCCGGCAGGTATCGCGGGACGAGAGCGTCGAGTGTCGGGGGGAGTCGGCGCCGCGGCCCTTGTCGCCCCCGGCACCGGCCTATACCCTGCCGCTTCCACAGGCCTAAAGGATCGGACCAGACATGAGCATCCTCGTCGACAAGAACACGAAGGTCATCTGCCAGGGCATTACCGGCGCCGCCGGGGCGTTTCACACGAAGGGGTGCCTGGAGTACGGCACGAAGATGGTGGGGGGCGTGACGCCGGGCAAGGGCGGGCAGCGGGACGCCAACGGGCTGCCGATCTTCGACACGGTCGGACAGGCCGTCCGCGAGACGGGGGCCGACGCGACGATGATCTTCGTGCCCCCGCCGTTCGCCGCCGACGCCATCATGGAGGCCGCCGACTCCGGCATCAAGGTCATCGTCGCCATCACCGAGGGCATCCCGGTGATGGACATGGTCAAGGTCAAGGCGTTCCTGAAGGACAAGAGTTCGACAGAGAGTTCAGAGTTCAGAGTTCAGAGTTCAGCAGAGGGGTCAGGGGTCCGGCTTCAGGGTTCAGGCAGCAAAGGTGCGGCCGCCTCTTCCCTGAACTCTGAACCCCGAACTCTGAACTCTTCCCCGAACCCCGCCGGCCCGGTGCTGATCGGGCCCAACTGCCCTGGCGTGATAACGCCCGGCGAGTGCAAGATCGGCATCATGCCCGGCTACATCCACCTGCCGCCGGGCGAGGCCAAGAGCGGCAAGAAGGTCGGCATCATCTCGCGCAGCGGGACGCTGACGTACGAAGCGGTGTGGCAGTGCGCGACGCGCGGGATCGGGCAGACGACGGCCGTCGGGATCGGCGGCGACCCGATCAAGGGGCTTAACTTCATCGAGTTGCTGGCGATGTTCCAGAAGGACGAGGCGACCGACGGGATCGTCATCATCGGCGAGATCGGCGGCACCGACGAGGCCGACGCGGCGCGGTACGTCAAGGATCACGTGAACAAGCCGGTCGTCGGGTTCATCGCCGGCCGCACCGCGCCGGCGGGCAAGCGGATGGGCCACGCCGGCGCGATCATCAGCGGCGGCGACGACACCGCCGACGCCAAGCTCGCCACATTCCGCGAGTGCGGCGTCACCGTCAGCGACAGCCCGGCCACCATCGGCGAGGCGATGGCGCGGGCGCTGGGGGTGGCGGCCTGAGATCGGTGTGGCATGCTTCCGCTACAGCTCCCGACCGTTGACGCCTCGTCGACGTCAAATGGTGAACACGCCAGGTGACGCCGCACACTTGGCTTCAACGCGAAGCTCGCGAAGGCACGCGAAGAAGAAGAAGCGGATGGTGCTTCGCGACTTCGCGCGTTCGTTGTCCGTCTCTCTCTTGAGCGACAGCCGTCATTGCGGTTGCAGCGCGATCATGCGGATGGAACCGGCGGGGACGGTGATCTGCGTGGTCGAACCTTTCTCGCCCGCCTGCCACGTGACGTCGGCGCCGGTGAGGTACTCATGGCTCTTGGCGACCTTGCCGGTGAACGTGATGGTGACGGGCTGGTGTTCGCGGTGGTTGGTTGGGTTGACGCCGTGCTGGGGTTTGAGGACGCCGCGGTTGTTGAGCAGCGTGACGAGCCAGCCGCCGTCGTCGAGTCGGTTCAGCACCCACTCGACTTCGCCGCCGACCTTCACGGGGACGAGCCCCTGCGTCAGGTGCTGCATGAGTGGCGCGAGGACGGGGACCGGGCGCTCGTCGACGCCGATCGCCAGGGGCACGCCGATCACGATGACCGGCCCCTGCCCGCGCGAGAAGGCGACGCCGACCGACTTGCCGTCGGGCGTGGT
>JAUJNJ010000285.1 GCA_030448225.1 Phycisphaerae bacterium
CGCGGTCGAGGCGGCGCCGCGCGCGCAGGGTTGGGCGAGCGCCCTGGTCCGCTACGAGCTTCTGCTACTCGCGGAACTCGGTTTTGGTCTCGCGCTCGATCGATGCGTCGTTAGCGGCGCGACCGACGGTCTCGTCGCGGTCAGCCCGCGCAGTGGCGGTGCGGTCAGCGAGGCCGCGGCCGAGGGGTACCATGACCGGCTGTTGACGCTGCCAGCCTTTCTGAACGGCGGCGGCGCGGCGGGCGGGCCGGACATTTTTGACGGTCTCGCCATCACCGGCCATTTCCTCGCCCGCGACCTCCTCATCGAGCGCCGGGCGGACGTGCTCGCCGCGCGAGAGCGACTGGTCGAACGGCTGCGCAAGGTAACCGGATGAGGCTCCGCATTGTGCGGGGCGGGCAGCGCGCCTAAGTTCCTGTTCATGACTTCGAACGGACTATCGGCTGCCGCCGCCCACGCGCTTTTCCCGCATGCCGAGACGACGCGCGGCATCACGGTCCGCGTCGCGGTCAGCTATTTTGCCGAACAGTCGGACCCGGCGGGCGGGCGCTGGTTCTGGGCTTATCATGTCCGTGTCGAAAATGGCTCGTCGCGCACGGTGCAGCTGCTCAGCCGCAGCTGGACGATCATCGATGGACGCGGCGCCCGCCACGAAGTTCAGGGCGAGGGAGTTGTCGGCGAGCAGCCGTTGATCGCGCCGGGCGCGTCGTTCGACTATGTCTCCGGCTGCCCGCTTTCGACTCCGACGGGAGCCATGATGGGCCGCTACCACCTGGTGGGCGAAGACGGCGGGCGTTTCGAGGTCGCCATTCCGCGCTTCGCCTTGCTCGGACCGGCGATAGCGATCTAGATACACAAGCTTTTCGCATTTGCGACGCTGCTCGCCGCCGCGCCGCGCCGACACGGATCGGCTGCGCTAGAAGCCGATCCTCGCCGTGACCCTGATGTCGCGTCCGGCGAGCGGGGCATAGTCCTTGAGGAAGCTCGCGTGCCGCCGGGCGGTGACGTCGAAGATGTTGTTGGCGGACAGCAGGATCGTGGTGTCGCGGTTGCCAGCGATCGGGCGGAACGACACCGACGCGTTGACCATGGTGTAGCCTGCGGTCGGCGTCTCGAAGGCGGCGACGCGGTCTTGATCGTCGACATATTCGACCTCGGCGCGGGCGTTCAGGCGCGCCGATTGCGCTTCGATTCCGCCGAGCAGACGAAGTGGCGGGATGCGGGGAACGGGTCGGGTCGATTTGATCCGCGCGCGCACATAGTCGGCGACACCGTCGACGTTCAACGAGAAGCCGCCGATGCGGGCCAAGCGCACCGAGCCCTCGACCTCGAAGCCGTAGTAGCGTGCGTCGTTCTGCAGGAACTGGAAGACGGGCAGGTCGTCCTCGACCTCGCCGGTGTCCTGCTCGTAGATATAGTCGTCGAAGCGGGTGTAGTAGGCCGACGCGCCGAAGCTGTAGCCCTCGCTGCTGCCGCGCAGCGTCAGTTCGGCGCCGTTGCTCGTTTCCTTGCTAAAGGCGGGGTTGCCGATCTCGAACGCCTGCGTACCCGCGTGCGGGCCGTTGGCGTAGAGTTCCTCCGCCGACGGCGCGCGTTCGCTGTGCGACAGGCTGAGGCCGGCGCGTACCAGCGTTCCGAGGCCGACGCTGGCGCCGATCGATCCTGAATAGGCGTCGAAACCGCGGCGGATGTCCGGGTTGCCCAGATCCTCGTCGGCGAACGCGCGGACGCGGCTGTGTTCGTACCGCGCGCCGGCTTCGGCCTTGAAGGGGCCGACGGTGAACTCCTGCAGCGTGAACAGGCCGAGCTGTCGGGTGCGACTGGGCGGCAGGAACTTCTCTTCACCGACGATGCGCAAGTTCCGGATCAGCGCCTGGCCGCCGATCGCGCCGCGCCAGCCGCCGCGCTCGCGCTGGACGAACTCGAGGCGCGCCTCGCCGCCTTCATTGAAGAAGGTGGTGCCGATCTCGCCCGTGTCCTCGAGCTCGTTGTGCCGATAGTCGGCATAGCCGAGCCGCATGCGCGCGCTGTCGAAGAACCCGCCCGGGATATCGACCTCCCCGCGAGCGTCGACGCGGGTCTGCTTGACGTCGAGGCGGACGGCTTCGGCCTCGACCTCCGGATCGAGCGAGTAGCGGATCGGAACGCCGTACAGACTGTCGTAGCGCGACACCGAGACGCCGAAATTGCCGCCGGTGCCGACATAGGCGATGCCGCCGGCATAGTCGTAGGTGCGGGCCGCGCTGTTGGGCAGCTCGCCACGCAGGTCACCATGAG
>JAUJNJ010000067.1 GCA_030448225.1 Phycisphaerae bacterium
ATCACCGCCTTGCCGCCCCGGACCGCAATCACATGAGCGGCGGGGCCGCGCTGCACGACGGCGTCCTTGGGGACGACCAGCTGGCTCTTGGATTTCGACAAAAGCGTCGCCCGCGCGAAGAAGCCGGGACGGACCTTGCCGTCCGGGTTGGGCAGGAGGAGCTTGACCTGAAACGTCCGGCTGGCGGGGTCGGCCTCGGGCAGGATCTGATCGACCTTGGCCGTCAGCGTCTCACCCCCCAACGCATCGATCGTGATGCGGGCCTCGTCGCCCTTGGTCAGGCGGGCGACGACGCCCTCGGGCACGTTCACCCGCACCCACAGCGGGTCGAGCTGCACGATGTCGGCGACCGGATCCCCTTCCTTAACCCATTGTCCCACCTCAACATGTCGCTTCGACACGACCCCGGGAACGGGCGTCTGCACCTGGCTCTTCTCGATCATCAACTTAAGCCGGGCGACCTCGGCGGCCTTCTCGTCCATCTCGGCGGCCTTGGCCTTCGCCGTGGAATCGGCGACCCGCGCCGCCGTCGCCGCCTCGCGCAACTCCTTTTCGCTGCCGACGTTGCTCTTCATGAGCTGCTGGTTTCGCTCCAGCTCGCCGGCAGCGTTCTCCGCCTCGGCCCGCGCCACCGCGATGTTCGCGTCGGCCGTCACCCGCGCGGCCTCGGCGGCGTTCAACTGGGCTTGCAGAAGGTCCGTCTTCATCCGCGCCAGGACCGCCCCCTTTGTCAGCATCTCCCCTTCCTCGAACAATCGCTCGGAAACCAGGCCCGGCAACTCCGCGGCCAAGGTGGAGCGCGTAACCGGCTCCACACCCGCCACCAGCGGCTGCGTCAACTCGACCGCCCGGCGTTGTACGGGCGCAACATCGACCGACACAGGACCTTGCTGCGCCAGACATATCCCCGGGAGAAGCACCGCCAAGCCGAAGGCAACGCGCATCGTGCGGCATCGTAGGGTTCCGCAACGTTGCGGGTCAAACACGAGGCGCCACCCTCTGTGCCTTCGTGCCACTTTTCTGGTACCATCCCTCATCCTTCCGAATTTGATGACCGAACCAGTCAGCCAGCGAGCGTGGTGACGTATGCGTTTGACGGAAATTCTCAAACCCCAGAACATCAAGGTGCCGCTGGAGGCGAAGGTCAAGACGGACGCCATCGGGGAACTGGTGCAGTTGCTGGCCGGCAACGGGGAGCTGACCGACCCGAAGAAGGTGCTCGACGCTGTCCTTGACCGCGAGGCCACCCGGACGACCGGCATCGGCAACGGGCTGGCCATCCCCCACGGCAAGTGTACCGGGACCGACCACCTCGTCATGGCCATCGGCCGGCCCGGCACGCCCATCGACTTCCAGGCCATCGACGGCCGGCCCGTCAACCTGATCTGGCTGCTCAGCTCACCGCCCGACAAGACCGGCCCCCACATCCACGCCCTCGCCCGCATCAGCCGGCTCATGACCATCGAGCGGTTCCGCCAGGCGCTTTCCCAAGCCACGACCCCCCAGGAGATTTACGACAGCATCGTGCAGCAGGAAAACGCCCTCTGAATGACGCTTCGGCACTCGTATCATGGGCAGTTACACGCAGAGCATCCAGAACCTGATGAACGAGTTGGCCCGCCTGCCCGGCATCGGCATGCGCTCGGCGGAGCGGATCGCGTTTCACCTCCTGAAGCAGAGCCCGACCGACGCGCTGAAACTCGCGGACGCGATCCGCGACGTGAAGACGCGCATCAAGCACTGCTCGGTCTGCTATAACCTCACCGAGCAGGACCCGTGCAGCATCTGCGGCGACGCGGGCCGCGACGGGGGCCTCGTCTGCATCGTCGAACAGCCCAAGGACTTGCTGGCGCTGGAGGCAACGGGCCTCTACCGCGGCGTCTACCACGTGCTGCTCGGCCGGATCTCGCCGCTGGAGGGCGTCGAGCCCGGCGACCTCACGATCGACCCGCTCGTGGAGCGCATCGCCTCGGGCACCGTCCGCGAGCTCATCATGGGCACCAACCCCACGATGGAGGGCGACGGCACCGCCCTGTTCATCCAGAACACCGTCGGCGGCCGCTTCCCCGACGTCGCCGTCACCCGCCTCGCCCGCGGCTTACCCGCCGGCAGCAACATCGAGTACGCGAACAGGAACATCCTCGCCGACGCGATCAGCGGGCGGCAGAAGATGTGAGGGGGGCGGAGGAGTGGACAGTAGAGAGTAGGCAGTAGACAGAAACGGGGGGGAAGGGCGGGGCGTGCGACCACCCCCTTTCGCAGGCTCGCTTGCGAGCCGCATTAAACGCCGCCGTCCGCGTGCCGGGGGTCGGCGCCGGTTACTCGCTAGTTCCTTCCGCCATTCGCGTCCGTCGGGCGGTGAACCCTTCCTCTGTAGGAACGTGTTCCTCGAAACCGATGTCGTTCAGCGCGGCGCGGATAGACGGCGTCAGGACGGCGCCGATGCTGACGATCTCATTGTACGGCGGGTCGGACGAGTAGCGGCCGTGGTGCAGGTCGATCGACTCGATCTGCGCGAGAAACATCACCTCGGGCTTGTCGCCCTCACCCGCACGGAACGTCGTGAGCCCGTCGAGGTGACTGGTCCCCGGCCGCTCTTGCCAGACCCGCAGCGCGAGGCGCGTGTTCGACTCGCTTTCTACGATCCACGCCGGAACGCGAATTGACGGCGCTTCGGGACGTTTGCGGAAGTCGCGTTCCAGCACGACAGTGACCGTGGGTCCTTCGCCAGGCATCCGCTCATCGTAGCGGGGGAGCCGATCCCAATCATGCGCCGCCCCCTCCTGATGGTCTTCGCGATCGTCTGCATCCCGATCTTCCCGCTCCTGCTCCTTGGCCTGTCGTTCGAGGACCGCGTCAGCGGCTACGTGCGCGGGGCGAACTTGTCGCCAGCGGGGCGGTTCGGGCTGGTGGTGGGGGTGCTGGCGACGGACATCGTGCTGCCGATCCCCTCGAGCGCGGTCAGCACGTGGGGCGGCAGCGTGATGGGCCTGCTGCCGGCCACCGCGGCGGCGACGCTCGGGACGACGATCGGCGCGGTGTTGGGCTTCGGGCTCGCCAAACTGTTCGGCCAGCGGTTCGCGGCGTGGCGGGCGGGGCGGGACCTCGACCGGGCGGCGGAACTGTCGCGACGACTCGGGCCGCCGGCGCTGCTCGTCACGCGGGCGCTGCCGATCCTCGCCGAGGCGTGCGTGATGCTCGTCGGCGTCGGCGGCTTGTCGTGGCGCAAGTTCCTGCCGCCGACGATCGCGGGCAACCTCGTCGTCTCCTTCGCCTACGCCGCCTGCGGCCGCTACTTCAGCGGCAGCCCGGCGATGCCGTGGGTGATCATCGCCTCGGGAACCGTGCCGCTGCTGGCGGCGCTGATCGCACGGCGGTGGTTGTCGCGCGGGCCGGCGCAGCCGCCCGCGGGTTCGCCGACGGAGGGGGCGGGCCTGCCTTGATCGGTTCTCGAATGTTCGCTGGTTGACGTGAAATCAAACTACGGAGACACGGAGACACGGTCAAGAGAGAGACGAGAATGGAGGAAGACGATGCGCCGTCCATCAGTCTTCGGCTCCTTCATCCACGATCTTCCATCCTCCGTCTTCGCCTTCTCCGCCCCCCTCCGTGTCTCCGTGACTCCGTGGTTGAACTCTTCACCGTTCCGCCAGACGCCCCGCGAATGCCTGGCCGCTTCCCCGTGCTCGGCCGGCGCATCTCGAAGTAGCCGTAATCGTCCTTCGACTTGTAGGTGCAGAAGAAGGTGTCGCGGTTCGCCTCGCCGACGTAGTAGTACACGCCGCCGGCGAGGGGGCCGAGGTCTTGTTCGTCGGAGAACTGGACGAGCTCGCGGTCGGCGTGAGGGACGGCCTGAAGTTCGATCGTCTGGCCGAAGTGGAGGACGCCGCCCCAGGTGGCGTCGAACTGCACGCGGTAGGGGATCGGGGAGGGGGCGCCGTACGCGTCGGCGTCATCGGCGGCGGCAAGTTCCGCCTCGTCGGCGAGCGGGGAGGCGCGGCGCATCGGCGCGATCACGCCGCGCAGGCCGCCGGAGTGACCCGTCCCCTCGCTCACCCACCGCCCCTGCCACCGGCCGGCGATGTCGGCCGCGCCACCGGTCGGCGCCGCCGGCGCGGCCGCCCAGCGGCGGCCGAAGTCGGAGCACCCGGCCGTGGTCACGAGCCCCAGCACCACGACGATCAGCCGTCCGCACCCGCGCGCGTTAGTGTTCATGGCATCCAATGATACCGTGTCCGTCACCGGCGCGGGGAGTAGCGGGTGGGCGCGGCCTTTCTGGAAACGCGTGCAACGAAGTCCACCACGGGCGCGTTGTAAGGGTGGGTCGGTCGTGGACGCTCCCCAAGCACTCGTCGAGCCGCATCGAGCGCAGCTCGCAGCCTCGGGCGGAAGCCCGACGGTTTTGATGGGCAGAGATGCGGACGTCGGGTCCGCAGCGAACAGGTGCTCACGGAGCACCTCCACGTCGCCCGCGTGCCGCGCGGGGGCGATCGATCGACGTCACGCGGAGGTCCAACCCGCGACACCGAATGCGACCGCACGACGCGACTAGGGAAGCATAACGCATGAAAACACGATCGACGCAACCACGCCGAGTCACCCGCTTCGGCTTCACGCTCGTCGAACTGCTCGTGGTGATCGGCATCATCGCGGTGCTGGTCTCGATCCTCCTGCCGGCGCTGGCACGGGCCCGGCGGCAGGCGGACCAAGTCGTGTGCGCGTCGAACATGCGGCAGGTCGGCGTGATGCTCGTCGCCTACGCCAACGCGTGGCGCGGCGCGCTGTTCCCGCCCGAGCTCGGCGCCAACCTGCCGCGCGAGCAGCGCTGGCCGGTGCACGTGTTCGACCCGCCCGCCTGGAACGCGCCGGTGATGACCTGCCCGTCGGACGTCGAGCCGGCCGAGGAGCACTCGTACATCCTCAACGACAACCTCGTCGACTACGACGTCCGCTACCACCGCACGAACACGAGCGGGCTGTCGACGTCGGAGGTGATCGTGATGGGCGAGAAGGTGACGGCGAGCGACCACTACTACATGAACGCCGACATGGGCGACTACAACCGGATCGTCGAGTTCTTCCGGCACGGTTCGCACGTCGGGTCGAACTACCTCTACCTCGACCTGCACGTCCAGCCGCGCTCCGAGGCCGAGGCGCGGTTCGGGATCAACGAGTGGGCCGTGTCGAGCGCCCCGCCGCCCGCGCAGCCGTGAGAGCCATCCGACGGCGCGCACAAGCGCGGTCGCTAACCTCTTCATAACGATTCCCGCCTTCCAGCGTTTCCACCGCGTTTCGCGGCACTTCTAAACGTCCGCGCACCTCAGGCGCGGGAGGTGAGGCGGGACGGCCGCCTCGCCATCGGCGGGGGTCCGTGCCTAAACTGTTCCCATCCATCGGGCGTGACCATGCCCGATGACGACCCGGCCGCCGCCCCGGGGCGCTCGTGAAGGGACCGAACCGCGCGCAGCCAAGAGGTGTCGATGAGGTCACTCATGAACGGGTGGGGCCGCCGGTTGTTCGTATTGTTATTGACAACGACGGGCGTGACCGCCTGCGAGGAGCGGGAGGCCCCGCCGCCGCCGCCCCCGCCGACGGTGACGGCGAGCCAGCCGATCGTCCGCGAGGTCGTCGAGTGGGACGAGTTCACCGGCCGCCTCGCCGCGGTCGACACCGTCGAGCTGCGCGCGCGGGTCAGCGGGCTGCTGATGAAGGCGGACTTCCAGGAGGGGACGCTCGTCAAGAAGGGCGACCTCCTGTTCGTGATCGACCCGCGGCCCTACGCCGCGGCGTTGAAACAGGCGCAGGGGGACCTCGAGCGGGCGCAGGCGCAGTTCGCGCTGGCCGAGACGGAGTTCAAGCGGCTCGACGAACTGCGGGCCTCGCAGGCGGTGTCCGGCACCGAGTACGAGACGCAGCGGCAGGAGGTGGCCCAGGGCCGCGCCGCCATCACCCGCGCGCAGGGCGCGGTCGAGGCGGCGCGGCTGAACGAGGAGTTCACCGAGGTCCGCAGCCCGATCGACGGGCGCGTCAGCCGCAAGAACGTCACGCCGGGCAACTTCGTCAACGGCGGCGAGGGCCAGGCGACGCTGCTGACGACGATCACCTCGATCGACCCGATCTACTGCTACGTCGACGCCGACGAGCGGTCGCTGCTGAAGTACCAGCGCCTCGCCCGCGAGAAGAAGCGCGCCAGCGCCCGCGAAGTTCAGATCCCCGCGTACCTGTCGCTGGCCGACGAGACCGACTTCCCGCGCGAGGGCGTGATCGACTTCGTCGACAACCGCCTCAACCCCGGCACCGGCACGCTCACCGCGCGGGCCGTGTTCGACAACGGCGACGGCGTGCTGACCCCCGGCCTGTTCGGCCGGCTGCGCGTCCCCGGCACCGGGCGCTACGAGGCGCTGCTCGTGCCGGCCGAGGCGATCGGGGCGGACCAGAACTCGAAGTTCGTGATGGTCGTCGCCGCCGACGACACGGTCCAGCAGCGGCCAATCGAGACCGGCGCCGACTTCGACGGCATGCGCGTCGTGACGCGCGGCCTGAAGCCGGACGAGTGGATCATCGTCAACGGCCTGCTCCGCGTCCGCCCCGGCATGAAGGTCAACGCCACGCGGGCCGCCATCCCCGACCGCGACATCCGCTACCTGCCGGACGACGCCGGCGCGGCCACCCGGCCGGCGACAACGCAATCCGCGACCACGCAGTCCGCGACGCGGCCCGCAACCCAACCGGCCACGCGGCCGGATGGCGGCGGCGGTGACGGCGCGGCCTCGCCGCCGGTGCCCGCCGCTTCGTCGGGCAGCACGGGACAAGCGACGGAAGGGGGGCGGTGACATGCGCTTCGCACACTTCTTCATCGACCGCCCGGTCTTCGCGGCGGTGTTGTCGATCGTGACCGTGATCATGGGCACGATCGCGCTGTTCGTGCTGCCGATCGCGCAGTACCCGGACATCGTCCCGCCCACGGTCGTCGTCACCTCCTCGTTCCCCGGCGCCAACGCACGCACGATCGCCGACACCGTCGCCGCCCCGATCGAGCAGCAGATCAACGGCGTCGAGGACATGCTCTACATGTCCAGCAGCAGCACGAACGACGGGCAGATGCGCCTGACCGTCACGTTCGCGCTGGGCACGAACCTCGACACCGCACAGGTGCAGGTGCAGAACCGCGTGGCGATCGCCGAGCCCACGCTGCCCGAGGAGGTGCGCCGCCTGGGCGTGCAGGTCCGCAAGAGCAGCCCGGACATCACGCTCGTCGTGCAGTTCTTCTCCCCGAACAAGGAGCGCGACACGCTCTACATGAGCAACTTCGCCACGCTCCAGGTCCGCGACCAGATCGCGCGGCTGCCGGGCGTGGGCGACGTGTTCCTGTTCGGCGCCCGCGACTACGCGATGCGCATCTGGCTCGACCCGCAGAAGCTGTCGAGCCTCAACATGACCGCCGGCGACGTGACGCGCGCGATCCGCGAGCAGAACGTGCAGGTCGCCGCCGGCGTGATCGGCCAGCCCCCGATCGAGTCCGGCGCGACCCCGTTCCAGCTCACCGTCAACGCGCAGGGCCGCCTGACCGAGCCGGAGCAGTTCGCCGACATCGTCGTCAAGACCGGCGCGGGCGGCGCGATCACCCGCGTCCGCGACGTCGCCCGCGTCGAGCTCGGCGCCCGCGACTACGCCGTCAACGCCTACGCCGACGGCCAGCCCTCGGTCGCGCTGCCGATCTTCCAGCTCCCCGGGTCCAACGCGATCGAGACGGCCGACAAGGTGTACGAGCGGATGGCGGAGCTGCGCCGCGCCCCCGACTGGCCGAGCGGCGTCGAGTACCGCATGCCGTACGACACGACCGTCTTCGTCCGCCAGAGCCTGCGCGACGTCGTCGTGACGCTGATCGAGGCCGTGCTGCTCGTCGTGCTCGTCGTCGTCGTGTTCCTCCAGAACTGGCGCGCGGCGATCATCCCGCTGGCGGCGGTGCCGGTGTCGCTCGTCGGCACGGCGGCGGTCATGTGGGCGATGGGCTTCTCGCTCAACAATTTGTCGCTGTTCGGGCTCGTGCTGGCGATCGGCATCGTCGTCGACGACGCGATCGTCGTCGTCGAGAACGTCGAGCGCTGGATCGAGAAGGGGTACGCGCCCCGGCCCGCCACCTACGAGGCGATGACCGAGGTCACGCCCGCGGTCATCGCCGTGGCGCTGGGGTTGTCGGCGGTGTTCATCCCCACGGCGTTCATCAGCGGCATCACCGGGCAGTTCTACCGGCAGTTCGCGCTGACGATCGCCGTCAGCACGCTGATCAGCGCGTTCAACTCGCTCACGCTCAGCCCCGCGCTGGCCGCGATCCTCCTCAAGCCCCGCCACGGCCCGCGCGACCCGTTCACCCGCCTGATCGACGCGGTCCTGGGGTGGTTCTTCCGCCTGTTCAACCGCGGGCTCGAGGCCGCGACCAACGGGTACGTCGCCGCGCTGCGCCGCCTCGTGCGCCTCGCCGCGGTCGTGATGCTCGCGTACGGCGGGCTGCTCGTGCTGACGTACATGGGCTTCCGCGCGGTGCCGACGGGGTTCATCCCGGTGCAGGACAAGGGGTACCTCGTCTGCAACCTGCAGATGCCCGACGCCGCCACGATCGGCCGCACCGACGAAGCCATGCGCAAAATGGCCGAGATCGCGCAGGCCACGCCGGGCATCAAGTACACGTTCGCGATCGCCGGCTTCAGCGCGCTGAGCGGGACGAACCAGTCCAACTCCGGCGCGATGTTCGTCACGCTCGACGACTTCGACGAGCGCGGCGGCGACCCCGCGCTCGGCGCCGACGCGATCCTCGGGAACCTGATGCGGCAGTTCGGCCAGATCCAGGAGGGGTTCGCGCTGGTGTTCCCGCCGCCGGCCGTCAGCGGGATGGGCAACGCCGGCGGGTTCCGGATGCAGATCCAGGACCGGGCCGGCCGCAGCCCGCAGGAACTGCAGGCCGCCACCGAGGGCGTGATCGCCGCCGCCGCCGCCGACCCGCGCCTCGCGGGGATGTTCACCAGCTTCCGCGCCAGCGTGCCGCAGCTGTGGGCGAACGTCGACCGCGAGAAGGTCAAGAGCCAGAACGTGGCCGTCACCGACGTGTTCGAGGCGCTGCAGACGTACCTCGGCTCGCTCTACGTGAACGACTTCAACTTCCTCGGCCGCACCTACCAGGTGACGGCGCAGGCCGACGCGAAGTTCCGCGTCCGCGCCGACGACGTCGCACTGCTCAAGACGCGCAACGCCGCCGGCGAGATGGTGCCGCTGGGCGCGGTGATGGACATCACCGACACGACCGGCCCGGTGCGCATCGGGCGGTACAACCTCTACCCGTCGGCCGAGATCAACGGCACCGCCGCGCCGGGCGTCGCGACCGGCACGGCGGTCGACGTGATGGAGCGCGCGGCGCGCGACGCGCTGCCGCCGGGCTACACGTTCGAGTGGACCGAGCTGACGTACCAGGAGAAGCTCGCGGGCAACACCGCCCTGTTGATCTTCCCGCTGTGCGTGCTGTTCGTGTTCCTCACGCACGCCGCCGAGTACGAGAGCTGGTCGCTGCCGACGGCGATCATCCTGATCGTGCCGATGTGCCTCCTCGCCGGCATCTTCGGCGTCTGGCTGCGCGGGATGGACAACAACATCTTCACGCAGATCGGGTTCGTCGTGCTCGCGGGTTTGTCGGCGAAGACCGCGGTGCTGATCGTCGCGTTCGCCACGCAGCAGCAGGAGCGCGGCCGCGACCGCGTCGCCGCCGCCCTCGCGGCGTCGCGGCGGCGCCGGCGGCCGATCCTGATGACGAGCTTCGCGTTCATCCTCGGCGTCCTGCCGATGGTCCGCGCCACCGGCGCCGGCGCGGAGATGCGCCAGGCGCTGGGCACGACCGTGTTCTTCGGCATGATCGGCGTCACGATCTTCGGCATCTTCCTCACGCCGGTCTTCTACGTCGTGATCCGCTGGTTCACCGAGCGGTTCTTCCCGGAGTCCCCCGGCGCCCACGCCCACCACGGCCGCGACGCCGGCGGCCCCCACGGCGACGACAACGGCCGCGGCGACGGCGACGGCAACGCCCGCGCGTTCGATGCGCTGCCCGCCGAGCGCCTCCCCGACGTCGCGCCGGCAGGGCCGCCACACTGACGCGCCGCGCGCGAGTCACATCGACGCGGCAGCAGCATCCGGCCCACGCGGGCAGCCCCGCACCCCCGGCAGCCCGCGTCCGTTTCGTCTGCCCGGCGCGACGGCCAGCGCGGGCCGATACGGCGTCAAACTGCGACGACCGATCGATGTCGGGCCCGGTCGTTCAAAGCCGATCCGAATACCCGACGTCCCCCGTTTCGCCGCAGGCCCGGAGGGCCCGCTGCGGATCCATCGGGTTAGACGAAGGTGCCGCGACGATCGGGCATTTCCGGTCCGACCCCGCCTCCCTCCGCGGGCAGGCGTGCTCACCCCTTCTCGTCGCTGTCGCCTTCCTCGTCGGGCTTCCACTTGCGGAACAGGCGGCTGATCTTCGCGGCCATGCCGGTGGACATCGCCTCGCGCAGGCCCATCTCGGTGGCGCCGGGCCCGCCGCCGCTGGGGCCCGTGCCGGGGCCGGTGCGGCGGTAGGGGGTCTCGATCGACAGCAGCATGCCCTCGGGCGAGTCGGTCGGCCAGAGCGTCTTGCCCGAGGCGGCGTCGACGAAGCGGACGGTCAGCTCCATCTGCCCGCGGATCATCTCGCTGCCGAGCGCGTCCTCGACGTTGAACTTCAGCAGATCGACGTACAGCACCTGCTTCGCGCCGGCGGCCTGCCCGATCTGCCCCGGCGTCATGCGCGCGAAGTCGGGGCGGTCGCGCAGCGCGTCGAGGGCCGCGGCGGCGACGATCGGCACGATGTCGCGCCGGTCGAGTTCCTGCGACACGTACCGGCTCAGCCGCTCGGCGTCGAGCCGCACCGCAGCGGGGTTGCGGAAGTTCTCCACCATCACGAGCGTCGGCTCCTTCGGCGGCACGTACTGCGCCGGCACCGCCGGCGGCCCGACCGTCTTGTACGCCAGCGCGCCGATCAGGTTGCAGCCGGGGAGCGCGGTGAGGGCGACGATGTAGGTGAGAAGACGGACCGCGCAGCACCACCGCCCGCGCCGGGGGCGCGTCGTGCCCGGACGCCGCCCTCGTTCATCCTTCATCCTTCCGCCTTCATCCTTCGACCCCATCACTCTTCCTCCTGATAGGAGACGAACCGCTTGGCGACCTGCGTGGTGAACTCGTCGACGAGGCCGCGGTAGATGCGGAGGTCGCCGACGTTCTGCACGCCCTCGGCCGGGGCCTTCGGCGGGAACTGCGCGCCGACGCCGCCCTCCTCGAATGCGACGGTCGCCTTGCCGTCGGCGACCTCGATCACCTTCACGTTGGCCGTCAGCGTGCCGAGGTAGAGTTCGACCGCCGTGTCGGCGCGGGTCTGGAACCGCTCGACCTCGATGTAGATCAGCCGCTCGACGCCGAGGCGCGGCGCGACCTCGACGGCGGGCTGGCCCTCGATCTCCGGGTGCTCCTGCTGGAACCGCACGACCGACGCGGCGGGGTAGGGGAACGTGATCCCCTGGAGTTGCTTCTGCTTGCGGTCGGCCTTGGCGGCGTCGGCGAGCTTCTTCTGCAGCGCGGTGCCGATGTCGACCTGGATCCGCGGGAAGTCGATCTCGACGCCGGTGTCGGCCCAGACCATCGTCGCGACGGTGCGGCCCTTGAAGTCCGTGTACTTCGGGCGGATCGTCGGCGGCGGCAGCGTCTTGGCCGCCACCGCGCCCAGGATGTTGCACCCGGCCAGCGCCATCGCCAGCACGGCGAGCACGAGCGGAACGACCAAAAGGGCGCCGCGGCTGCGACGATGACGCGGGGGGGCGACGGCTTGGTTCATAGGTGAGCGTCCGGGTTGCGGGAGGGCGCGGGCGGCGGCGGCGCGGCGGCAAGGGTTACGACGCCGGACTACGACTCCGGCGGCGGCGGCCGTGCCCGCGCGGCGGTTCGGGGAACGACGCGGGGACAGTCTAACGCCAGCCGTCCCAACCGTTGAGTTGGAGCAGGATTTTCCAACCCCACGCCGCCAGGGCGAAGCCGAGGATCGGCACGAGCAGCGACCGACCGGGCCGGAGGTCGACCAACCGGTAGATCGGCCGGCCGGTGGCCGCGACGTAAGCGCCGCCCCACGCGCAGACCGCCGCCGCCGCCGCGAGCAAGGTGCCCATCGGCTGGACGTAGAGGCTCGCCAGGATGTTGCCGCGGACGAACCAGGCGAAGCTCGTGGTCATGCCGCAACTCGGGCAGGGGAGCGCGGTGCGATCGACGAAGCTGCACCGGGCGAGCCCCATCGCGGTGTGCGTGCCCATGCCGCTCGCGCTCGGCACGAGCAGCGCGGCCCGCACCAGCACGGCGAGGCACGCCAGCCGCGATCGCCAGCGCGAGGAGCGCGTCCATAGCCCGCCGCGACGGGCGTCGGCGCGGCTGGCGTAGATGAGCGGGGGCGTGTCAATCATGGGGGACGGCGCGCGGGTCGGGCTCACTGCTACTCTAGCGAGCATCGCGCAACGAGACAAAGCTTCGCCGCGCGGCGGTGCGCGGCCCCGCGACGGCCGATCGACGGGCGAGGCGATGCGCCAGCTTGCACGCTGCCCGGCCGTTACTGTCGCGCGATCCGGAACTTACGGAGGCGGCCGACGACGCGATCGCCACCGTCCTGACGCGACGGTCGCGACGCGGTATCCGTTTTGCGATCGAGGGTGTACGGAGACGTCATTCCTGCCCGAAAAGTGAGCGGCTGGTCAGCATTTTGAGCAGAATGGGGGAAGTCGGTGCCCGGGTTGTTGACAAGGCGGGTCGCCCGCTCTTACCTTGACGAAACCTTGGGGCGAGTGGCGTTCGTCGGGCGGGTCCGGCGGGGCGTTGCCGGATCCTTTCGTAACAGAGCGTGCCGGTTCGACCGCCCCTTTCGGCCGCAGGCTCGCTGATTTTTCCAACTTAGACCAGCGCAGACCCCGTGGCCGGATCAGCCGGGGCGGCACGCAATGCCGCACCGCCCCCCGCCGCCACCGTGGCCGTTGCCACCGCCGGGCCGGGCCGCCGTAGCGTCCCCCGCCCGCCGCAGCGTCCCCTGGCCGCCGCCGCGTGCGGAGGCCCGACGTGCCCCGTGCGTCGCCCACCCCGAGAGCGGGAAGGTGCGACGGCCCGCGCCACGAGCGCACTGTCGACCAATGCGGTCGCCCGATGCGGCCGACGGCGACGGCGCTAACGGAGGCTCGGCGGTTGACCATCGCAACGTCGGCGGCGCGCGATATCCGTCGCACGGCAAGCCGCACCCGCGCGCGGCGGGTCTGCTCGTGGATCGTGTGTCAGTTCAAGGACGAATAAGGACCAGCGGCACCGCCCGGCGGGGCCGCCCGATTTGCGAAAGAGCGGTTCGACGATGCGCGTCTTCATGCTCGGGTGGGAATTTCCCCGTTCATCTCCGGAGGTCTGGGCACCGCGTGCTATGGGCTGACCCGCGCGATGAGCCGCACTCGGCACGGATATCATGTTCGTGCTGCCCCGCCCGGTGTCCACGCCGTTCTCCACGCACGTGCGGCTCGTCAGCCCGCGCCCGGGGTCGCCGCTGGAGGTGCCGGACACCGAGTTCCGCCTCGACGAGTTCGACCACGTCACGTTCCGCGCCGTCAACGCGCAGCTCAACCCCTACAACACGCCCGCCGACTACGCCACCCAGCAGGCCGCCCGCGAGGCCGTCGCTCGCGAGGGAGCCGAGGTGCCGGTCGAGGCCACGCCCGCCGCTAGGCGCGGCGCGCTGGCGGCGGGGGATGTCCAAGGGGCACTACGGGGGCGACCTCTTCGCCGAGGTGCAGCGCTACGCGACGCTCGCGTCGGAGATCGCACGCGGCGAGTCGTTCGACGTCGTCCACGCCCACGACTGGATGACCTTCCCCGCCGGCCTCGCCGTCGCCGCCATCAAGGGAGTGCCGCTCGTCTGCCACGTCCACTCCACCGAGTTCGACCGCTCCGGCATCCACGTCGACACCCGCATCTACGACATCGAGCGCCGCGGCATGCACGCCGCCATCAAGGTCGTCGCCGTCAGCTACCTCACCAAGACCCAGTGCGTCCAGCAGTACGGCATCGCTTCGACAAGGTCGAGGTCGTCTACAACGCCGTCGAGGTCAACGGCAACGGCGACTTCGACCAGGAGAAGTACTGGATCCACAGCGACGAGAAGATCGTGCTGTTCCTCGGCCGCATCACGATGCAGAAGGGCCCGGAATACTTCCTCGCCGCCGCCAAGAAGGTGCTGGAGGTGATGGACAACGTGAAATTCGTCATGGCCGGCTCCGGCGACCTCATCCGCCGCACGATCGAGATGGCCGCCGCCATGGGCATCGGCCACAAGGTCCTGTTCACCGGCTTCCTCCGCGCGCCGACGTCGAGAAGGTCTTCAAGATGGCCGACCTCTACGTCATGCCGAGCGTGAGCGAGCCGTTCGGCATCGCCCCTCGAGGCGATGAGCCACGACGTCCCCGTCATCATCTCCAAGCAGTCCGGCGTCTCCGAGGTCCTCGACCACGCGCTGAAGGTCGACTTCTGGGACGTGAACGAGATGGCCAACAAGATCGTCGCCGTCCTGCGCCACCCCCGCTCAGCAGCACGCTCCGCCAGCACGGCTCGATCGAGGTCCGCAAGATGAGCTGGACCGACGCCGCCCAACAGTGCGTCGACGTCTACCACCAGGCCCTCAGCCAGTTCAGCCAGAACGGCGTGCACTGAGGCCGACGCCGACATCCGGTGTCGCGGCAACGGGGGCCGCCCGTGGACATACGCTATAATGTCGACGCCGAGACGGGGCTGCCGCACATCCACGACCACGGCGTCAGCGAAGCGGAGGTCGAGCACGTGTTGCGGCACGCGGACGAAAGCCGCCCGGCCAAGGGCGACTCCCGCATCGCGATCGGCCGAACGAGCGCCGGCCGGGTGCTGAAAGTCGTGTACGTCCCGGACGACGCCGGCGACGGCCTGTTCGTCGTCACCGCGTTCGACCTTCGGGGCAGCTGGCCGCCTACCGCCGGCGATTGCGGAAGCGAGGGCGATGATGAGCAAGAAGAAGGACCCGAACAAATACCCCAAGGGTTGGGACGCCAAGAAGGTGCGCGACGTCGCCGCGTACTACGAGAACCAGTCCGACGCCGACGCCGCGGCCGAGGACGACGCCGCCTATTCCGACCCGAAGTTCACGATGATGGCCGTCCCGATCGACCTCGTCCCGAAGGTGCAGAAGCTGATCGCCAAACAAGCGTCGTAGCGGCGTTTGTTTTGCGGGCCACCCTTCCCGCTCAGCAGCACGCTCCGCCAGCACGGCTCGATCGAGGTCCGCAAGGACCGACGCCGAACAGTGCGTCGACGTCTTCCACCAGGCCCTCAGCCAGTTCAGCCAGAACGGCGTGCACTGAGGGCAGCAGTCGCGTATCGTCGGGGCCGTCTTCCGAGCCGGAGAACGCCTTGACGAATCCCGCCGCCGCGAAACCGGCGCAAGAGGAAGCCGACGCTCCTCGCGCTCATCCTGCAGTACTACGCCGACCTTAAGGACCTGTCGCAGCAGAACGTCCTTTAGCTGGGCGTGCGCCCTGCGTTCCATGCTCTTACAGGCCGCGGGCAAGGAGCACGGCTGGACGCTCATCGCCGAGCACGAGAAGAAGGTTAACGGCAAGACCATCCGCCCCGACGGCACGTTTAAAGATGAGATGAATCTCGTCCGGGGCTACTGGGAAGCCAAGGACACGTCCGACAAGCTCAACGCCGAGATCGAGAAGCACGCAAGGCCGGCTACCCGCTCAACAACATCATCTTCGAGGACACCGCCACCGCCGTCCTTTACCAGCACGGGCAAGCGCCTGCTGTCTGTCGACATGAAGGACCCGGCGAAGCTGGCCGACCTTGTGCAGACGTTCTTCCAGTACGTCGAGCCGGAGATCGAGGAGTTCGAGCATGCCATCGACGAGTTCAAAGAGCGGGTGCCCGACCTCGCCGAGGGGCTGGCGAAGAAGATCGCAACGGCCCACAAGACCAATCCCGCCTTCAAGCAGGCGTTCGCCAACTTCTTCGAACTCTGCCGCACGAGCCTCAATGCGAACCTTCGCAATCGGCCGTGGACGAGATGCTCATCCAGCACATCCTGACCGAGCGACTCATTCGCGAGATCTTCGACAACCCAGAATTTCGGGACCGCAACGTGATTGCAGCGGAAGTCGAGAAGGTCATGCAGGCTATGACCAGTCAGTCCTTCGACCGCAACACCTACCTGAAGGAGCTCGACCGCTTCTACGTCGCCATCGAAAAGCCGCCCGCACGATGACTGACTTCTCCGACAAGCAGCACTTCCTCAACACGGTCTACGGCGCCGCTTCTTCCAAGGCTACTCGGTCAAGCTCGCCGACACGATGGGGATCGTCTACACGCCGCAGGCGATCGTGGACTTCATGTGCGCCTCGGTGGAGGAAGTGCTCAAGACGCAGTTCGGCAAGACGTTGGCGAGCGAGGACGTCTACCTAATCGACCCGTGCACGGGGACGGGGAACTTCATCGTCAACCTGATCCGCCGCATCCCCAAGGCAAAGCTGGAGGACGTCTACAAGCACCGCTTGTTCGCGAATGAGAGATCATGCTGCTGCCGTACTACATCGCGGCACTCAACATCGGTTTACGCGCGTACTACATCAGACAGGCAAATACGAGAGTTTCGAAGGGCTGTGCTTTGTCGACACACTTGACCTCGCCCTTGGAAAGCAGGGCCAGTTGGAATTCTTGACGCAAGCGAATAGCAGCCGCGTTGAGCGGCAGAAGCGGGCCCCCATCACCGTCGTCATCGGCAATCCGCCCTACAACGTCGGCCAGTGGGCCGTCCACAACGACACCAACCAGAACCGCGCGCGTACCCGATCATCGAACAACGAATTCGTGAAACCTACAGCAAAGACTCCAAGGCGACGAGTGTCAGCAAGCTGTCAGACGCTTACGTCAAGTTCTTCCGTTGGGCGAGTGACCGGCTACACCAACGCGACGGGATTGTCTGCTACGTATCGAATAACGGCTTCGTCGATCAGGTCGCGTTTGATGGAATGCGCAAGCACCTACTGCGCGACTTCACCTCTGTATATCACCTTGATTTAGAGGGGAATGTCCGGCACGACCCCGATAAGTCGGGCACGCAGTTCAACGTTTTCGGAATTCAAGTTGGCGTCGGAATTACGATCGCAGTCCGCGACCGTGGGAGGATGGAACGCTCCCTCAACTACGCTAAGGTCGACAAGGAGTTGCGTCGTTCCGAAAAGTTGGCGTGGATCGCGGGCCACAGCTCGATATCCAAGGTCGCATGGAAGGCTATTCAGCCAGACAAGCGCAACACGTGGCTCATTCCTGAGAATGCTGCGGAATTTGAAGGCTTCATCCCAATCGGGACCAAGGCTGGCCGCGCGTCCCCTGCGTCACGCGTGAAAACGATCTTCAAGGATTACAGCCTCGGCGTCGCAACGCACCGAGATGCGGTGGTCTATGACTTTAACCAACACACTTTAGCCACACGCGTGATGGTCTTCGCTGAGGACTACAACGCAGAAATCGATCGGTACAAACGCACATACAAGGGCGAGCCGATCGACGAATTCGTTAAATACGAGCGAATAGCATGGGACCGGGACTTGAAGAAGGATTTGACCCGTGAACGATACGTGGAATTTTCTCCTGACAATATCCGGCTCGCCACCTACCGCCCCTTCACCCGTCAGTTCCTGTATCTCGATCGAGTGCTGAACGCGGAGATATACGGCTTCCTCAACATCTACCCGAATCAGGCTTCGCAGAGCGAGAATCTTGCGATCTGCTGTAGCGATCTCGCGTACCGCGCTGACGGCTTTAGCTCGCTCATCGTAAATGGACCCACAGACCTGCACCTTTGCGCCACGTTAGATGGGCACCAGTGTTTCGCCTTCTACATGTACGCGGAGGACGGCAAACGCTCGGAGAACATCACTGATTGGGCACTCGACCAGTACCGCGGGCACTACAAGGACCAGTCGATCGACAAGTGGGCGATCTTCCACTACGTGTACGGCCTGCTCCATCACCCCGGCTACCGGGATAAGTTCGCGGACAACCTCAAGCGGGAGTTGCCGCGCATCCCGTTCGCGCCGAACTTTCGCGCGTTTGCCGAGGCGGGGCGGAAGCTGTCGGCGTTGCACCTCGATTACGAGAAGCTGGAGCCGTGGGAATTGGCGTTCGTCGAGACGCCCGGCGTGCCGCTGAGCTACCGCGTCGAGGACAAGATGCGGCTGAGCAAGGACAAGGCGAAGCTGACGGTGAACCCGTCGCTGGCGCTGGACGGCATCCCGCCGGAGGCGCTGGGGTACCGGCTGGGGAACCGCTCGGCGCTGGAGTGGGTGGTCGACCAATACCAGGTGTGCACGGACAAGCGCAGCGGCATCACGTCCGACCCGAACCGCGAGGACGACCCGCAGTACATCGTCCGCCTCGTCGGGCAGGTCGTCCGCGTGAGCGTGGAGACCGTGAAGCTCGTGAACGCGCTGCCGCAGGCGTTCGCGTAGACGCTGTCGGCCGGGCGCGGCATGACGTCGCCCAAAAAACCGTTCACACCCCCAGGATCTCCGCCACCCGCGCTGCGACGCGTTGGCCGTCGGTGAGGCCGTCGGCGAGTCTGGCGGCTTCTAAGGCCGCGCGTTTGGCCTTGGCCTCGTAGTCGGCTCGCATTCGTTCGATCTGTTGGCGGGCGGCGACGAAGCCTTCCAAGGCCTTGCCGAAGGCGGCCAAATCCTGCGGGGTGAGGGAGCCGGCGTCGGCGGGGTCGAGCTGCATGAGCTTTTCCAGCATGAGCTGTTCGGCCCTCGCGGCGGCGGCGTCGGTGAGGGTGGCGGGGCCCTGCTGCCGCAGCAGGTCGATCACCGCGCGCGTCCGCTCGGCGGCGTCGAGGGCGCCCTTCTCCTGCGCGAAGTAGTGGTTGCGGTGGCGGGCGACGCTCTTGGTGTGCAGGCGGTAGCCGCGGTCGGTGAGCCAACGGTGCAGCTGGGCGATCGTGGTGCCGGGGCGGAGGACGAGCGCGAGGTATGCCTCGCGGTGCTCGTCGCGGAGCAGGTCGGTGACCTTGAAGTGCTTGAACATCGTCGGCCGCCGCTTGCCCGTCCCCTTGTTGTGGGGCGGTCGGCGGACCGGGGGCGGCAGGCCCTCGTCGGCGTGGCCGGTGAACCCGCCGGCGTCGGTCCAGTAGACCTGCTCGTCGGGCGTGGCATCGGGGATGATCCGTCCGCGTCGGTTGCGCTTCATGGCGAGGCCCTCCGTCACCACACGGCCGGCTCGCGCGAATCCCGGTTCTACCGTCGCGATTAAAGTTGTCAAGGAAAAGTTAGGGTTCGGTGCCTGCAGCGCCAAAGAAAATGAACCACGGAGACACGGAGACACGGAGGTAGGAGGAGAAGAAGAGGGTGGAGGGTGGAGGGTGGAGGGTGGAGGAAGAGGATGAACGGGCCGCCCGCTGTCTGCCTCCATCTTCCACCCTTCCATCCTCCATTCTCCACCCTCTACCCTCTACCCTCCAGCCTCCAGCCTCCAGCCTCGTTTTCTCTTCTCCGTGCCTCCGTGTCTCCGTGGTTCAATTCCTCCCCAACGGGCACCGTCAGAACCCCTTCTCGGCGATCTCGACGGCCTTCAGCAGGGCCTTGGCCTTGCTGACGGTCTCCTCGAACTCGGTGGCGGGGACGCTGTCGGCGACGACGCCAGCGCCGGCCTGGACGTCGAACGTGCCGTTGCGCCAGACGATCGTGCGTGCCGCGATGCAGGTGTCCATGTTGCCGGCGAAGTCCGACGGCCCCGCCGTAGGGGCCGCGGCGGGTGGGCTCGAGCTCGTCGATGATCTGCATCGCGCGGATCTCGGGCGCGCCGCTGACCGTGCCGACCGGCAGGCTGACGCGCCGCGTCGAACGCGGTGCAATCGTCGGCCAGTTCGCCGACGACGTGCGTCGTGATGTGCATGACGTGGCTGTAAGCGCTCGACGGTCATCACGTCGCTGACCTTCACGCTGCCGATCGTGCTGACGCGGCCGACGTCGTTGCGGTGCAGGTCGACGAGCATCACGTGCTCGGGCGCGCTCCTGGGGTCGGCCAGCAGCTCGGCCTCGAGGGCGGCGTCCTCCTTGCGGGGTGGGCGCGCCGCGCGCGTGCCGGCGAGCGGGCGGCTGGTCACCCGCGCCCCTCGACGCGGCAGAGGATCTCCGGGCTCGAGCCGATCAGCGTGCACTGGGGGCTCTTGAGGTAGAACATGAACGGCGACGGGTTGATGATCCGCAGCGCGCGGTAGACGTCGAACGGGTCGGCCGGGCTCGGCATCGAGCGCAGCCGCTGGCCTGGGACGAACTGGAAGATGTCGCCGGCCTTGATGTACCTGCTCCGCGGCGGACGGCGTCTTCGAACGCGTCGCGGGTGAAGTTGCTCTCGTACCGCAGCGTGAGCGGGCGCGCGGGCGTCGATCTCCCCGAGCTTCGACGCCGGCGGCTGCTGGAGCGCGCGCGCGACGATCTCGTCGGTCCGCCGGCACGCGTCGCGGTAGGCTTGCTCGTAGTGGTCAGTGGCAGGCGATGAGTGGCCAGTGGTCAGTGGCGAGTGGTCAGTGGAAGACGAGGAGGCCGACGAATGCCCCGTCTTCTTCTTCACTGGCCACTGACTGACCACTGGCCACTCGTTCCCCGGCCACCGCGCATTGGCCACGACTTTGATCGTCTTGTCGACGTGGTCGAAGATGACCAGTTCGTTGTAAAGGCCGAACAGCAGGTCCGGCAGGCGGCGGTCGTCGCGCGGGGGTGGGGAGCTTCTCGGCCTCGAAGTAGCGGGCGGTGTCGTAGCCGGCGTAGCCGACGAGGCCGCCGGTGAACGCGGGGAGGCCGGGGTCGCGGTGGTAGCGCGCGGCCGAGCAGCTTTGAGGTCGGCCAGCGGGTCGCTCGTCTGGAACTCGCCGACCGCGTCCGACGGCATGCGGTGCGTCGCCGGCTGGGTGATCGACGCGGCCGGCCGTCACCTGATAGACGAGCGAGGGGCTGGTCGCGATAAAGCTGTAGAGCGCGACCTGCTCGCCGCCGACGACGCTCTCGAGCAAAAACGCGCGGGCGTCGCGGCCGAGCACCTCGAACGCGCTCACCGGCGTCAGCCGGTCGGCGAGCAACTGGCGGTAGACGGGCACGACGTCGGCGTGCTGGGCTGCGCGAAAGGTGTCGAAATCCGGGAAGTACCGCCGCATGGGCGGGGGATTGTACCGGGCGGCCGTGGGGGAGCGTAAGTGGCCGGCGGCGGGGGTGTGCGGGTGCCCCTGCGGCACGATGAAGCGACCGTTGGGATCGGAGGGAGGGCTCCCACGTGACGTTTCGAAGATGTCCGCCGGTTACGCGCCTCGTCGTGTGGTCGATCCTCGCGGCGACGACCGGCGGAGGCGTCGCTCACGCGGCCGCCGTGGAGCCAGCGCCGGTGCAGCTGGGCGCGTGGGGGAAAGCGCGCTCGTGCCGGTCGTCGTCGGCCCTCGCGCGTCGGACGCGACGAAGGCGGTGGCGGCGGAGTTGGGCGCAGTACTACGCGCGGATCAGCGGCGCGCATTCGACGTCCGAACGCGTGGGGACATGCGCGCGGCCGGCGTGGTGGGGCGGCCCGGCGATTTCGACAAGCTCCCCTTCGAGGTGACGTTCAGCGCGGGGCCGTTCGAGCGGGAGGAATACCTGCTGCGATCGCGGGGTTCGGCGTTGTACCTGCTCGATGTGCGACCGACCTCGCCGTCTCGCACGCCGCGTGGGACGTGCTGCACCGCCTCGGGCACCGGCAGTTCTTTCCGGGCGAGACGTGGGAAATCGTCCCCTCGGCGCGTTGGACTTGTCGCTCGCCGCTGACGAGCGCGTGACCCCGTCGTTCCACGCGCGCGCATCTGGTACGACTACAGCCACGGCAGCTACAACCAGGATGCTTACGCCCAGTGGTGCCGCCGGAACCGCGCCGTGCAGGGGTTCGTGCTCAACAGCGGGCACGCCTACCTCGACATCATCGCCGCCAACCAGCGCCGCGTTCGACCGCCACCCCGAGTACTTCGCCCTGCTCGGCGGCAGCGCGAGATGCGGGCGGACGTGAAGTTCTGCGTCGCCAACGGGGATCGCGCAAGCTCGTCGTCGACCACGCCGTCCGCCACTTCCAGCGCCAACCCGACGGCCGACAGCATCTCGGTCGACCCGAGCGACGGGTTCGGGTGGTGCGAGTGCGACGGGCGGCCCGCATCGGGGGCCCCAGCACGCGCGCCGTCATGCTGGCGAACGACGTGGCCGGGGCGATCAACGCGCTGGGCCTCGGCGCGAAGTACGTTGGCCTTTACGCCTACAACCAGCACCTGACCCGCCGGCCGCGCGTGCACCCCAACGTGATCCCTGCGCCGCCACCACGGCGTTCATCACCGGCGGGCCTACGTTCGACGAGGTCGTCGCCGGCTGGCAGCGGCAGGGGGCGACGATGGGCGTCTACGACTACCTCAGCGTCGTCGACTGGGACTGGAACCTCCCCGCGCGCCACCGGCGGCCGCCCGGCGCAACTGGCGAAGTTCATCCCGGCCGTCCACGCCAAGGGCGTGCTTCTACGACGCCCAGTCCGGCGACGCCTGGGGCCGTACGGCCTCGGGCATTACGCCGCCGCCCGCATGCTATGGACGTGCGGGAGGCGGCCCGGCTGAACGGCATCGTCGACGACTTCCTCGACAAGTCGTTCAGCGCGGCGGAGGAGCCGATGGCGCGCGTTCTACGGGCTGATCAACGTCGAGACGACCAGCCGCCCGCCGTCCGACCTCGTCGGCCGGATGTACCGCCAGCCCGACGCGGCCCGGCGCGCGACGACCGACGCGAAAGTCCTGCGGCGGATCGACGACCTCATCCTCTACACGCGCCACGCCGAGCTGTACCACGCCTACGCCGACGGCCGACGCGCCAAGGTGGACGACGTCAAGCGCCACGCGTACCGCATCCGCAAGACGGGGATGGTGCACACCTACGGCCTGTGGGCGAAGCACGTCGGGCAAACGGCGGCCGAGACGCGCCGGGCCACCCGCTGAAGAGCGAAGAGCCGGTCACGGCGGCGGAGGTCACGAAGATCCTCGCGGACGGCATCGCCGCCAACCTGCCCAGCGACCCCGGCTTCGAGGGCGTCGAGTTCGGCCGCGACCCGTGCCCGCGGCCGCGCTGCTGCGGCTGGCCGACGTGCCGCCGGGTCAGTTCCCCACGCACCCGCAGGACCGCCAGCGGTACCACGTCTGGCTGCCGGAGAAGGCGGGCCGGGCTCGACTTGAAGATCACGGTCGAGAAGGTGTGGGCACTGCGGACGCCCGGGCGCGAGCCTCTTCGCGTCCCGATCGGTGACGTCCGACCTGGTCGCCGTCGACGACCGCTACCGCCCCGACGGCCGGACCTACGACGTCCTGGCGCTGCACGCCCCACGGCGGGCTGCACCGCCTGGAGACCGTTGACGGCGGCGACTACACGCGCATCGCCTGGCCGGCGGGGCGTGGCGGTGACCGTCGAGTCGGGCATCGACACGCCGAACGTCGCCACCCACTTCCGCGCGCCTGGACGCTCTACTTCTACGTCCCGAAAGGGGCTGCGTCGGCGGGTGGGCGTCGCGCATCGCCAACTGGGCCCCGGCGCATCGCCGGCAAGCTGCTCGACGCCGACGGCCGCGAGGTGCTCGACTTCGCAAAGATCGAGGACGGCTGGTTTGACGTCCCTGTGCCCGACGGACAGGACGGCCAGCTCTGGAAGTTCCAAGACAAGTGGCCAGCGGCTGCTGATGACCGTCCCACCCCTACCTCGCCCGCACCGCCGCCGACCTGCTCCTGCCCGCCGAGGTGGTCAACGTGGACGCCAAGCGATGACCGGCGGCCGCGGCCAATCGCGTCGCTTCCTCGAACGCCGTGGGAGCAACCTCCCACGTGTTCTAGTGCTCTGTCACAGCTGGGATTATCGGTTGCTACCTCCCGCTCGGTACGCCGGGGAGAGGGCAGGGGGAGAGGGGCTCCCGCGGCGTGCGCGGCTCGCCGGGGCCCGCGCCCGCGCGAACCCCCTGTCCCCTGCCCTCTGTGATGGAGCACTGGTGGTTGCTGACGTTTCGTCTGCAGGGTAGTTGCGACGCCTGCGTCGGGGTCGACGCGAAGCGTCGAATCTTCCACCGGATGGACTTGTGGCTGCCACAACCGCAACGCAGGCGTCGCAACTACAAGGATCCGTCCGAGCGACCGTCACCGATCACTCGTCGGCATTGACTTTCCGCCCCGCGTACGCGATTCCAGCCCTCGTGCAATTCGAGATCACCACCACGCGGCGCTTCGCCGCCGCCCACGCGCTGCGGCTGTACGACGGGTCGCTCGAGCCGGTCCACGGGCACAACTGGCGTGAAGGTCACGGTCGCGGCCGACCGGCTCGACACGATCGGCGTCGTCATGGACTTCCACGCTCGAGCGGCTCGTCGACGACCTCCTCGCGCGCTGCACAACCGCCACCTGAACGAGGTCCCGCCGTTCGACGCCGAGCTCAACCTGTCGGCCGAGAACGTAGCCGTCCACGTCGCGCGGTCGCTGCGGGTGCCGGCGCCGGCGCGGCTGCGAAGGTCGAGGTCTGGGAGACCGACGACAACTCAGCCGTCGTGCGGCCCTAGAATAACGGCCCGCACGATACGGGCAGGGCAGGTTCAGCCGCCTCGCTCGCGAGCCGCGTCCTGGGACGACCCCGCCGAGACGCCGTTGCGCGACCCAAATGCCGGTCGCGCGGAAGCCGCCTGTCACGTCCGAGAACTCGGTTCCGCGGACGTGGGGGTGGTGTGGATTCGCATTGACCGGCCTTTCCAGCCGAAATACGATTGAACGCGGCCCGTCGGGCACGCGCGCGGCGAGCGCGCGGGCCGCCGATCGCCCGCAGGTTGTGTGCCCGACCGAGGCGTCCGTCCCATGAAGTGCAACAATTGCAACAACACCGCCACGGTCCACCTGACCGAGATCAAGGGCGGGAAGAAGATCGAGAAGCACCTCTGCGAGCAGTGCGGCCCAGAACGAGGGGCTGCCGGTCAAGAGCCACATGCCGATCAACGAGCTCTTGAGCAACTTCGTGCTCCAGCACTCGGGGCTCCAGAAGGAGACCGGCCACGCCTGCGAGCACTGCGGCATCACCTGGTCGGAGTTCCGCCAGAGCGGGCTGCTGGGGTGCCAGCACGATTACACGCTGTTCGAGAAGGACCTGACCCCTGCTGCTGCAGCGCCTACGAGGGCGCGACGCACCACGTCGGCAAGGTGCCGACCCGCCGCGGCGGCACCGGCGTGCCGGTCAAGCGGCAGGTCGACGTCGCCAAGCTCCGCCGCGAGTTGGCCAAGGCGGTCGAGGCCGAGGACTACGAGCGGGCGGCGAAGCTGCGGGACAGCATCCGCGGCCGAGGATGATGGCAGTTGCTAGTTGCTAGTGGCGAGTTGCTAGTGGAGCGACGAGCCGGCAACCCTTTCACTAGCAACTGGCAACTAGCAACCAGCAACTACCATGAAGCTAAGCGACCTAACGACCCAGGCCGGCGAGTGGCTCCGCGGGAGCGGGCCGATGAGCGAGATCGTGATCTCGTCCCGCATCCGCCTGCGCGCAACGTGGCGGGCTACCCGTTCCTCGCCAAGTGCACGCCACCAAGCGCCAGTCGGCCGAGGGGAAGGTCCGCCAGACGATCCTCGACGCCGGCACGCGCCGCAGGTGCTCTACGTCGACCTCGACGCCGCCCCGGAGATCGACCGCCAACTCCTCGTCGAGGCCGCCACCTCATCAGCAAGCCCCACGCGTCGGCCGAGGGCGCGCGCGGCGTGGCCGTGGCGGACAACGAGACGGTCTCGATCATGGTCAACGAGGAGGACCACCTGCGCATCCAGGTGCTCCGCAGCGGGCTCCAACTCGAGGAGGCGTGGGACCAGATCAACAAGATCGACGACGGGCTCGAGAGCAAGCTCGACTGGGCGTTCCACCCGCGCTTCGGCTACCTCACCGCCTGCCCGACCAACGTCGGCACCGGCATCCGCGCCAGCGTGATGCTCCACCTGCCGGCCCTGAGCTCACCGGCGAGATCGACAAGGTCTTCCGCGCCGCCAAGGACATGCGCCTCGCCGTCCGCGGCCTCTACGGCGAGGGGACCGAGGCGACCGGCGACTTCTACCAGATCAGCAACCAGACGACGCTCGGCAAGGCCGAGGACGACATCATCAGCGACTTCAAGCACCAGGTGATCCCCAAGATCATCGACTACGAGCACCACGCGCAAGATGCTCGCCGCCGACCGCACCGTCGCGCTGGACGACAAGGTCTACGCGCCGTCGACGCGCGCGGCTCGGCCCGGCTGATGGCGAGCGAGGAGACGATCAACCTGCTGAGTCACGTCCGCATGGGCGTGAACCTCGGGCGGGTCAAGGACATCGACATCCGCACGATCAACGAGTTGTTCCTCCAGACCCAGCCGGCCCACCTGCAGAAGATCCAGGGCAAGAAGATGGAGGGCGACGTCCGCCGCCGCCCGCGCGCCGACTTCATCCGCCAGCGCCTCAACCGCAACTGACGCCGCCGCCGCCGCCGCCGGGCGGACCATCGACGCTCCCGGCATCCCCGTTAGCCGGCTTTGCTTGCGAGCCGCGTCCGAGGGCGCCGAGCCGGGCCGGGTCCTCGGACGGCAAGCCCATGCGTCCCCACTCTCTGCGGAGACGCGCTCCGCTCACGCAGCAAAACCGCAAGCGCCCATCGCCGCGCCCCGTCCCGGCGGGACCCACCGATTTCCTCACGTCGCCGGCCGGCTCGCTCATGGCGTCCCCTTCGCGTGGCCGCCCGTCGGTCGGACGGGGATCTTCAAGGAGAGCTGCGGCTCCCGTCTGATCTCGTGTGGGACGGGCTTTGACGGCGAGCGTCTTTGCCGTGGCAAAGTTTTCCTCCCCCGTCCCCGTCTTATTCCATTCCGGCGACCGACCTTAACGCGAGCGGTCGGTGGGGCGGCTGGCATTTTCCACATCGTCATCCACACCGGGCTAATCCGGGAATACAATGCCGCCGTGAACCTGATCCGTGTGTTGCTCGTGGACGATCACCCGATGATGCGCAGCGGCCTGAAGCTGCTGCTCGCGTCGCTGCCGGACGTGTGCGTCGTCGGCGAGGCCGAGGACGGCCGCCGCCGTCTGCCGCGCGGCCGAGTTGTCGCCCGACGTGGTCGTGATGGACTTCTCGATGCCCGGCCTCACCGGCGTCGACGCGACGGCGCGCGATCGTCGAGCAGAACCGGGAGCGCGAAGGTCGTGGTTCTCTCCGCCCGGTCCGACCAGTGGCTCTGGCGGTCGGTGCTTGAGGCGGAGCGCGCGGTCGGATACGTCCCGAAGGAAGAAGCCTTCGGCGAACTCGCGACCGCCGTTCGGTCGGCCGCCGCCGGCAAGATCTACCTCAGCCCCACGATGTCCGCCGAGCTGACCCTGCCGGACCGCTCGCCCGCCTCCCTTTGAGGGGGTTCCCCACGGCGAAGCGTCCCCGCCATTCATTGCGAATGATATCGATGCTTCGCCGCGCGCTCACGCCCGCCCGACGAGCGGGGTGACGGCGGCGAGCAGGGCGTCCGGGTCGAACGGCTTGACGACGTGCGCCTGGAAGCCGGCGTCGAGCGCGGCCGCGCGGTCCTCGGCGCGGGCGTGGGCCGTCAGGGCGAGCGGCAGCGGCGCGGCAGGCCGCGTCGCTCCCTGACGGGCGCGGACGAGGCGGATCAGTTCGTACCCGTCCTGCATCGGCATGCCGACGTCGCTGACGAGCAGGTCGAAGCCCCACCCCTTGAGGCTGGCGAGGAACGCCTCCACGCCCTGCGCCGCCGACTCGACCGCCGTCACGTCACGCGCCGCACTGCTCGAGGAGCCATTGCAGCACCGACCGCGACGCCGGCTCGTCCTCCACGACGAGCACGCGCAGCCCCTGGAGCACCGGCGTCGGCCGGAACGGCGGCCGGGTCGCGTCGGGCGTCGTCACCACGCTCGACGCCGCCGCCGCGTCGCGCGTCAGCGCGGACGCCGCGCCCTGGAGCGGGAGTTCCACCGTGAACGTGGCACCGCGGCCCGGCCCCGCGCTCCGGGCGAGCAGGCGGCCACCGTGCAGTTCGACGAGCTGTTTCGAGATCGACAGGCCCAGCCCCAGCCCGCCCTGCCGCGCGTGCCGGTGGCGTCGGCCTGGCGGAAGCGGTCGAACACGTGGGGCAGGAAGTCGGCGCCGATCCCTGGCCGGTGTCGGCCACCGTGATCCGCAGCACGTCCGGCCCGCGCTCGACGCCGACCGACACCCGCCCGCCCTTGGGCGTGAACTTCACCGCGTTGTTGATCAGGTTCCACAGCACCTGCTGGATTCGCTCCGGGTCGGCGTGCGCACGCTCCCGGCGTCGGCCCGCCGGGCGGCGGCGGGCGCCTCGTGCCGCGACGCCCTTGGCCTCGGCCATCGGCCGCACCGCGTCGATCGCCGCCGCGACGACCGAGCGCGACCGCCGGCTCTCGCGCATGTTGAGCGCAGCTTGCCCGAGACGATGCGCGACACGTCGAGCAGGTCCTCGACGAGCTGCTGGCTGCCCTCGGCGCGCCTGCTCGATCGTCTCGATCGCCTGCGCCTGCTCGTCGCACGGCCCCGCCGCGCAGCAGGCGGGCCCAGAGCAGGATCGCCGTCAGCGGCGCGCAGCTCGTGGCTGACGACGGCGACGAACTCGTCCTTCATCGTGATCGCCCGCTCGGCCTCCCACCGCGCGCCTTCTCGCGGCCGAGCAGCCGCCGCCGCGCTGCTCCTCGATCTGCCGCCGCTCGGTCAGGTCGCGGCAGACCTTGGCGAACCCGCGCGCGCGCTCCGCCCCGTCGCGCAGCGGGGTCGTCACGCCGCTGGCCCAGAACCGCGAGCCGTCCTGCGCATCTGCCAGCGCTCGTCGTCGGCGCGGCCGTCGGTCAGGGCGGTCGTCAATTCCTTCTGATGCCGCGCGTCGCCTGGTCCTCGGGCGTGAACAGGACCGCCCCGTCCTGCCCGACGATCTCCGGTTCGGCCCAGCCGAAGGTGCGTGCGCGCCGGTGTTCCAGGTCAGGACCCGTCCTGCGCGTCGAGCATCATGATCGCGTAGTCGTGCACGCTCTCGACGAGCAGGCGGAGCCGCTCCTCGCTGATGCGGACCGCGTCCTCCATCCGCCGCCGCTCGCTGAGGTCCGCGCACGATCTTGAGGTAGCCGAGCAACTGCCCGTCCGCCGGGTCGCACAGGGCGGTGATGACCTCGTTGCCCCAGAACCGCGTGCCGTCCTGCGCACGCCACCCTCGTTCTCCGACCGCCCTGCGCTCGGCCGCCCGCCGCTCGAGCTCGCGGTGGCCGGCGCGCTGGTCCTCGGGCGTGAAGAAGATCGAGAAGTTCTGGCCGACGATCTCGTGCTCGGCGTACCCCAGGATGCCTGCGGCGCCGTCGTTCCACGTCATGACCCGCCCGTGCGGGTCGAGCATGAAGATCGCGTAGTCCCGCACGTGCTGCACGAGCAGCCGGAACCGCTCGTCGCGCTCGCGCAGCGCCGCCTCGCCGAACGGCGCGCCCTCCGGCGGTCGCGGCGGCGGCGGGGGGGCGGGCGAATCGTTCGCGCTGGGGTTGGATACGTTCACGGCGTTCTCGTCGAGGCGCCGTCATCGGCGCGAACCATCGCCGACGAACGTATAGCGGGCGGGGTCGAGCGTGAACCGGTCAACTCCCGAACCGGGGATAAACCCGAGCGGGTCTGGCGATTTGGTGGAAAGACGAAGTCGGTGGTGGTGGTGGGATCGCAGCCGACGCGTCCGGCAACGCCAAACGCGGCGTGGCCGCTTTAGCGGGCACGTCCTGAATGCATGGCTCCTGCGAAAGCGACTCGCGGAAACAGACCCTCTGGCGTCGAGCGCTCCGGCGTCGTGTGTTCCACCCCGCGGCTACGGCGCGGTCAACCCCTCGCGCACCGCGTACTTCGTCAGCTCCGCCACGCTGTGAAGGTCGAGCTTCTCCATGATGTTGCGGCGGTGGGTCTCGACCGTCTTGGGGCTGACGTGCAGGTCGCTGGCCACCTCCTTCGTCGCCCGCCCCTCGGCCATCAGTTGCAGCACCTCGCGCTCGCGCGGCGAGAGCTTGGCGAACGCCGCCGACGGCGACGGCCCCTCGCCCCGCACGTACTCGTCCAAGACCGCGCCGGCCACGCCGGGGCTGAGGTAGGCCTTGCGCGCCACGACGGCGCGCAGCGCGGCGGTCAGGTCGTCGAACGCCGCGTCCTTCAGCACGTACCCGGACGCGCCGGCCCGGAGCATCTCGGCGGCGAACCTTCGGTCCGAGTGGGCCGACAGCGCGATCACGCGCGGCCCGTCGCCGCCGGCGCGGATCTGGCGCGTCGCCTCGATGCCGTTGAGGTCCGGCATCTGGACGTCCATCACCACCACGTCCGGCGACAGCCGCGCCGCCAGCTCCACCGCCGTGCGCCCGTCCGCCGCCTCGGCGACGATCTCGACGTCCGCCTCGCCCTGCAGCAGCGACCGCAGGCCCGCCCGCATCATCTCGTGGTCGTCCGCCAGGATCACTCGCATCGACCTGTTCATCATCGTCTCCTCGGGTGCGTGAGGACGTGGTCGGCGAACCGGCGCGTCTCCCCCTTCGGAACACGCCGGCGATGCAGTCGCGCGTTCGGCTGCAACGGTACGCTAATGCTTCCCGGCCGGCTCAACAAGATAACAAACGTCGCGCACTGAGGTTTTGACGGGCGGCAAGGAGGGAAAGGTCGTGGTATTATAGGGAAAGGCGAACGGCGACCTTGCGAGCGTCGTACTGTTCGCTTGGGCGCCATGAGCCGAGGCCATCTCGGCACCCGCCGCGTCCTTCACTTCACGTGAAAAGCAAAGACCGAGGCGAAAAGCCTGAAGCGCCCGGAACGGCACGTCCGGGGCGCGTGGCAGTTCGCATCCGCGTCGGGTGGGGCCGCTTTTCATTCGTCCTGATCAATCGATGCCGATTGCGCCGCGCAATCTCCGTTCGCCATTGTCGCTGCCACGGAGGCTCTGTTGGTCAAGGACACGCCCGAAGAACTACTTTGGAACGAGCCGTTCCCCGAGGTGGCCGCCGCGCTGCGCGCGCGATCGGACCTCATCATCAGCGAGTGGTTGGTGCAGGTCCGACGAGCGCTATCGGGGACGCAGGATTTGAACAACGACCAGCTCGCCGACCACCTGCCCCTGATCCTGCCGGGGATGGCGGACGCGCTCGAGCAGGGCGGCCGCCCGAGCCGCCTGATGGACACGTCGCCCGCCCAGGGGCTCACGCGGTTCCACCAGCACTACGACGTCCGCGCCCTGATGACCGAGGACCGCCTGCTGCGCCGCATCATCATCGAGCAGGTGGAGCTGGTGCTGGCCCGGTGCATGTCGTCGGCCGAGCACGTCGCGCTGAACATGGCGGTCGACCTGATGCTCCAGCAGGCGGTCGTCGCGTTCGTCGAGCAGCAGAGCGTGCAGCTGCGCCTCGCGGCCGAGGCTGAACTGAAGTACCTCTCGTTCCTCTCCCACGACCTGAGCAACAACCTCAGCAGCGTCACGCTCATGCTCCAGGTGCTGCGCCAGAAGCTCGAGACGACGGCGGAGTTCGCCGGCGACGCGGCGCTGCTGGCCGACGCCCAGCGCTCGATCGCCGACACCGTCGCGGGCATGGGCCGCCTGCTCCAGAGCGAGCGGCTCCGCAAGGCGGGCGTGCAGCCCGAGCCCCGGCCGGTCGACCTCCGCGCCGCCGCCGCGGCCGTGGCGCGGCAGGTCGAGCAGGCGGCGGCCCGCAAGGCGATCCGTGTAGACCTCGACGTGCCCGGCGGCGCCACCGCCGACACCGATCCGGAGCTGCTCGGCCTCGTGCTCCAGAACCTCGTCGGCAACGCCGTGAAGTTCGCGCCCGGCGGCAGCACGGTCCGCATCGTCGCCGAGAGCGGGCGCGACGGGGCGTGCGTGATGAGCGTCGCCGACGAGGGGCCCGGCATCGCGCCCGAGCACCTCGGGCACATCTTCGACGCGTTCCGCCGCGGCGCCGCCCACGGACAGTCCGGCGTGGGCCTCGGGCTCACGATCGCGTCGCAGGCGGCGAAACTGCTCGGCGCGGCGCTCGACGTGAGGTCGACGCTCGGCCGCGGCTCGACGTTCGCCCTCACGCTCCCCGCGGTACGCATCTCGCCCGCGGCCGGCGCGTGACTCGCGCTCGCTTGCCCGCGGCGCGGGTCCCCCGTGCTCGTGCGGCGAAACCGCAAGCGGCCGCCGCGCCGACCCCGCGTGGCGACCCGCTCGAATCGCCGTGACGCAGTTCGCTTCGCCCCCGGTCGTCGTCCTTGGTTACGAATCCGATCCGCGCTGCGCGGCCCGCCCGCCTCCGTCGCGACGCGACCGGCCCGGCGCTCATCGAACCGCCCGGGACGACGAGCCCCGTATCAGTGCGACGGCGTGACGATCTTCAGCCCGATGATGCCCGCCGCGATGAGCGAGACGCACGCCAGCCGCAGCGCGCCGGCCGGTTCGCCGAACAACACCACGCCGAGGACGGCCGTGCCGATCGTGCCGATGCCGGTCCACACCGCGTACGCCGTGCCGAGCGGCAGGTGCTTCAGCGCGACCCCGAGCAGCACGAGGCTGATCACCATCGACGCCGCCGTGAGCGCCGTCGCCAGCGGGCGCGTGAACCCGTGCGTGTACTTCAGGCCCACGGCCCAGCCGACCTCGAACAACCCCGCGACGATCAGGATGAGCCACGCCATGGCGCTCGTCCCCTTTGAAAAGGTGACGGGGCCGTCCCCATCATGGAAAAGTGAACCGAGTAGCAAGGTCGTCCCCGCACCCTCCCCCGCCCGGGGGGGGCCGAATCCTAGGCCCGACCCCGCCCAAGAACCACCCCCGCCCGATCCGACCCGCGCCGCGCACAGCCCGACCGCGTGCAATGCCACACCCACGGCCGAACCCCCACGGCCGCACGGACACGAGACAGAGGTTCAGTCCACCATCGTCCCCACCGGCTGCTGCTTGCCGATCAGGTTGCCCGTCCCTTGATCGCGAGCATGCGTTCGAGCCGCGACGAGGGACCACTTTCGGGTGTGGGGGTCGACCTTGATCTCGTTGACGACGGTGCCGTCGACGAGGTTCTCCAGGACCCAGCAGAGTGGGGGAGATCGATGCGGTACATCGTGGTGCAGAGGCACTGGCAGTCGCTCAGCACGACGATCTTCTGGTCGGGGTGCTGTTGCTTCAGGCGGTTGACGAGGTGCACCTCGGTGCCGATCGCCCACTCGCTGCCGGGCAGGGCGGCCTCGACCTGCTTGACGATGTAGGCGGTGCTGCCGGCCATGTCGGCCTTCTGCACGACCTCCCACTTGCACTCGGGGTGCACGATCACCTTCATGTTCGGGTGGTCGCGCCGGGCTTGGTCGACGTGCTCGGGCCGGAACAAGGCGTGGACCGAGCAGTGGCCCTTCCACAGCACGAAGTCGGCGTCGCGCAGGCTGCGGGCGTCGTTGCCGCCGAGGTCCTGGCGGGGGTCCCAGACGACCATCTGGTCGAGCGGGTAACCCATCGCGTAGGCCGTGTTGCGGCCGAGGTGCTGGTCGGGGAAGAAGAGGACCTTCACTTTGGATTTTGGATTTTGGATTGCGGATTTTGGATTGGAAGTCGGGGTCGACGTCCCGGCTGACCTTGGCCCTTGACTTGCTGCCTCGCCCGCCGCGCCGCCGGCCGCCGGCCAGCTTCGGGCCGAGCGTCTCCTTGGCCGCGGCGATGCGCAGGCGCAGTTCGGGGTCGGAGAGTTCGGTGTAGATCCGCGGTAGGGGCTGCTGCCAGACCTTCATGTGCTCCTTCGCCTTTCCTTCGAACGTCGCCCGCCGATCCTGTCGGGGCGGCGTCGTCGCTCATATTCATACGACGGAAACCACCGAAAGTGCAGCCCCGCGGCGGGTTAAACCGCAGAACGGACCGCCGGCGGGAGGCGTATAAACCACAGGCTGCGTAGAGGATGCGGCCCGTCGGGCGGCAATGGATTCCGGTCCGCGCCACGTCTATAACTTCATAACCCATGCGGATCGATGAAATCCTGGGGCTGGGGCGACCGGCCGTGTCGTTCGAATTCTTCCCGCCCAAGAGCGAGGAGGGGTTCCGCAGCCTCTACAAGACGATCGACGACCTCCACCCGCTCGACCCGAGCTACGTCTCGGTCACCTACGGCGCCGGCGGCAGCACGCGGGCGAAGACGGTCGAGCTCGTCACGAAGATCCAGACCGAGCTCAAGATCCGCTCGATGGCCCACCTGACGTGCGTCGGCCACACCGCCGACGAGATTGGCCGGATCCTCGACGATTTGTGGAACGCCGGCATCGTAAACGTGCTGGCCCTGCGCGGCGACCCGCCGGCCGGGCAGTCGAGCTTCGTCGCCACCGAGGGGGGCTTCGGCTACGCGGATGAGCTCACCCGCTTCGTGAAAAGCCGCCACGACTTTTGCGTCGGCGTCGCCGGGTATCCTGAAGGGCACCCGCAGTGCCTGAACCGCACGCGCGACCTCGAGCACCTCAAGGCGAAGGTCGACAACGGCGGCTCGTTCGTCATCACGCAACTGTTCTTCGACAACGCGGAGTTCTACCGCTTCCGCGACGCCGCCCGGGCGATGGGGATCAAGGCGCCGATCGCGGCGGGGATCATGCCGATCCTGAACGTGTCGCAGATCAAGCGGTTCGTCTCGATGTGCGGCGCGAAGATCCCCCACCCGCTGCTGACCCGCCTCGAGCCGCTGGAGAAGGACCCCGAATCCGTCTACGCCGCCGGCGTCGAGCACGCGATTCGCCAGTGCCAGGACCTCATCGACAACGGCGTCGACGGCGTGCACTTCTACACGCTCAACAAGAGCAAGGCGACGGTCGAGATCTGCAAGGCGCTGAAGCGGTAAGCCGGCCGCGGCAGGCCGTCCAACGTCTGCCCACGCCGTCAGAAGTCGCCGCCGCGGTTCCCGTGAATCGGGTCGATCCACGCTGTCGTCGCCCGCTCACAGGCCGGGCCTTCCGTTGCACCTTATCCCGTGCGAAAAGAGACCACGTACCGACGCGTCCGCGCCGCGGGCTTCGCGGGGTCCGCGCCGTCTGACGCGGCTCGCAGGCGAGCCGGTTGTACGACGTCACGGCGACTGTACCGACCGTTCGCGGAAAGCGCCGGGCGGTCCGGGGCGCGCGGCGCACCACGCCCGTTTGTTTGCACGGCCTCGGCCGGTGTTCTAAATTCCTGACACGCCCGTTTTCAGCCGCCCGGTCGTTCGATTCGTCGGAGCGGCGCACGTCCACCGTTTCCGAGGAGCCGTTCATGGCAGACGCCGCAGCACCGATCGATTACCGCACGCCGTTCGCCGAGGCCGGGTCGCCGCCGCCGCTCGATCTCGGGCTGCGGGCGCGGCTCAGCGTGATGATGTTCCTGCAGTTCGCGGTGTGGGGCGCGTGGTTCGTCGTCTGGGCCAACTACCTGCTCGCGCCGACGGCCGCCGGCGGTCTCGGGTTCAACAACGCGCAGGTCGGGAGCCTCTACGGCACGATGGCGCTCGGCGCGATCGTGTCGATGATGGTCGCCGGTCAACTCGCCGACCGCTTCATGGCGAGCGAGTACCTCATGGCGATCTTCCACCTCGCCGGGGCGGGACTGCTCTACGCGATGGCGCAGGTGCGCGACTACGACACGCTCTGGTACGTCTCGCTCGGCTACGCGCTGCTCTACAACCCGACGCTGGCGATCTCCAACTCGCTGGCGTTCGCGAACATCCCCGACGCGACGCGCGATTTCCCGAGCCTGCGCGTGCTCGGCACGATCGGCTGGATCGCGGCGGGGTGGGCCGTCGGGTTCCTCCTGCCGGCCGGGTCGGCCGAGACCAACCGCCCGCTGCTGCTGGCGGCCGCGTTCTCGCTGGCGCTGGGCCTGTTCAGCTTCATGCTCCCGCACACGCCGCCGCCCGGGAAGGGGGCCGGGGCGGTGCCGTTCGGACGTGCGTTCCGCCTGCTGCTCGATCCCGGGTTCGCGGTCTTCTTCGGCATCAGCTTTTTCATCACGATCGCGCTGGCGTTCTACTACGGCTTCGCCGGCGCGTTCCTCGGTAGCCTGGGGGTGGAGAAGATCTCGGTCGTGATGAGCCTCGGGCAGTTCTCCGAGATCGCGTTCATGCTCCTGCTCCCGATCGCGCTGCGGCGCCTCGGGATGAAGTGGGTGCTCGCCGTCGGCATGGCGGCGTGGGCCGTGCGCTACGGGCTGTTCAGCGTGGGGCGGCCCTACGCGCTGGTGGTGCTCGGCGTGCTGCTGCACGGCGTGTGCTTCGACTTCTTCCTCGCCGCAGGGTTCATCCACACCGACAACAAGGCCCCGGCCGCCATCCGCGGGTCGGCGCAGGCGCTGTTCAGCTTCCTCACCTACGGCGTGGGCATGTGGCTCGGCAACATCATCTCCGGGCAGATCGTGCAGTCGTACACGAAGGAAGTGGCCGGCCCGGCCGGCGTGCAACAGGTGGTGGATTGGACGACCGTCTGGATGATCCCGGCGGCCGGCGCGATCGCCTGCCTCGTGCTGTTCGCCCTGCTGTGGCGCGACACGCCGGGCAAGCTCGAGGAGGAAGTGCAGGACGCCCGCGGCTTCCCGATCGAGCCGGTGGCGGTCACGCCGGCGACGGTGGAGTCGGAACGCGCGTGAACGAACTCTGGCGGGTGGGGCGTTTGGCATTCGGTGAAGGTCCATGGCCGGGTGCGCGGATTGTTCTTCGCGCACCCGGCCCTGTCGTTTTGAAAGACGAAGATGCGCCGAACGTGTGGGCCCCTCGCCCTTGAACGCACGGTCGAGGTGTGACGCCCTGTTTAGTGCCCATCCGAACAACCCGACATCCCCCGTTTCGCCGCGGGCCCGCAGGGCCCGTTGTGGGTGACTCGGGTAGGCACTTAGCAGGCTCGCTCGCGACCCGCGTCAGACGGCGCGCCAGGGGTGACGCCCGCTGCCCGATGGCGCCAATACGGGACCCAGTGAAGTTCGGAACGAGTCGGCGCATCGATCCGGGGCGGCGCTGCGCTCTGCCCCGGCGCGGCGTGGGACGTGTCATCCCGCGCGTCCGCGCCGCACGACGTGACGAATGCACCGTCGTGCACCGACACGTTTGGTCGTCAGAGCACTTACTCCCTCTCCCCCGTACCCAGCGGTGTTGGACGTGTGCTCCTCGCCCCCTTGCCCCTCGTCGGTCGATTGATGTGGCCGCACATTTGGAGCGTCCAAACGTACCGCGTTCAGCAGGTTGTCATCCTGAGCCGCAGCGAAGGGGATCTCCCCGGTTCTCGCTGGAACCGCGGGAGATCCTTCGCTGCGGCTCAGGATGACATTCCTCGCGGACCGGCACTTTTGGAAGCTCTTCGTCTAGCCCGGCTCGCCTGCGAGGCCGGTCAGAACGGCTTGCGCGAATACGAATCTGCCAAATCGAAAGGCGTCTGCGTGCCGATCCGGGGCGGTGCTGCGCTCTGCCCCGGCGTGGCACGTCATCATCGCGCGTGCGCGCCGCACGACGCAACAAATGCCCCATCGTGCACCGACACCTTTCGTCGGTCAGAGCGCCTCCCTCTCCCCCGTACCCGGGGGGAGAGGGCAGGGGGTGAGGGCGGAACCCGGGGGCGGTGGGGGTGGTGGGGTGGTGGGGTGGTTGAGTGGTGGCGTGGGAAGGCGGGGGCACTCCCGCCACCCACCACTCCACAACCTCTTCCGCTCGGCCCCTCACCCTAACCCTCTCCCCCGCGTACGGGGGAGAGGGGACCGGACGGCCGCCGCATTTCCCGATGGCCGCGCCCTCACGTCTCGGCGTCGGCGGTGCGGGTGCGGCTTGCCGCCTCGCTTCACCTCGCGCAAGAAGAAGCCCCCATCCTTTCGGACGGGGGCTTCGTTGATGGTTGAGGAATGGCGGGAGACCGCGGGCCGGGTCAGTACCGGTCGCGGCCGCCGCCGCCGCCGCCGCTGCGGCCGCCGCCGTAGCCGCCGCCGCCCCCGCTGCGGCCCCCGCCGCCGCCGCCGTAGCCGCCGCCCCCGCCGCTGCGGCCCCCGCCGCCGTATCCGCCGCCGCCGCTGCGGCGCCGCCGCCGCCGTAGCCGCCGCCGCCCCCGCCGCGGTCCTCGCGGGGCTTGGCCTCGTTCACGGTCAGCGCGCGGCCGCCGTGCTGCTGGCCGTTGAGGGCGGCGATGGCCGCCTCGGCCTCGCCGTCATCGGCCATCTCGACGAAGCCGAAGCCCTTGCCCGGCCGGTGTCGCGGTCGTTGATGACCTGCGCCCGACAGCACCTGCCCGTGCTGCGAGAACAGTTGCTCCAGTTCCGAGCTATCGACCTGATAGCTCAGGTTCCCGACATACAGCTTCTTGGCCATTGCGGCTCTCTAAACACGGAACGCAAGGGTCGTCGAAGCGCTAGGACGCACCCTCGCCACGGCCCGATAATCGCGGACGGTTCTTTCCGGGCCGAACTGAAAGAGGTTGAAACGCCAACCGATGCGGGGAGGGTCGGAGACGAGCCCGGCGACGTGCCGGGCGCCCCAACTTGCGAACCGGAACGGGGAGGAATGAACGAACACGAAGCAGTCTTCCTGATGCCGATCGACGAAACCCGCCACCTGCCAACGGAAACTATATTTCCGGTTTTCGCCGCCGCAAGGGAAAACCGGCAAAAGATTCCCGCGGCTTCACGGGTTGGAGCACACCGGGTTTCCAGTAGGAGAAGCCCTTAAAGTGGCTGGCGGGACGTCGGAGTTGAACCACGGAGACACGGAGACACGGAGGTAGGAAGAGCATACGAGGATGGCGGATCGGAGGATGGAGGATGGCAGAAGGGGAGTGACCGCGCGTCCCGTCTTCGGCCATCCTCCATCCTCTATCTTCCATCCTCCAGCCTCCATCCTCGTCTTCTCTTTCCCGACCTCCGTGTCTCCGTGTCTCCGTGGTTCAATTCTTCCCGATCACTTCTCGTCGGCAGGAACGATGCGGTAGACCGGGCCGTTGGCGTCGCAGAGGAACGGCTCGCCGCCGGCGTCGAGGCCGAAGCTGCTCGGCTGGGTCGGCGTTGGCCGCCGTTGCGGGCGAGGTCCTTCGGGTCGATCAGCAGGGCGTGGGCGAGCACCTTGCCGCCCTGGTACTTCAGGCCCCAGATGCGGCCGTCGGAGTAGTCGGCGAACAGGTACCACCCGACGAGCGGGATCTTTTCCCGCGGTACACGACGCCGCCGGTCACGCTGGCGGCGGTGCGGTTGTGGAGTACTCGAAGATCGGGTCGATCGTCTTGGGCGGGTTCGGCACCGGGTGGAGGTCGTGCAGCCCCTCGCGGATGCGCCAGCCGTAGTTGCCGCCCTTGGTGATCACGTCGATCTCCTCCCACAACTCCTGCCCGACGTCCGCCGCGTAGAGCACGCCGGTGGCGGGTCGAACGCGTAACGCCACGGGTTACGCAGGCCTCGCCCAGATCTCCGGCGCGTAGCCGCGTCGCCGACGAACGGGTTGTCCTTCGGCACGGCGTACTTCTCGCGGCGTGACGTCGATCCGCAGCATCTTCCCCAGGAGCGACTTGGTGTTCTGCCCGTGCCCCTGCGGGTCGTGCATACGCCGCCGTCGCCGGTGCCGACGTAGAAGGTAGCCGTCGGGGCCGAACGCGAGGTGCCCGCCGTTGTGGTTCGGGTAGGGCTGGTCGATCGTGAGCACGACGCGTTCGGTCGCGAGGTCGACGCGGTCGCCCGCCTCGACCTTGAACTCCTGGAGACGAACGTCTTGAGGTTCGGGCAACTGGCCGTGTAGTTGACGTAGAGCAGGCCGTTCTCGGCGAACTTCGGGTGGAAGGCGAGCCCGAGCAGCCCGCACTCGTACTCGACGAAGACCGCCTTCGACAGATCGAGGTACGGCGCCGTCTTGGCCGGGGTGCCGGCGTCGTCGAGCAGCAGCACCCGCCCGGTCTGCTCGACCGCCAGCAGGCGACCGTGGGGTCGGGAAGGATCGCCACCGGCCGGTCGAGGCTTGCGGATGAACCGCTCGAGCCGGATGCGCGGCGCCGGCGCGGCGGCGGCGGCGTCCTGAATCTCCGTCGTCGGCGTCTCGCCACGCGCACAGCGCGGCGGCGGCGGCGAGGAACAGCGTCAGCAGGGGATGAAGAGCGTAAGGTGGCTTCGCATAGAGGGCGTCTTCGGGTGGACAAGGTCGCCGTCGCCGGGACCGGCGTGGCCGCTTCAGCGGGCACCTCCGCGGTCGACGCCCGCCCCGTGGCGCGCGCGGCCCGTTCCGCCCGATCTTATCGGACGCGCCGCGCCGGGCCAGCCGGATGTGACGCGGGCGGGCCGAGCGGGTATGGTGCCAGCCCCGATGGAAGCCTTTGATCCCCGTCACCACGCCCGACAGATTCCCCGGCCTACCGCGACACGCCGATCGGGCTGCTGCTCGAGTACCACAACCTCGGGCGCGTTCGACCCGTACGTCCGCGCCCGCCTGCTGATCGGCATGTGCATGGACAACCGCAAGGTGCTCCGCACGCCCGACAACTTCGCCTACGTGATCCGCGGCGGCGGCGCGAACACTGCGCCATAGCGAGTTCAAGGTGTCGTTCGCGATCGCCGTGGGCGCGCCGAGGCGATCGCGGTCGTCGGGCACACGAACTGCGGCATGTCCGGCCTGGCCGCGCCGCGACGCGTTCGTGCAGGGCCTGGTCGACAACGCCGGGTGGGCGCGCGACCGGGCCGAGGAGCACTTCAACCAGTTCGCCCCGATGTTCGAGATCGGCGACGCGGCCGAGTTCGTCGTCGGCGAGGCCCGCCGGCTCAACACCGCTATCCGAAGATCCTCGTCGCCCCGATGATGTACCGCGTCGAGGACAACCGCCTGTACCTCGTGCGGGAGAGGGTGAGGGGGAGTGGGGAGTGGCAGAGTGGGGGAGTGGGGAGTGGGGAGTGGGGGTAAAGAGTGGTGGTGGTGCGGTGGTGGAGTCGCGGAAGACGGATTCGTCGGAACGCTAGCTGCGCTTCCACGCCGGTCCAGGGCGTAGGCGCCGGCGGGATTCTTCGGGATAGTCTGGCACGCACTGACGCTCCGGGCCCCGTGTGAAGATGCGGTGGAGGTCGTTCCACCACACTCATCACGAATACCCAACTCTCACCGACCCGCCAGCAGGTCCGTGTACGCGCCGGTGACGAGATCGGCGGCGTTCACGCCCAACTGCCGCATCAACTCGTCCGCCACGCGTCGGCCGTCCTCCACGCTCTGGCCCGTCCGCAGGACGACTTCCAGTTCCATGTAATCGCCGAGGCCCTCCACGCGGTCGAGGTGGACGCGCGTCTGGCCGACGAGGCAGAGGGTCCGCTCCTTCCGCACGACGCCGACCTCCCCCAGCGCCGCCGCCAGCACCGCCCGCAGGCGGGCCGGGTCCGCGACCGGCGCGATGTCATACTCCGACGCCTTCGGCCCCGCCTCGTCCGCCCGGCGGTAGACGATCAACTCCCCCCGCCCCCCGTCGATCACCCGCAACTTCAACCGCCCGGCCGGCACGCGGAAAAATGTGTCCTCCTGCCGAATCATCAGCACCGGCGGCCCGTCCGCCAGTTCCTGTGCGCGTGCCAGCAGGGCGGCGTAGTCACGAACGCGGGCTTTAATCTCGACGTTAACGGGCATCGAACCTCCGGCGCGTGTCCGACGCAGTGGCGGATCAACTGCGCCCCATCGGCCCGACCCATGGACGCGCCCCGTCACGACGGAAGCGCGCGGCGGGTGAGGGTACGTCTCGTTTCGGAAGGGGCCACGCGCCCCTCACCGCACCCGCAGCGCGTTCTGCGGAATGAGCTCGGGACGTTCGTCTGCGGCCGCTTACAAGATTTGCATCGCAACTAGAAGAACGTACATCGGGGAGACTGCCATCAGGCCGAACGCGGCAGCGACGCCGGTCTGTACTGCCGGCCGAGCGTTCCGCAGTCCCGCGACGTATACGACCGCCGCGATGGCCGCGGTCACCGGGACGCTTAAGATCCGGAGCAACATGAGACTCCCCGAACCGGCCCCCCCGAGCAGGACGTGGTCGGTCATCGGGCCGAGCAGCAGCACGCTCACCAGCGCACCCGAGGAGAACACGTCGATGAGCCAGCGGAAACGGGGCCGCGGGTCGGGCGGCTTCGGCGTGCCGTAGTCGATGATCGCCATGCATCGCCTCTCGCCTCCGGACCGGCGGCCGTCGGAGTACGTTCGTAGGGCTAACCGCACCGCTATTGGTCATTCAGTCATTGGTCATGTTGGTCATTGAGGCTTGGTCATTGGTCATTCCCAACCCGCGGCACGTCCACCCACCGCCGCTCGGCGTCGGACTGCACGATCGCGTCCATCACGCCCTGCCCCCGCGCGCCGTCGGAAAATGACGGGCGGCAGGGGCGGCCGCTCCGGATCGCGTCGACGAACTCGAAGTTCTGGTCGTAGCGGAATGTCTTCACCGGGTCGCCGGCGGCGGGGTCGCGCCCCGAGCCGGGGATGACGTGGAACTCGCGCGGGACGGGGATCGTCTCCAGGTCCTTCGCGCCGAGCTTGCCGACGCGGAGTTCGAGCGGCCGCTGCGTGGTGTAGGCGATCGTGCCGTCGGAGCCGTTCACCTCGCACACGTCCTGCCCGTACAGCCCCTCGCCGCGGCCGCTGGCGAGCTTCGTGCTTTCTAAATTCCCCGTCGCGCCGGCGTCGAAGTCGGCGATGACCGACACCCAGTCTTCCAGGTCCGACGCGTGGCCCTTGCGGTCGTCGACGAACCGGCGGGTGCGGGCGACGAGGCGGGCGATCGGGCCGATCAGCAGGTGGCCGTAGTCGATCCGGTGGCTCAGCATGTCGCCGATCTCCCCCGTGCCGGCCATGCGCTTTTCCTGCCGCCAGCCGAGGTCGCGGTCGCCCCAGTCCTGAAACCGGCTGGCGCGAAAGTGGTACGGCCGCCCGACGTCGCCGCGACTCACGAGGTGGTGCATGTAGCGCATCGCGGGGACGAACCGGTACGTGAACGCCGTCATGTGCCGCACGCCGGCCCGCTCGGCGGCGGCGAGCATGGCGAGGCTCTCGGCGAAGCTCATCGCGATCGGCTTCTCGCACAGCACGTGCTTCCCCGCCGCGACGGCCGCGGTGGCGATCGGCGCGTGCGAGACGTTCGGCGTGGCGATCACCACCGCGTGCACGTCGTCGCGCGTCAGCACCTCCCGCCAGTCGGTCAGCGCGACCGCGATCCCGGTCTCCCGGCTCGCCCGTTCGAGGACGGCCGGGTTCGTGTCGCAGAGCGCGACGACGCGGGTGTCCGGGCAGATCGCGAAGCCCGGCAGGTGGTTCTGCAGCGCGATCGAGCCGCTCCCGATGATGCCGACGCCGAGGGTGGTCATGCGGCCGATTAAACCACGCCGCGGCGGCGAAGACGAGCGAACCACTGGCGGCGTCCCGCAGCGTGACGCCGGCGACAACGGCGGCCATCACCTCCAGACGTCAGGCATTCAACGACGCTGTCCGCCTCATTGGGTCGACGCTCCGGTGGTACGATGCCGCCCGTGCGCCGCCGCCTATTCACCTTCTGCGCCACCCTCTCACTGCTGCTGTGCTTGGCCGTGTGCGTGCTGTGGGTCCGGAGTCACTGGCGGGCGGATAGCGCCAGCCGCGTCGCTCCCGATCGAAGCCTGACGTGCCTGGCGAAGTCGCAGGAGGGGCGCCTGTACCTGTCCGTCATAGGGCGCCGCGGCAAGGAGTACTACGGCCCCCGCTGGACTTGGCAATCGCGAGCATTGGACCGTGGGGTGGCGGGGCAAAAGCTGCTGACGGCGATGGCCGGCTCGCGGAGGAACTTGCTTGGGTTCGGGTACCTGAACCTGGACGGGTTCAGCGAGAGCCGCTACCACCGCACCCTCGCCCTTCCCTACTGGTCCCTTGTCGGCGTCGCGCTCGTACTGCCTCTGCTCTTAGCCCGGCGTGCCCTACGCCGGCGACACAGGCGCAACCGAACGCTCTGCCCCGCCTGCGGCTACGACCTCCGCGCCACGCCCG
>JAUJNJ010000068.1 GCA_030448225.1 Phycisphaerae bacterium
CGTTCAGCGTCGACCTCGACCCGCGCTGGGTCATCAAGCTGATCAAGCGCGGCGAGATCCAGGAGGCGAACCTCTACAAGAACCACGCCATCGACCAGGCGCTGACGATCCTCCGCAGCCACCCGAACATCAAGTGCATGTTCACCACGCCGAAGCTGCTCGAGGCGCTGGCCGAGAAGATCGACCTCGCCCACTATGGCATCACCGGCATCTTCTGCGGCGGCACCGAGCTCACGCCGCAGTTCCACCGCTTCGCCCGCGAGGAACTCGCGCCCGGGATCGACTTCGTCCCGACCTACGGCAACACGCTGATGGGCCTCGCGACGCACAAGCCGTTCGACCCGGCCGACAATCACGAGGTGATCTACCACGCGCCCCAGCCCCGCGCGGTGGTCGAGATCGTGAACCCCACCAACGCCGGTGAGAACGTCGACTACGGCAAGATCGGCCGCGTGATGCTGACGACGCTGACGAAGGAGACGTTCATCCCCCGCTTCATGGAGCGCGACCAGGCGATCCGCCGCCCCCCGTGCGAGCCCTACCCGTGGGACGGCGCCGGCAACGTCCAGCCGTTCCAGCAACTCGGCGTGTCGGTCGTGGAGGGCGTATACTGATCGTTGAGGTGCTGCGATGTCGACACTGACCGGCCGGATGACCGCCGCGGAGTTTATGAAACTCCCGGAGGATCCGAACAAGACGCGTTACGAGCTCGCCCACGGGGAGGTGGTCGTGAGTCCGAGCCCTAACGTGGATCACGAGCACGTTACGACGAGTCTTCTCGTGGTTCTCGTGCCTTACGTGCGATCGGGCAAACTCGGCCGGGTGCTCGCTGACATCGACACGTACTTCGGCGAACAGAACGTCCGCCGCCCGGACATCATGTTCTTTTCGATGGCCCGGTCTCACTTCGTCGGCGAACAGTACCTCGAGGGGCCGCCCGACCTGTGCGTCGAAGTTCTTTCACCCTCCAACCGCCACGTCGATCGCGGCGACAAGTTCAAGCTCTATCGAGATTCAGGCGTACCCTTTCACTGGATCTTCGATCCGATGGTAAAGGTGGTCGAGGGATACCGGCTGGAAGGCAAGGAGTACGTCCCGACCGTTACAGCAAAGGACGATGCCGCCGTCCGCCTGCCACCGTTTGACGATCTCGAGATTCGTCTTGCCGAGATTTGGCCCCCCACACGAACTGGTACGTAACACGATGCTCCACATCCCCATCCTGCGTCACGGCAAGCCGTACGAGTCGGTCGACAAGGTCCAGGTCCTGCACCACGCGACGGGCGAGCCGTTCGCCCGGGTCAGCCAGGCGAATTCCGGGCTGATCGCGCGCGACATCAAGCGCATGGACTACGACGTGCTCGAGCAGTTCAAGGTGGCGGACCTCATCAAGATGTGCCGCAAGGCGGCCGACATCTTCATGACCGCCGCGCTGCCGATCGGCGACGAGAAGCAGACGTTCGACGACTACGTCCGCCAGCTCTCGTCGACCACCGGCATGCCGCACGGCTACTGCCGCGGCAACGCGAAGAAGATCCACCGCACGCTCGACGAGATCGACGTGATCCTCGCCGGCCTCACGCGTGGGTTCGACCTGTCGATCCTCGACAACGGCTTCGGCGACGACGACGGCCGCATGCTCTCGTGGTTCCGCGAAGCGAAGGTGTTCGGCGCGATCCTGCCGAGCAACTCGCCCGGCGTTCACTCGCTCTGGATCCCGGCCGTCGCGCTCAAGACGCCGATCGTCCTCAAGCCCGGTCGCGAGGAGCCCTGGACCCCCCTGCGGGTGATCGAGAGCTTCGCCGCCGCCGGCATCCCGCGCGAGGCGTTCGGGTTCTACCCGACCGACCACGGCGGCTCGGGCACGATCCTGCAGACCGTCGACCGCTCGATGCTCTTCGGCGACGCGTCCACCACCAAGGCGTGGGCGCACGACCCGCGCGTCGAACTGCACGGCCCCGGCTTCAGCAAGGTGATCCTCGGCGACGACGCGGCCGACGAGTGGGAGCGGCACGTCGACCTCATGGCCGCCAGCATCGCCGCCAACGGCGGGCGCTCGTGCATCAACGCCAGCGGCGTCTGGACCCCCAAGCACGGCGACAAGATCGCCGAGGCGATCGCCCACAAGCTCAAGGACATCAAGGCCCTCCCCGCCGACGATCCGAACGCGCAGATCGCCGCCTTCGCCAACCCGGCGATGCCGCAGCGCATGAACGCGATGATCGACGGCCTCGTCGCCGCCGGCGGCGCCGAGGACGTCACGCAGCGCGTCCGCGGCACGCCGCGGCTCCAGTCGATCGGCCGCTGCACGTACCTGCTGCCGACGATCGTCCGCTGCGACCGCGAGCACGCGCTGGCGAACAAGGAGTTTCTGTTCCCCTACGCCGCCGTCGTCGAGTGCCCCACCGCCGAGATGCCCGAGGCGATCGGCAGCACGCTCGTCGGCACGGTGATCACGCGCGACAAGAAGTTCGCCCGCGCGGTGATGGCCGCCGACAACATCGACCGGCTCAACATCGGCCCGATCGAGACGTTCAAGCTCAGCTGGGACCAGCCGCACGAGGGCAACCTGTTCCAGCACCTGTACCGCCAGCGCGCGTTCCAGATCGACCACCCCGAGCCCGAGGCGATGGCCGTGTTCCCGTGATCAATACGGTGCTAGGCTGGACCGACGGCGAGAGCGCGATGGGGTAAAGGGGCGATGTCGGACCCGGTGCCGCCTCGTTCGCCGCCGTACCTGAGGGCCACGTTCGCCGAGCCAGGTTACGCTGCCCGAGATCGACTGATGGTTTCGACTCGCGCACGAGCAGTTGCTGCTGGTGGGTGATCACCTGCGGGCGGCGGCGGAGCAGCGTGCGCGCAGGACTTGTATGGTGCCTTCAAGGGCGCTCCCCGAGAACTTCGACGTTGACGCGGCCCTCCAGGAGATTCGGACGGCGTGGAGGACGGATCTCGACGGGTGACGCCCCTCAAGCTGGGCGAGGGCGAACGTTGAATCCTTCGTCGCCGACACTGCCGTACTGGTGATCGGATCGTCTCGGCTCGGACCGCGGGCGAGGGCGTCGAGGACGCAGGCACCGCGGGAACGGCCGTCATCTACGTCCTCGGCGATCACGATAGCCGAACTGTTCTACCTCAACCAAAAAGCAGGTCAGATCCCCTCTTCCATGACGGTGGAAGCGGTTGCGCGGGCGGCACAGTTCGTGCTCGTTCCCGCTGACTCCGGACGAGGTGCCGGACTTCGAGCTAGACGCGGCTATCCCGGAGATGGCGGCGGCTCGTACCGGCCGGCGCGTCTTGGCGCCCCGCAGCTATCACCCGAATCCTGAGATCATTGCGGGCGGCGTCGTTCCTGTCTGGTAATGTTCCTAATCAATGAACCCACGATGATATCTCCCGCCGGTAACGAACCTCAATCCATCCGGGGATCGGCGGTTAAGGTCGTCTTCGGGTCCGGCAGCCTCGACGATCGGCCAGATCACCCAAACGCAGGGCGGCACGCGTGCTGCTCGTGACCGACCCGGGGATCAAGGAGGCCGGGCACGTCGAGCGGGCCGTGCGGTCGCGCTGTACCGGGCGCGGCTCCGGTGCAGGTGTTCGACGAGGTGGGCGAGAACCCGACGATCCACGTCGGCCGGGGCGTGATCGCCGCCAAGGCGTTCGCGCTTCGACCTGATCATCGGCCTCGGCGGCGGCAGTTCGATGGACTGCGCCCAAGGATCAACTTCATCCTCAGCGGCGGCGGCAAGATGGTCGACTACTGGGGCACCGGCAAGGCGAAGGGCCCGATGCTCCCGCTGATCGCCGTCCCGACCACCGCCGGCACCGGGAGCGACGCACTCCGACTACGCGGCGCGATCACCGACCCCGGCACCAGAAGATGGCCTGCGGCGACGAAGCGTGCCCTGCCCGCACTGGCGGTGCTCGACCCGGAGCTGACCGCGACCGCAACACCGAAGGTGGCGGCCGCGACGAGGATCGACGCCGTCGCCCGGTGTCGGCCGGCACGACGAAGCGGAACGACGTGTCGCGGGCGCTGTCGCTCGACGCGTGGCGGATCCTCGTGCCGGCGTTCGACGCGTGACCCGCAGCCCGGCCGACACCGCCGCCCGCGAGCAGATGCTGCTCCGGCGTCGCCGGCGCGGCGATCGAGAACTCGATCTCGGCGCGCCGCACTTGGCGCCAGCAGGCGTGGCGGTGCAACGTCGTGCGGCGTGGCGGTCGGGATGATGCTGCCGCACGTCGTCCGCTTCAACGCCTCGGGCGACGTCGGCAACCCCTACGCCGACCTCGGCCGAAGGCCCTCGCCGCGCGCGTCGAGCCCTTCTCGACGCCGGCGGCCCGCCGCCTCGCCGACGCGGGCGTGGCCGGCGCCTCGACCAGACGAAGGTGGCGAAGGTCCGCGGCCGGTGGACGAGGCGCAGTTGGCGAGCATCTACCGGATGGCGATCTAAGGAGGGTTGGCGTCACCACGCTAGACCGACGCCGACGCAAACGGTTCAAGAGTGCGCGTCGAAGCACGCCCGCGTCGTGTGACAGTCCCCGCACGAGTCGCCGCCGAACATGACAAACGTTGAGACCGTCCAACGCCTCTACGACGCCTTCGCCTCGCGCGACGCCAATACGATCCGCCAACTCTTCGCGCCCGACATCGAGTGGATTCAGAACGACGGCTTTCCCAACGGCGGGCGGCACGTCGGGGCGGACGTCGTGCTGAACGATGTGTTCGCCCGCTTCCGCGTCGACTGGACCGATTGGACCGCCCCCGTCCACCAGTGGCTCGACGCCGGCGAGACGGTCGTCGCGATCGGCGAGTACCGCGGCACCCACAGGGCCACCGGGCGGTCGATGACGGCCGCGTTCGCCCACGTGTATGACATTCGCGACGGGCGGATCATCCAGTTCCGCCAGTTCACCGATACCGTGCAGATCCTGCTCGCCAGCCGCCCGCTGCCCGCTTCGCCATAACCGCCCCGCCCGCCGCACCTTGCCGCCGCTCAGCCCGCCTCGCCCGCAGAAAACTTGTCCAAACAAGTGACATCTTCAACCGAGGCCCGTATCTTGTAGTATCACTTCCGGAGCCCCGAGTTTTGCCGCGGGAGTAGGTGGCCGATGCAGCTCGAAACATTGCCAGCCGAGACGAAGAAGACCGAGGTCGGCAGCTACTTCGTTGCCAACTATCCCCCGTTTTCGGTCTGGTCGCCCCAGCACAAGTCGGCGATCGTCGGCGCGCTCGACCGGCCGGCCGAGCCGAACACGCCTCTGGGGCTCTACCTGCACATCCCGTTCTGCCGCAAACGGTGCAAGTTCTGCTACTTCCGCGTCTACACCGACAAGAACGCCTCGGACATCGAGGTGTACCTGTCGGCCCTGTCGCGCGAGATCGCGCTCTACGCCGGCCGCGAGGGGCTCAAGGGGCGGCAGTTCGAGTTCGTCTACTTCGGGGGCGGGACGCCGTCGTACCTGTCGAACGAACAGCTCAAGCGCCTCGTCGGGCGGATCAACGAGAACTGGCGCTGGGACGCGGCCAAGGAAGTGACGTTCGAGGCCGAGCCGGGCACGCTGAAGGAATCGAAGCTCCAGACGATCAAGGAGATCGGCGTCACCCGCCTCAGCCTCGGCGTCGAGCACTTCGACGACGACGTCCTGAGCATCAACGGCCGGGCCCACAAGACGCCGGAGATCTTCCGCGCGTGGGAGTGGATCAAGAACACCGGCTTCAAACAGGTCAACATCGACCTGATCGCGGGCATGCTCGGCGAGACCGAGGACAAGTGGAAGATGACCGTCGCCAAGGCGATGGAACTCGACGCCGACAGCGTCACGATCTACCAGATGGAGGTCCCCTACAACACCGGGATCGCCAAGGAGGCACGCGAGCACGGCGGCGTCTCGACCGTCGCCAGTTGGGCGCAGAAGCGGGCGTGGGTCGACTACGCCTACAAGCAGTTCGAGGCCGCCGGCTACGTCGCCTCGAGCGGCTACACGCTCGTGAAGCCCAGCACGCACGCGGGGTTCGTCTACCGCGACTCGCTGTGGCGGGGGGCCGACCTCGTCGCGACCGGCGTGGCGAGCTTCGGCCACTTCCAGGGCGTGCACTACCAGAACCTGGACTCGTGGGAAACCTACATCGCCGCCCTCGACGCCGGTGAGCTGCCCGTAAACCGCGCGCTGCCAGTGAGCGACCACCAGCGGCTCATCCGCGAGATGATCCTTCAGCTCAAGACCGGGAAGCTCGACGCGTCGTACTTCCGCAGGAAGTTCGAGGTCGAGATCTTCAAGGAATTCAAGGACGGCTTCGACTCGCTCGTCGCCGAGGGCGTCGCGTCGATGGGTGACGACGAAATCCGCCTCACCCGCGAGGGGCTTCTGAAGGTCGACACCCTGCTGCCGCGCTTCTTCGAGCCCGAGCACCGGGGGATTCGGTACACGTGAGAGTGCATAACGCGTAATGCGTAGTGCGTAAGAAGAAAAGATAATCGCGGCGACACGCATCTTCTTACGCACTACGCACCACGCAGTAGATTCCCATGAGCGTCACGAGCGGCAACAAACTTTCCGACCTGCCAGTCGCCGAGGCGGCGCTGACGGACCTGTGTCGGCCGTTCGTTATCGGCGACGCGCCGTTCGTGCCCGAGTGCGTGATCGTTCAGCCGGACGAGATCCCGCACCCGCAGGACCAGCTTCTCGTCCACCACAACCACATGACGGAGGTGCTCGAGCGGCACCACGGGCGGCCGTTGTCGGTCCACGTGCACGAGGAGCACCAGGACGGCGACCTGTACACGCGGAAGATCACGCTCACGCCGGTCGGGCGGGACGACCGAACCGTGGAGTGGGGCGTCGTGCGGATGGACTTCCGCTACATGGACCCGGCCGTGCGCGACGAGATCCTCGCCAAGGAACTGCCGCTGGGCGCGGTGCTCATCAAGCACAACGTGCTGCGGCGGGTGAAGCCGCGTTGGTTCCTGCGCTTCCCCGCGGCGGGCCCGGTGCTGAGCCTCTTCGGCCCCGGCGCGGCGACCGAGGCGCTGTACGGCCGGGTCGGCACGATCTACTGCAACGAAGAGCCCGCGATCGAGGTGATCGAGATCGTCCTGAACGTCGACAACGGCGCGCCGCCCAAATCCAACGGGCATAAGATCGTCGGCAACGGCCTCAACCTCCGCGGCGGCAACGGCGCGAACGGCAGCGGCGCGGGGCCCGGATAACTCCCGCGTGCCTGATCGCAGCAACCGCGGCAACGCGAGACGCCTGACTCCTGACTCCTGACCCCTGACCCCGAGGACGCACCCATGAACGAGTCGTACGACGTGGTGGTGATCGGCGGCGGCCCGGCCGGGGCGACGGTGGCGACGCTCGTCGGCAAGGCCGGCCACCGGGTGCTCGTCGTCGAGCGCGCGAAGTTCCCGCGCTTCCACATCGGCGAGTCGCTCATGCCCGAGACGTACTGGACGTTCGAGCGCCTCGGCATGCTGCCGAAGTTGAACGACAGCGACTTCGTCCGCAAGCACAGCGTGCAGTTCGTGACCGCCAGCGGCCGCGACTCGGCGCCGTTCTTCTTCGAGGACCGCAACCCGCACGAGTGCAGCGTCACCTGGCAGCTCAACCGGGCGCAGTTCGACGAGATGATGCTCGACAACGCCGCCGAGCACGGCGCGACCGTGTGGCAGGAGGCGAACGTCGTCGACGTGCTGCTCGAGCCGAGCCGCACCGGCGACGACCTCCCCGCCGCCCGCGGCGTGCTCGTGCAGCGCAAGGGCGAGGCCGCCCCCACGCGCGTCGACGCGCGGGTCGTCGTCGACGCGACCGGCATGAACGCGATGCTCTCCCGCCGGCTCGGCATCCAGCGCAAGGACCCGAACCTCAAGAAGGCGTCGGTCTTCTCGCACTTCAAGGGGTGCAAGCGCGACGAGGGGCGCAACGCCGGCGCGACGCTCGTCGTCTCGACGCGCACCAACGACGGCTGGTTCTGGTACATCCCGCAGGCGGACGACGTGACGAGCGTCGGCATCGTCGGCGACGTCGACCGCCTCGTGAAGAACCGCGCGGGCGCGCCCGAGCAGATCCTCGACGAGGAACTCGCCAACTGCCCGGGCCTGCAGGACCGCATGAAGGACGCCACGCGGTGCGGCCCCGTGCACGTGTGCAGCGACTTCTCCTACCGCGCCACCCGCTGCGCCGGCGACGGCTGGGTGCTCGTCGGCGACGCGTTCGGCTTCCTCGACCCGATGTACTCCTCCGGCGTCTTCCTCGCCCTCAAGGGCGGCGAGGCCGCCGCCGACTCGATCAACGAGGCGCTCGCCCTCGGCGACACGTCGGGCGCGCAGCTGTCCAAGTGGGGCGACGACCTCAGCGACGGCATGCAGGTCGTCCGCAAGCTCGTCTACGCGTTCTACACGCCCACCTTCTCGTTCGGGAAGTTCGTCAAGCACTACCCGCAACACAAGGACGACATCACCGCGATCCTCGTCGGCGAGGTCTTCAAGCCCGGCGTCGAAGAGGTCTTCAACCCGATGAGCACGATGGCCCCGATCCCCCAGAGCATCCCGCTCCAAAAGCCGCCGGGCGCGACGCCCGGCGCCGCCCCGGTGGCGGAGGGGTCCGTCGCGCTGGCGGAATCGTGACCCGACCGCGCGCGTAGCGGCGCGTCGCGGCGAACACGTCGCCCGAGGGTGCCCGATCCGTTCGGTCGCTCTGTCTTCCGCCTTCGTGAAACGACGCGTCCGGAGTAAAACCTGTCCCGTGGCGGCCTCCTTCTCCATCACCCGCGTCGTGCAGTTCTCCGAGACCGACATGGCGGGGATCGTGCACTTCGCGAACTACTTCCGCTGGATGGAGGAGGTCGAGCACGCGTTCTTCCGCTCGGTCGGCCTCTCCGTTTCGATGCAGCACGAGGGGATGCACCTCGGCTGGCCGCGCGTGTCGGCGGCGTGCGACTTCTTCGGCCCGGTGCGGTTCGAGGACGCGGTCGAGCTCGCACTGCGCGTCACCCGACTCGGCGAAAAATCGTTCAACTACGAGGTCGACTTCTTCGTGAATGGCCGGCGGATGGCGCTCGGCAAGATCACCAGCGTCTGCTGCGAGCTGCGCAAGGACGCACCGATGCGCTCGATCCCGATCCCCCCCGCCCTCCGCGAAAAGCTCGGCCCCGCCCTGCCCGAAGACGGCGGATCGCCCCCTCCCAACACGCCGCGACTCGTCTAGTAATGTCGGTATGAAGTCGTCGTCGAACGTCGTGCCCGCGAACGCGGCAAGGTTTCCGAAAGTGTCCGTTGGTTCGCAGTCAGCGCACCCCGCATCTCCCCTTCCCCCTTTTAGCCGCAGGCCCGAAGGGCCCGCCGTCGAGCGTGCAACACGTTCGGGAAGTCGGTCGACCGCTGTGGGGGCGATGAACGGGCTCACCCCATTACCGCGCTGCTCGCGTCGATCGCGATGACGTCGCATGCGCTCGCGGCAGATGGCACCACATCAACAACCACAACCGCCACGACCCAACTGGCCCGCCTGGCGCGGCCCCGGTGGCGAAGGACATTCGACCGATTCGAACATCCCAACGAAGTGGAGCGAGACCGACAACATCGCGTGGAAGTCGCCCATCCCCGGCCGCGGCCACTCGTCGCCCGTCGTCTGGGGCGACCGCGTCTATCTCACCACCGCCCTCGAGAACGACCAGCGGCGAATGCTCCTCTGCCTCGACCGGCGGACCGGAAAAATGCTCTGGGAAAAGGAAGTGCTGCGCGCCCCGCTGGAGACGAAGCACGACCTCAATAGCTTCGCCAGCGCCACCCCCGCCACCGACGGCAAGCACCTCTACGTCTCGTTCCTCCAGCGGCCGAACATCGTGCTCGTCTGCTACGACCTCGACGGTAACGAGGTGTGGCGCAAGGTGCCGGGCGAGTTCCACTCCGTCCACGGCTTCTGCAGTTCGCCGGTGCTCTACAAGGACACCGTCATCCTCAACTGCGACCAAGACGCCGACGCGTGGATCGTCGCGTATGACAAGGCGAGCGGGCAGGAGCGGTGGCGGACCGACCGGCCGAACAAGACGCGCTCGTACTGCACACCACTCGTGATCGAGCACGCGGGGCGCAAGCAACTCGTGCTCAGCGGCAGCAAGTCGGTCGCGAGCTATGACCCGGACACCGGGAAGTTGATCTGGCACATGCGGGGCCCCACCGAGCAGTTCGTCGCGAGCCTCGTCTACGACGCGCCGAGCGGCATCCTCTTCGTCACCGGCGGCTTCCCGGACCTGCACGTCCTCGGCGTCGACCCCGGCGGCACCGGCGACGTGACGAACACGCACGTCAAGTGGCGCGACCACAAGGGCGTGAGCTACGTCCCCTCGCCGATCGACCACGCCGGCCACTTCTTCATCGTCGCCGACAACGGCATCGCGAGCTGCTTCGACGCCAGGACCGGGAAGGTGCGGTGGAAGGAACGCCTCGGCCGCCGCCACAGCGCCAGCGCCGTCGAGGCGGGCGGGAACGTCTACTTCCCCGACGACGACGGCGTGACGTGGGTGGTGAAGGGGACGCCGACGTTTCAGGTCGTCGCCGAGAACGACCTCGGCGAGGCCTGCTTCGCCTCGCCCGCGATCGCGCAGGGGCAACTGTTCATCCGCACCGAGAAGCACCTCTGGTGCATCGGGAAGTGATGTGACTCCGGTTCGGTCGCCACGCGAGTAGCGCTGCGGCCGCTTGCGCTTTCGCCGCGTCCCGCGTCCCGGGCGGTCAGCAGCCGAGAACGTACACGGGCGCCCCCGTCGCATTCCGCTCGGGCGCCTCTCGCGTCATGATCAGGGCGACGACTTCAACTTCCTGCGCCGCACGAACACCTCCACTGCGATGAGCGATGCGCGGGGGTAATCGCCGGCGCGCACGAACAGGTCGGTCTGCTCGCCGTGGTGGGCGACGTGGAACTCGATCCGCGCCCGAGTCAGTTCCGCCTCGATCGCCCGAACGGCGGCGGGCTCGGGGGTGCGCGTGACGAGCGTGTCGAAGTCGACGGGGATTGCGGCCCGCACGGCCGGCTTCGGCCGCGGCGCGTCGGCGGGCGTGCCGGGGTTGCGGTAGTCGAGCGGTTCGGCCATCGCGGCGCCTCGCGAGAGGGGAAGGCGGAACACTCCAATGACGAAGCCCGAGTGACGCGCGTCGTCATTCGGGCTTCGTCGCCGATCGATTCTATTCCGGCACGGGGCCGTCGCGACGTGCTACTGCGGCTCCAGGCAGTACAGCGACCCGGCCGTGTCGCCGACGACGACGACGCCCCGCCCGATCGCCGGCGGCGCGACGATGCCGCGGCCGGCCTGGAACTCGGCGAGCTTCTCGCCGCTCTTGAGGTCGAGCACGTACAGCTTCTTGTCCTTGCTGCCGACGTACACCCGGCCCGCGCTGATCGCGGGGGAGGAGTCGCCGTCGCCGCGGGTCTTGAACTGCCAGGCGATCTTGCCGTCGGCGGCGTTGAGGCCGTAGACCTTGCGGTCGCGGGCGCCGACGACGACCACGCCGTCTGCGACGGCCGGCGAGCCGTAGACCATCGCCTTGTTGCCGACCTGTTCGTTGAGCCAGTGCCGCGTCTTGCCGTCTGCCGACAGGCACAGCACGCGCCCTTGGTCGGTGCCGATGTAGATCCGGTCGCCGACGACGGCCGGCGACGCGCCGGACAGCGCGCCCATGTCGAACGTGAACCGCTCGGCCCCGTCGGCGACGGCCACGGCGCGGAGGATCGCGTCGCACCCGGACACGAGCGCGACCCCGCCCGCGATCGCCGGGGCGGCGTTCACGCGGTCGCCGGCGGTCTTCTTCCAGACCACCTTGCCGTCGGCGGCGCTCAGGCAGTAGATCTCGGCGCCGTCGTTGCCGAAGACGACCTTGCCGCCGTCGACGTTGGCCGACGCGTGGATCGCGCTGGTCGTCTCGACGGTCCAGAGCTTCCTCCCGTCGAGCGCGAGCACGGCGTGGAACGCGCCGCCGTCGTCGCCGATCAGGACGAGCGTGCCGGACAACGGGTCGCCGCTCTTTTTCACGTCGCCGGCCCGGCTGGGGTCGACGAAGACGAGCGGCGTGGTGGTGAGCCGGACTCGCCCTTGTAGGTCCAGCCGCGCCCTTGCCGGTCTTGAGGTCGACCGCGTGGAGGGTGCCGTCGGTGTCGCCGACGTAGACGACGTCGCCGTAGATCGCCGCCCCGCCCTCGATGCCGGCCGGGTCGCTCTCGCCGGTGCGGTAGGTCCAACGCTCCTTCAACGCCGGCCCGCCCGAGAGCGGCGCGGCCACGCCGGTGAGCGCCCCCGCCGTGGAACGCGGGCCAGTCGGCGGGCTGCGGCGGGGCGTCGGTCAGCAGGGCCTGGCTCGGCGGCCCCGGCGCCCGGACGCGAGGCAACCGCAGAGCAGGGTTAGCCCCAACAACAGCTTCGGTGCCCGCACGGTTGCCTCCGTCTCTTCTTCCACCGCGCCCGCTCGTCCTCTCCGATTGTCTCGGAGATTTTTTGCGCGAGCACGTAATCGTTCCGCGAAGACCAGCGGGCTTCCGCCCGCGGCTATCAGGTGCTGAACAAGCGACCGCGAGAAGTCGAACGAGGTCACTCCTGGACCACGGGAATCACCGATGATCCGATGATCCGATCATTCGATCTTCTGATCCCGTCCCTCACTTCGGGGCCGACGTCGAAGCACATGATCTCTTCGCCGGCCTTGGCGAAGAGCTTGCCGTCGTAGAGGACGGGCGTCGCCCAGACGTTCTTCGCCTCCTCGGCGATGTCGGTTCGGCGCGATGAACTCGACCTTCTCCGGCGTCGCCAGCACGAGGCTCATCTCGCCGCTCGCTCAGCGCGATGAGCTTGTCGCCGGCCCGCAGGAGCGAGCCACCGGGTCCGAGCTTGAGCTTGCGGTCCTTCGCCTCCCACACGGTCTTGCCGTCCGACCACTGCACGCAGGTGATCGTGCCGCGGCTGTTCGTGTAGATGTAGCCGTCGTCGACGATCGGCGGCTGATACTTCGCCTTGATGTCGCCGCTCTCCCACACCTGCGTGACGCCGGTCGGCTTCACGTCGTAGAGGATGCCCTTGGCCGTGCTGTACTCGGAGCTGATCAGCACCTGCCCCTCGCGGTAGATCGGCGTGGCGGCGTTGACGTCGTACTGCGTGCTCCAGGGGCTCTCCCAGAGCGTCTTGCCGGTGGCCGGGTCCATCCCGTAGAACGCGCGGCCGCCGAAGACGATGAGCTGCTGCGTGCCGCCGACGTCGGCGAGGATCATGTGGGCGTAGCCGGGCGAGGGAAACTTGCCGTCGGCGGCGGCCATGCCGCGCGCCTCGGACTGCCAGGCGACGGCGCCGTCGCCTTGTCGATCGCGACGGCCACCGGCACGCCCTCGCCGATCGCGGCCTGCACGAAGACGTGCTTGTCGGTCACGAGCGGGCTGGACGACGTGCCCCACTCGAGGTTCTCGCCCTTGACCGCCTTCACCACGTTGACCTGCCACGCCTGCTTGCCGTCGGCGAGCGCGCGGCGGGTGAGGTCGCCGGTGCTGCCGAACGTGTAGATCGCGTCGCCGTCGATCGTGGGGGTGGCGCGGGTGCCGTCCCAGTCGGGGTTCTTCAGCCCCTTGCCGCCGGGGTTCTCGGGCGCGGTCGTACGACTGCACCCAGGCCTCCTGCCCGGTGGCGGCGTCGAGGGCGGTCAGGACCTCGGTGCTGCGGTCGACGAGCGAGAAGACGTAGATCTTCCCCGCCGCCGCGACCGGGCTGGCGTGGCCGATGCCGACCTGCTTCGACCAGAGCCGCTTCGGCCCGCCTTCGGGCCACTCGCTGGCGACGGTCTCCTTGCTGATCATGTCGCCGCGCGGGCCCATCCACTTCGGCCAGTCCTCCGCCGCCGCCGCCGCCGCGATCGCCGCCGAGCCGCCCACCACCACCGCCGCCAGGGCCACGATTCGTTTCACGCTTCGCAAGACGACCTCCTGTATCCCGTTCGTATCGCAGTTCAACGACATGCGCTCAAACCGTCTGCCAATACTACGCACGGACCGCCCGCGGCGTTACGCGAGACCGGCCGGGCGGGAGAAGATTAACCATAGAGACACGGAGGGCACAGGGGTAATCCCGCCATCCCAGCGCCGCGCCCGCCTCGGGGTGAGCCACACAGGACGGGGTCCTGCATGTCAGATTATTGCCTCTACAGACATCTCGGTCACCGGCCCGCTCCACCGGCGACTGATGCGCCCGTTTACTCCACCCGCAGGTCGGCGGGCCGGACGTTGCGCTGGCCCAGCCAGACCGCCAGCGCCAGGCCGGACAGGCCGATCAGCAGGACGGCGAGCAGCGTCAGACCCAACGCCCCGAGGTTGACCGTGCGGTCGGACGAGAAGATCGCCGGCGCCACGCCGAGCGCCGCGCACCCGGTGCCCACCAGCAGGCCGAGCACGAGCAGGAACGCGTTCTCCGCCAGCACGAGCCGCAGGCGGGCGGCCGGGCGGAAGCCGATGGCCGTCAGCAGCGCCAGCTCGGCCCGCCGCTCCACGAGGCTCCGCAGCAGCACGACGGCCAAGCCGATCGTCCCGAGCATCAGGCCGAGCGACCCGAGCGTCTGGAACGTCGACAAATACGTGTTCTTCACCCGCGCGTACGCCGCCAGCCGGTCGGCCGTGCGGTCGACGACGGCGGCGTTCTCCTCGAGCGCCGTCGCCAGCTCCGCCTGCACCGCCGCCTCGTCCGCCGCCGGCGTCTCCACCAGCACGATGCCGAAGCCGCTCTGCGACGGGAACAGGCGCAGGAAGTTCGCCTCGCTCATCAGCATCTCCCCCTGGAAGAGGCTGTGCGACAGCGTGCCCACGAGCTTCAGCTTTCGATCGCTCCCGAGTTGGTCGGTGATCGTCATCGTCTGGCCGAGGCCGAGCTTCAGGATGTACTGCGCCGTCTCGGCGTCGGTGACGACCGGCACCTCCGACTCGTCCGCCCCCGGCTCGCCCAGCAGCGTCCACGGATTCTCGACATCCTTGATCGTCTTGCTGAACGTGAACGCGCCCCGCTCGACCATCGCCGGCGGCACCGCGAGGATCGTCGGCTGGCTCGGCCGCGTGAGGTTGAGGCAGCTGATGTCCTGCCCCGCCCAGCTCCGCATCGGCATGAAGTTCACGCGGTCCCACAGCGCCGCGTCGGCGTCGTCGATGCCGAGCGCCTCCCGCCCCGCCGGCGTGGCCGGGCTCGCCAGCAGCGGGATGTCCGCCTGCACGATGAGGCGGTAGCCGCCCGCGCCCGACTCCGGCCGGTCGACGTCGTCGCGCGGCCCCTCCTTCATCGACGCGACCGTCACGAGCGTGTACGCCGCGAAGGCGATGAGCCCGATCGACAAGACGCTCCGCCCGGTGTTCCGCGACGCGTTGCGCACGCCGAGGCGCTCGACCGACATGGCGGCGAAGGATGAAGGAGGAAGGCTGAAGGATGAAGCAGGATGCGCGGCAGCACGGTGGGTCTTTGGGGACGCTCCGACTTGTGCCGTCTCGGCCGCCGCAGCGTCCGAAGGCACAAGCCCATCCGCGCCCTTCATCCTTCCGCCTTCATCCGTCATCCTTCCCCGCGCCGGCCGCAGCCACGCGCTGAGGCCCGCGAGCGACGCGATCAGCAGCGCCGACCCGCCGCCGAGGAACGCGCCGCGCGGGTCGATGAGTCCCGCCGCCCCCACGCCGATCAGAGCCAGCCCGATCGCACCGAAGACGAGCGCGATGCCGCCTGCGATCCGCCCGCCGCGCTTCTTCGTCGTCCCGTCGCGCGTCTGCCACCCGCCGGCCAGGAGGCGCGCCGCGTCGGCCCGGCCGACGTCCCACGCGGCCCAGGCGATCGCGATCATCGCGACGAGCAGGCTGGCGAGCAGGCCGATCGCGAGCGTCGGCGGCTCGACGTGCAGCCGCATCGCGGTCGTGCCGACGGCGTCCACCCACCACGTCCGCAGGCCGGCCATCATGAGCCACGTGTAGCCGATCGCGCCGAGCAGCCCGACGACGCCGCCGGCCAGCGCGATCAGCATCCCCTCCCCCAGCGCCAGCCGCCGCATGCCGCCCGGCGTGAATCCGAGCGCGCCGATCAGGCCGATCTGCCGCGCCCGCTGCTCGATGTTGAGCCGGAACAGCATCGCCACGAGCAGCGCGGCGGCCACGATGAGGAAGAAGCTGAAGCCGACGAACAGCATCGCGAAGTCGGTGCTGCCCGCCGACGCCGCGAGCTGCTGTTCGCGCACCGGCGCGAACGCCAGACCCATCGCCGCCGGGTCGATCTCGTCCCGCAACCGCTTGGCGAACTCGTCGAGCCGGTCAGCCGGGACGCGCAGGCCCGTCACGTCGCCGAACACGCCGCCCCAGAGCTTGCGGGCCGAGTCGAGGTTCACGAACAGTTTCGGCGCCGCCTTGTACTGGTCCCAGTACGCCTCGTCGGCGAGCTTCTCGTCGATCTGCATTCCCTCGGGCGCTTCCCAATCGGAGAAACTCTCGGCGTCGGTCAGGCCCTTGTACTCCGGCGTCAGCGATGGGTCGGCCCCGACGCCGCTCATCGGCAGCACCCGCGCCACGCGGAACGTCAGCCCCACGCCCGGCCGGTCGCTGGCGAGTTCTTCGAGTTGTCCGCCCGCGCCGCGGAGGTAGTACGTGAGCCGCAATTGATCGCCGGGCTTCGCGTTGATCTGCTTCGCCGCCCACTCGTTCAGCACGACCTCGTCCGGCGCGAGCGCGGCGCCTCCGAGCCGATCGACGCCCGCGCCCACCGCGTAGAAGATCGTGTTCTTCACCGTCGCCGGCTCGCTCGCCGGCGCGTCGGCGGGCCGCACCGTGTTCACGAGGTAGACCGACACGCGGCCGAGCTCGACGTTCATCGACTTCGCCACCCGCTCGGCCGCGTCGAGCACCGGGCGGCTCCACGAACGTGCCGCGGGAGATGAGCGTGGCGGATTGGCCGTCGGGCGACTTCTTGAAGCTCAGGCCGAAGTCGTCGAGCGTCACCAGCCGCTTCACCCGCGTGTTGAGCGCGTCGACCGCCTCGCCGCCGGTCGCGTCGGCGAGCAGCGCGTTCACGCGGCCGTTCTGCCCGACCGCGTCCTGCAACTCGGCGAGGTTCACCCACGCGTTGCGCGGGACGCGCTGGCTCCCCTCGAGGTTGAAGAGCGACGCGAAGTTCCGCTCGCGGCTCGACGCGGGCGACGTCGACGCGCATGCCGACAGCGCTCGTCGCCCCGCCGGGCGAGGCGCGCGTCGCGCGGCGTCCTCCAGCACCGGGAGGCGCAGCAGGACCGTGTCCTTCTCCCCCGCCGCCCGCACCGCCTCGGCCAGCGCGCGTTCAGCACGACCCGCCCACGCGGCACGGGCAGCCACTCGCCGCCGAGGGCCGCGATCTGCACGCGCCCGCCGTCCGCGCGTCGCCGCCCGCGGCCGCCGCGCGCCCTTCACGATCACCGCCGGCGCGACGTCGAACCCGCCCTCGGCCGCCAGTCGCCCGGCGAGGCCGCGTCGAAGAACCGCGTCGCCACCATCGCGTGATCGACCCGGCCGAGGCGTTCGAGCGCCAGGTCGCGCAAGCTGCCGCGGACGCTGTCGCCGACCATGAGCGCGCCGGTCAGCACCGCCGTCGCCACCGCCATCCCGGCCGCCACGGCGAAGTTCGACGCGGAAGTAGCGCAGGTTGCGCAGGAGCAGTTGCAGGCGGTTCATGCCAGTCATGCGTGCGGCCCTTCGTCGTGCGTTCAAGCGTTAAAGCGAAGAAATTTACCACGGAGGCACGGAGACACGGAGGCGGCACGGAGGAGAGATCATGGATTTTGGCTCGGGTTTGCCACCTCCGTGCGCCCCTCCGTGTCTCCGTGTCTCCGTGTCTCCGTGGTGAGTTTATCTTTCGGAGCTTCTAACGGATCCCGTCCGGTCTCTGTCGATTCTAGGCGGAAGCGGCCGAAGATGCGGTTCCAGCTCTTGAACGCTACCGGGAGACGCTCGCGCGACGAATCCGCTGAAATCGACGGCGCGCTCGACCGCGGTCGCGATCATCAGTTAGGCTCACCTCCGATGCACACGGAGCACGCTCCACTGAAACGCGTCGTCATCGCCGGCGGCGCGGGTTTCTCGGCCGCTCGCTCACGGCCCACCTGCTGCCGATCTGCGGCGAAATCGTCGTGCTGACGCGGGGGCTGGGCCGGACCGACGGGCGCGTTCGCTACGTGCAGTGGGATGCGAAGACGGTGGGGCCGTGGGCCAGAGAACTCGACGGGCGGCGGCGATCGTGAACTACGTCGGTCGGACGGTCGACTGCCGCAAGACGCCACAGAACAAGCGGACCATACTGGAGTCGCGGGTGGACTCGGTGCGGGCGCTCGCGGCGGCGTACGCCCGCTGCGACGCGCCGCCGCCGGTGTGGGTGCAGTCGGCGACGGCCCACATCTACGGCGACACCGGCGACGAAATCCTCGACGAGTCGTCGCCGATCGGCACCGGATTCGCGCCCCGACGTCGGCACGGCCTGGGAACGGCGCTGGCCGAGGCCGACCTGCCCGGCTGCCGCCGGGTCGTGCTGCGGATCAGCTTCGTCCTCGGCCGCGGCGGCGGCGCGCTGACGACGCTGGCCCGCCTCGCGAAGTTCCGCCTCGGCGGCACGGTCGGCACCGGCCGGCAGTACATGAGCTGGATCCACGTCGAGGACCTCAACGCGATTGTCCGCCGGGCGATCACCGACGACTCGGTGCACGGCGTCTACGTCGTGACTTCCCCTCACCCGGTCCCCAATCGCGAGTTCATGCCCTGCGAAGTGCCGTGGGCCGCGCCGTGGAGCCCGCCGCGCCCGCCCCGCTCGTCCGCGTCGGCTCGTGGCCTGCGCCGACCCGGAACTCGCCCTGCTCGGCCGCCGCTGCGTGCCGACGCGGCTGATGAAGGAGGGATTTCAGTTCCGGTATCCGGAGTTGCAACCGGCGGCTGAACGATCTGCTCGGATAGAGCGAGCTGCCGCGTCGTAGGGTGGGGCGCATTGTCGCGTCAGCGTCGGGCGGAAGGCATGATCTAGAAACGAAAGGACCGCGACGACTGTCGGGATCGCGGCACGTTGTTATTCAGCAGCCCCGGAACGCCGCTCGCTCAGCGTGCAGACGGCACCGCCATCGGTCGTGACCTGCAGCACTCGTGCGTACTTCTTCCAATGCTCAGCAAGGGAACCCTCGCGCGGTTCGATCCGCTTCACGCCGGCGACGAATAACGAGATCGACAGTTCCCCGTCGTGGTGCGCGAGGACAAGTTCGGTCCCCTTGAGGTACGTGACGCGACCCGAGAACTCCATCCACACGTGGCCTACCGTGATCTCGGCATCGATGACGGCGCCCTCGGACTCCCAGCAGCTCAAGATTTCGCCATCGCCCGTCTCAAGATCCATAGCCTATCCCGCCGCCGTTTCTGAATGACCACGGTTCTTCCGGTGTCCCGGACGAAGGCTACACCAGCACGCGCAGCGGGAATGCCGCAGCACTCAGGCGGCCCCGCAGTGCCACGCACGCGCGCCAGAGCAACTTTCTCCGCCTGCGCCCAAGGGTGGAGCCGAGGAACGCGAGAGCGCGACAGCTTACCACGCTTCATGAAAGACGCGGCCGTGGTCGAGGATGGTGGCGGGACGTGGGCGGCGATCCGCTTCACTCCTGTACCAGCACGCCGTCGGTCATCCGCGGCGGCGGGCGAAACTCTCGGCGAGGGCGGGGCTGTGGGTGACGGTGACGAGCATCGCGCCGGCGCCGGTCGTGACCGAGTGGAGCAGTTCGCCGATCGTGCGCGAGGTCTTCGTGTCGAGGTTGCCGGTCGGCTCGTCGCAGAGCAGCAGGGCCGGGCGGTTCATCATCGCGCGGGCGATCGCGACGCGCTGGCGCTCGCCGCCGGACAGCTCGGCGGGCAGGTGCGTGGCCCGGCCGGCGAGGCCGACCTGTTCCAGCAGCCCCGTCGCCCGCTCCGCGTCGTCGCTCGACACGCGGCCGGCGGCGAGCTTCGCGACCATCACGTTCTCGGCCGCCGTGCACTGGGGGAGCAGGTGGTGGTCCTGGAAGATGAAGCCGACGCGGCCGCTGCGGAACTTCGCGAGGTCGTTCGACGAGAGGGTGAACGGGTCGACGTTGCCGAGCGTGACCGAGCCGCGGGTCGGGCGGTCGAGGGTGCCGAGGATGTTGAGCAGCGTGCTCTTGCCCGACCCGCTCGGCCCGACAATCGCCAGCGACTCGCCCGGCCGCAGTTCGAGCGACACGCCGCGCAGCACGACCAGCGGCTCGCCGGGCGTGGGGTATTCCTTGTAGACGTCGGCCACGCGCAGCACGTCGGCGGCGGCGGCGGCCAGGTTCGGCGCGGCCGAGGCGGCGGGGGCGGCGGTGTTCGCGGCGGCTTGTGTCATGGAGTCACGCTCCGGCCGATGGATCAGGAGACCGCGCCCTCGTTCGCCGCCGGCTCGACCGGTGCGGACGACCGCTCGTCGCCCGCGGGCGCGGCGTTGTCGTCCGCCGCCGCGACCGCGGCGGCCAGCGCCGGCGCGACGCGGCCGACGACGCGCTGGTAAACGCGCATCATGTTGTGCGCCATGTGCTCGTCGGTGAACCCGTTCCGCACCGCCTGGCGGCCGGCCTCGCCGAGGCGCTGGCGGCGGGGCCCGTCGCTCAGCAGTTCGGCCAGCGCCGCCGCCAAGGCGCCCGCGTCGCCGGGCGGGGCCAGCACGCCGCCGCCCGTGCGCTCGATGAGCTCGGGGAACGAGCCGTGCGCCGGCTCGGCAACGGGCACGCCGCGGGCGAGGGCTTCGAGGACGAACACGCCCTTGGCCTCGGGATAGGCGGTCGGCACGCAGAGCACGTCGATGTTGTCGAGCAGGGCCAGTTTCTGCGGGCGGTCCACCTCGCCGCCGAACTCCACCTTCCCGGCCAGCGCGGTCTTGGCGACGCGCTTCTGCTGGTCGGCGTACCACTTCTCGTTGCCCTTGGCGACGTAGCCGGCCACCCGCGCGCGGAGGCGGTCCATGCCGGGCATCTTCTGCAGCACGAGCAGCGCGTCGATGAGGCGGTCGAGCCCCTTCTCCGGGCAGATCCGCGCCATGTACCCCACCGTCGGCGGCCGCCCCACCGAGCGCGCGGGGTTGCCGGCGCGCACGTAGTCGGCGGGGATGCCGGGGTAGACGACGTCGATCAACTCGCGGCCGACGCCGATGTACTCGGCCATGCGGTCGGCGTAAAAGTCGCACGTGGCGACGAAGCGGGTGACGTCGGCGGCGCGCTGGCGGATCACGTCGCGGATGAGGCCGCGGTCGACCTCGCCCATGGCGTCGAGGAAGATGTCCTCGCCCGTGAGTTCGCAGATGACGGGCACGCCGAGCTCCTCGCGGATCGCGCGGGCGGTGCCGAGGAACATGAGGTTGGGGAGCGTGACGACGTCGGGCTTCACGTCGTCCTTCAGGAACCGCAGCAGCCGGCGCAGCTCCTTCACCGCCGGGCCCGACTCGCCCTGGAGCAGCGAGAGCGTGAGGCCGGCCAGTTCCTCCGGCGGCGTGCTGGCGCCGTAGCTGCCGGCGACCTTCAGCAGCCAGGGGCGGTCGAGCAGCCAGTCGAGCGCGCGGGGCGTCTTGCGGAAGAGGCCCGACGCGTGCTGGAGGTAGACGTTGATGCCGCCGAAGAAGACCTCGCCCGCGGTTCCCTCAACCGTGCTGACGGGCTGCCCCTCGGTGCGCAGCGGGGTGTAGAGCGGCACGAGCGTCACCGCGTGGCCCTGCCGCTTGAGGGCGGCGGCCAGCGCGTTGTCGCGCATGCAGCTGCCGCAGTACATGCCGGCCGCGCCGGCGGCGAGGATGCAGATGTTCAAAGCGCGCTCCGGACCGGGGTCATGGCGGGATTATAGGCGAAAGCGTGCCGGCGTCAGCCGGGGAAGTGCGGGCGTGTCCGAAACGGCGGTCCACCACGGAGAACACGGAGGCCGCGGGGAGGACAACATGTGGCATGAGGAGCGAGACCGACTCCCTATTTACACGTTCGGTGCGTGTCGTCCCCTCTCCCCTGTACTCAGGGGAGAGGGTTAGGGTGAGGGGATCTCGCGACAGGCGTGAGAGGAAACGGCCGGATCGTCCCGAAAGAACGTGCGTCCCGGTTCTCGGGTGCCCGGTGCGAGATCCCCTCACCCCCGCCCTCTCCCCCGTACGGGGGCGAGGGGGCAGACGCCCCGGCCCGCCGTTTTAGGTGTTGAAGAAGTCGTTGAACGCCCGCGCCGCCCGTGCCCCAGGCTCGCCCTCCGGATCGAGCTTCTCAAACCGTTCTAGGCATCCGGTCCGTCGCTTCCCGCCAACGGGCTGCGCGTGGCCGCCGCCGGGGGTCCTTCAGCAACAGTTCCAAACCCACGTCGCCGCGGCGGGGTCGACGGCGAACGTGAGGGTGTGGACGCCGAGGGGGAGGTCCGCCGTGATCTCCTTCGCCACCGGGGCCTTGTTGCCGTCGATCCAGAGTTCGAGGCCTTCGGTGGCGTTGACCCTGATGGCGATCGTGCCGGGGGCCGTCACGTCGATCTCGGCGCGGGCGTAGGCGATCGGCTTGGCCTTGCCGGGACGCAGGGCCGACGGCGGCAGGACGCCGGAGACCATGCCGTACGCCACGCGCCCCACTGCACGGCGCGCCGCCGTCGCCCGCGCCGGCCGCGGAGGCGAGCAGCCGGGTTGGCCGACACCGCGTCGGCGGCGGCCTCGTCGAGCACGCGCCCGGGGGCGGACGACGTTGGGGCGGTCGGCGGCGTAGGGGCCGGCTTGCCCAACTCGGACAGGAAGCGGATCAGGTCCAGAACTCCTGCTCGGTCAGCGTGTCGGCCAGGCCGGCGGGCATGAGCGAGCCGCCGTCCTTCTGGCGGCGGACCTGGTCGAGCGGCACGGTGATCGCATCGTGCGTCGCGTCGCGCAGCACGATCTGCCGGGCGTCCTTGCTCACGCGGATGCCGTTGAAGACGTCGCCGCCCTTGGTCGCGATGATCAGCGACTCGAACCCCTCCTTGATCGCCTTGTTGGGCACGAGGATCGACTCGACGATGTAGTCGAGCGGCGACGACGCGCCGATCGTGCATGTCCGGCCCGACCGCCGCCCCCGCGCCCGGCGATCGCGTGACAGCTGTAGCACCCGGCGTCGGCCCGGCGGAACACGTGCTCGCCGCGGGCGGCGTCGCCCCGCTGCTGAACCTTGGCGATGATCGCCCTCAGCTCGTCGGGCGTCGGCTCCTTGCCGCTGGCGCCGAGGCCGGCGGTGCGCGCGGACGACTTCAGTCAGCCGCGCCGCCCCGCGGCCGCTCGTGTTGATGTGCTGCATCGCGAGCTTGGCGGTGTCCGGCGGGATCGTCTTGCCCTTCAGGCCGCGGCCAGCGCGTCGGCGCGCCCTCGCGCTGCGAGAACGCGGCGATGAGGACGGACGGATCGGTGCCGGCCGGGGCCGTCGTCAGCACCTCGGCGGCGGCCGGCGGCGTCGGCCGGGTCGAGGCGGGCGAGGCCGGCGACGGCGACGAGGCGGGCGTCCGGCGGCAGGTCGCTGCCGGCCACCTTGCGGAGGGCCGCGGCACTGTCGGCCCCGCCGTCGGCGAGCGCGTCGACCGCGGCGGCGCGGACCTCGGCGGGCACGTCGGCCCGGCCGGCGATCGCGGCGAACGTGTCGCGCAGTTCGACGGCCCGCCACGCGCCGGCGTAGCGGATGGCCGCGGCGCGGACGCTCGGGTCGGCGTGGTCGAACAGGGCCGCGAGGCGATTGGCGTCAACGCCGCTCGGCGCGACGCGCGGGAGAGCGGGAGGCGCGTTCCAGGGCTGCCAGATGCGCTTGCGGGTGACGGGATCGACGTCGGCGGCCACGGCCGCGTCGTGGACGGCCACGATGTCGGCGGCGTTGCCGACGCTGGCGATGAGGTCGAACGTGTCGCCCGCGCTCGGGCGGGAGCGTGCCGTCCTTCAGTTGCTTGATGAGCGTCGCCAGCGCGTCGGCCGACTGCACGGCCTGCAGCGCGCGGCTGAGCTGGTCGGCCCGCCCGCCGAACGTGAGCCGGCCGGCCTTGAACTCGGGCATCCAGATCGGTTGCAGGTCGTTCGCCGCCTGCACGATCGCGAACTCGAGGAACGGGTCGAGCGGCTTCTCGGTCGCGCGCATCGCGATCTCAACCGACTGCGGCGCCCGCACGCGCGCCAGCGCCCGCACCGCTTCCAGCCGCACGCGGGCGTGGTCGTCTTGAACGGCGGCGGCGAGTAGGTCGGTCGTGTTCGGCAGGCGGTCCTGCCAGTCGGGGATGACGCGCACGGCCGCCGCGCGGGCGCGGCCGTCCTTGCTCTTGAGCAGTCGGGCCAGCAGCGCCGGCTCGGGGACGTCAAAACCCTGGTGCACCCACAGCGCCTCGAGACGCTGGTGCTCGGCGTCGGCGTCGTCGCCCTTGATCCCCTTCGTCCACGCCGCCAGCGCGGGCAGCACCTCTTTCGCGCCCCGCGACCGCAGCACCATCTTCGCCTGCTGGCGCGTCCAGTCCTCGGGGGCCTTGAGTTGCTCCAGAAGCTGCGGCACGGTCGCGCCGACGAGCTTCGGGCGGTCGACGAGCTTGCGATTCTTCGCGCTGATGCGCCAGATCCGGCCGTGGACCTTGTCGCGGCGCGGGTCGCGGAAGTCGACCTCGCCGTGGTTGATGATCGCGTTGCACCAGTCGGCGACGTAGATCGCGCCGTCGGGGCCCATCTTCATGTCGATGGGGCGGAAGTAGGGGCTGGTCGAGGTCATCACGTCGGGCATCTGCTTCGACGTGAAGAACCCGCCGGGCTGGTCCTCGACCTTGAACCGCACGATGCGGTTGGCGCGGAAGTCGGCGGTGACGACGTTGTTCTGCCAGTCGTCGGGCAGGTGGCGGCCGCCCACCATCTCGGCGCCGCAGTACTTGGGGCTCGCGGGGTTCAGGCCGTTGATGATCCGCGACAGGTCGCGGTTCTGCTCGTCCTTGGCGTTGCGGAAGACCGCGCCGGGGAACGCGTAGTGCACGCCGCCGTCGCCGGCGCCGTCGGTCTGGAAGCCGTTCCCCCAGCGGTCGAACGTGTGGCCCCACCCGTTGACCAGGCCCTGCGTGACGACGTCGAGTTGGCCGCTCTCCGGCCGGTAGCGCCACGTGCCGCCGGCGTTGAGCGTGCGGCGGCCGAAGGGCGTCTCGACGTTGCTGTGGATGTAGATCGACTGGTTGAAGTAGAGCCGGGCGTCGAAGCCCCAGCGGAACGTGTGGATGATGTGGTGCGTGTCCTCGGTGCCGAAGCCGGAGAGGACCACGCGGTAGTCGTCGGCCCGCAGGTCGCCGTCGCGGTCGATGAAGTGCACGACCTCGGTGCTGTTGGCGACGTACGCCCCGCCGTCGCCCGGCTCGACGCCGGTGGGGATGAGCAACCCCTCGGCGAACACGGTGGACTTGTCGGCCCGGCCGTCGCCGTCGGCGTCCTCCAGCACGACGATCTTGTCGTCCGGCGCCTCGCCCGGCCGCACCTGCGGGTAGACGCTGCTCGACGCGACCCAGAGCCGCCCGGCGGGGTCGAAGTTGATCTGGATCGGCTTGGCCACCATCGGCTCCGACGCGTACAGGTTCACCTCGAACCCGTCGGCGACCGTGAAGCTGGCCCGTTCGGCCTCGGGCGTGGGCGCGGCGTCCGGCTGCGCCGGCGGCTTCTGCTGCTCGCGCTCCTGACGCTGCGGCGGCTCCTGCGGCTTGGGCTGCGGCTCCTTCCGCTGCGCCAACGCGAGCGACGCGGTCGACAGCAGCACGGCGGCGATGATGCGAGGGTGATTCATGTGGTAGGGATCAGGGGTATTCGTGAGTGAGAAGGTGGTTGGGTGGTGGTGTGGTCGGGTGGTGGAGTGGGAGTTGTGCTACTCCACCACTCGACCCGACCACTCATTCCGCGCGCAGCGAGTACGTCGCCGGAACGGGCGCGCGGAGCTTGGCGATCGCGGCTTCCTTCTCGGCGATCGGCTTGTCGAACATCGGGATCTCGACCGCGTTGCGGCCCTGCTCGCCCTTGCGGAAGCCGAAGATGTACGTCTCGTTCTGCGGGCGGTAGCGGTTGAAGTACTGCACGTTCTTCGACACGATCAGTTGCCGCAGTTCCTCCAGGCGAGCCGCCGCCGGGTCGCCGGCGTGCGGAAGTTCGAGGCCGGCGGCCCACTGCTCGGCCGACGCGCGGGCGACGGGCTTGTCGCCGGCCTTCAGCGACCACGTCCCCGGCTTCAGGCCGGTCACCGTCAGCACGCGGGCGATCCGCGGGTCTGCGGCGCGGCCGACGGCCGGCACCGGGGCCAGTGCCGGGGTCACTTCGATCGATGTCCCCCCGCCGCCGCCGCCGCCGGGCGCGGCGAGCACCCGCGCCGTTGCCCCCTCGCCGCGTGCGGCGGCGGCGCCGGCGGCGTCGATCGTCAGCGTCCAGCCGCGCGGCGGCAGGCCGAGTTGCGCCTCGATCGCGACGGCCGCCCGCAGGTAGCCGGCGGGCGTGAGGTGGATGCCGTTGTCGGTCAGCCGTTCGGCGGACGTCGGGCCGGCGGCGGCGGCGGCGGACTCGGGGATCAGGTTGTCGAACAGATTGGCGAACGGCACGCCGCGCTTCGCGGCGAGTTGGCGTCTCGCGTCGGTGTAGAGCTTCAGGTCGCGGGTGTGCGCGGTCGGGTCCGGGTACGGCGGGCCCAGCGCCTCGTGGCGGATCGGCGAGATCAGCACGACCCGCGCGCCCGGGGCGGCGGTCGTGGCGCGCATGTCGAGCAGGCGCTCGTACCCCTTCACGAACCCCTCGAGCTCGGCCAGGACCTCGAAGCTCTCGCGCATGCCGTAGCATACGAACAGCACGGTCGGCTTCACCGCGTCGACGATCTTGCGGAGGCGCCCGAACCCCTCGTCGGGCGCCTCGAAGTAGGCGCGGGCGTGGCCGAAGACGGTGTCGCCGCTCCAGCCGAGGTTGCGGAACGTGACGTCGCGGTCGGGGAAGCGGGTGGTGAGCAGCAGTTCGAGGTAGCTGTGAGTCTGCTCGCGCCGAAGAACGTGTTGCCGACGAATGCGACGCGGTCGCCGCCGCGCAGGTCGAACGGCACCTTCGGCGGCGCGTCCTGCGCGTCGGCGACGGCGGAGGCGGCCAGGACGAACGACAGCGCCCAGGGCGGACGAGACGTGGTGACAAAGGCCATTCCTCCGCAGAAGGGTGAGCCGCCGGATCGGCTCGACGCGTGGCAAACGGGTCGCCGGGTTCGCTTCGAGCCATCGGACGGCATCGACGCGACGCAGCGATTGTAAGCCTGCCGAAGTCGATGTGAACCCGCGCGACGCGCCCGACCTCGCGAACGGTCGCGGGCAACGGCACGGGGCGCGGCAGACCCGCGATGTCGACGACCCGGGCGGCGGCCCCATCCGCCCGGTGGCCGCGTCCGAGGAAAAGGCGGGAAACCGGGCGACCCGCCCGCTTCCCGTGAATGGTGCGATGCGGGCGTCGGCGATCAGTCGAAGTCGAACGCGAGGCGGACGCGGCGGAACAGGCGGCGGAGGCGGGGAACAGGCCCTCCTCCTCCTCGTCGTCGTCGTCCACGACCTCGTCGTCGCCGGTGCCGGGGTCGATCGTGTCGGTGCCGCCGCCGCCGTAGATCGTGTCGTCGCCCGCGCCGGCGGTGATGCCGTCGTCGCCGGGGCCGCCCTCGATCCAGTTGTTGCCCGCGCCGGCCTCGATCACGTCGTCGTCGGTGTTGCCGTAGACGAAGTCGGCGTCGCCGAGGTTGACCTCGTCGTCGCCGCCGCCGCCGCGGACGACGTCGCCGCCGAGCGTGACGACCGTGTCGTCGCCCGCGCCGGCGAAGACGAGGTCGTTGCCCGCGCCCGCCGTTGATCGTGTCGTCGCCGTCGCCGCCGCTGAGGTGGTTGAACCCGTCGCCGCCGTCGAGCGTGTCGTCGCCGTCGCCGCCGCGGAGGACGTCGTAGCCGTCGGTGCCGGTGAGGGGTGTCGTCGTCGGCCCCGCCGTCGAGGATCGCCAGGACGTCGAGCCGGCCGTTGGCGTCGTCGATCGCCAGCACGTCGTCGCCGGCGCCGCCGCGGACGATGATGCTGCGGAGGTCGTCGAGGTCGATCGGCTGGGCGTCGCCGTTGAGCGTGACGATCACGTTATCGCCGCCCGCGTCGAGCCCGACGCGGATCACGTCGGCGCCGTCGGTGCCGTCGACCTCGGCGACCTGCCCGAACGCGTCGCGGCCGAAGAACGGGTTGAGGTCGACGCCCGCGAAGAGCCGGCGGATCTCCAGCGATTCGACGGGGCCGAACTGCGGCTGGTTTGGTGTCGCGCATTGTCGATTCCTCCGGTGCCAGTGTCAGGTGCCAATGTCAGGTGCCAGTGTGGGGGATGAGCGGGCCGTACCAACCCCGCCGTTGGGTCGATTTTATCGGCCGGAGGATTTGTTTCCACGGAATTCCGGCGAGCGCGCCACGCCCCGATCCGCCACCCGCAGCGGGCGCGAGCGCGCGGGAGCGAAGCCCGAAACCACCCGACTTGCGCCGAATAGCCGCGGGCGGAAGCCCGTCGGTCTTCATCGTGGGAAGGGTTCTTCCGCCCGCCGCTGTCACGGGCGACCGGACGCACCTGGCGGAACAGGGGCAACGTCAATCCGCGCGATTGTCGAACGCCATCACGTTCACCGGCGACACGCCGTGGCCCTGCCCGGCGCTGAACTGAATGGCCGCCGTCTGCAAGCCGTTTCGCCCGCCCCACCGCGTCGATCAGCGGGCGGCCCGTGCGCCAGTTCGGCGGTGATCGCCGCGGCGAACACGCACCCGCTGCCGTGGCTTCGGCCGGCGGGCAGTTCGTCGGCGGGAAGTCGGCGAAGGCCTTGCCGTCGTGGAAGACGTCGACCGACCGCCCCTCGACGCGCAGCCCCTTCACGACGGGCTGCGGCCGCCCCGGCGCGTCGGTCAATCGGCGGGCGGCGTCGCGGGCGGCGGCGGGCGTGCGGATCGACCCCGGCCCGAGGCCGCCAGCACCTCGGCCTCCCGCAGGTTCGGCGTCACGATCGTTGCGACCGGCACAAGCCGCCCGCGGATCGCCGCCACCACCTCCGGCGACACCAGCACGTGCCCGCTCTTGGCGACCATCACCGGGTCACAGACGTAGGGCCAGGCGGTTGCGGTCGATGCTGTCGCGCACGACCTCGACCACGGCGACGCTCGGCAACATGCCGGTCTTCGTCGCGTCGACGCCGAGGTCCTGGGCCACCATGTCGATTTGGAGGCGCACGAGGCCGGCGTCGATTTCCGCCACCCGCGCGCCGCGCGTGTCCTGCGCCGTGACGGCGGTGATCGCCTCAGCGCCGAAGACGCCCAGGACGGTGAACGTCTTAAGGTCGGCCTGAACCCCCGCCCCGCCGCTGGAGTCGGACCCGGCGATCGTCAGTCTGGTCTTCACGGCGGCCGGTTGTATCGGCCGGGCGGGCGGGGACGCAACGGGCGGAGGGGTGTGATTAGCCACCGATGGGGCACCGATGAACACCGATTAGGATCGAGAACCGTGGCGGTGGCGGCACGGACTGAAGAGTCTCACTTAGAACGGGATGTGACTTCCGCGGACGCCGCCGGTGCCACGCCAGGTGCCCAGGATGGAAGGGGCAGATCACCCTGCCATTCCGACTTCTTTCGCCTTTCATCGGTGCCAATCGGTGCCCCATCGGTGGCTGAAACGAGGGGCCGATCATGCCTTCGCCGCCGATTTCCGCGCCAACTCCCGGCCTCGGTTTTCGTACTATTCAGACGCATGAACGCACACCAACTGATGCTCGCCGCCGCCCTGTCGCCCCTGTTCGGGGGCGCCGCGCGTGGGGCCGAGCCCAACAACGGATGGACCCCCAAGTTCTTCGCCTACGAGGCCCACTCGAAGATGACGGTCGCCGAGCGCACGCCGACGGCCGCCCAGGTGGACTGGCGGCAGCGTCCGCCGCAAGTGAGGCGTACGGCCGCCGACCTGAAACCGACGGCCGGTCCCGCAAAGGCCCGCACCGTCGGCCCGCTCGACATCGTGCACCTGGAGTACGTCGACGCCGAGGGCGACGTCGTGCCCGCGCTGCTGGCGACGCCGGCCGGCAAGGCCGGCCCGTTCCCGGTCGTGATCGCGACGCACGGGCTGACGAGCAACAAGGCGCAGATCGTGGCGCAGATCGGGCCGGAACTCGCCGAGCGCGGCTTCGCAGTGCTCGCGCCGGACATGCCCCGCCACGGCGAGCGGCCGGGCGACCCGCGGACGATCCTCGACCGCACGCACCTCGCGCAGAGCTTCCGCCTCGCGCGCGAGGCCGTGGTCGACGTCCGCCAGTGCATCGACCTCGCCGAGCGCCGCCCCGAGCTCGACACCCGCGCCGGCGTGATCCTCGCCGGCTATTCAATGGGCTCCTGGATCAATGCGGTCGTCGGCCCGAGCGACCCGCGCGTGAGGGCGATGGTGCTCATGGTGGGCGGCGCCCACGAAATCCCCCCGGCCGCGCTGATGATCCCGCAGGTGGCCGCCACCGACCCGCGCCTCGCGCTGCCGCACTTCGCCGGCCGCCCGCTGCTGATGCTCAACGCGACGCAGGACCACGTCGTGACGCCGGAGATGGGCCGCCGCCTGTTCGCCGCCGCCGCCGAGCCGAAGGAGCAGATCTGGTACGACTGCGGCCACCTGCTGAGCGACGCCGCCTACGCCAAGGCCGCCGACTGGATCGCCGAGACGGCCGCGAAGCTGTCGGCCGAGGCGGAGCCGGCGAAGAAGGCGGGGTGACCGTGGGGGCGCGCCGTTCAGAGAAACTCGACGTGGCCGATCATCTCGTCAGCGTCGAGCAGTAGATGAACGAGCATTGCGCCGCGGATGAATGTGCCGACGGGAGTGCCCTGCGGGGCGTACACGATGCCGGCATGTCGCAGCCCGGCGCTGTGGAGCCGCAGAAAGTCGGCATCCTGCGTGACGAGCACCCGCGCCTCTCGTCATGCAAAGGCGAGATGATCGACATCTGCCGCGCCGAGCATTCCCGCGTCGACGATGGTAATCACGTCCGCCCCTCGCTGACGCAGACCCGCGGCCACCGCAAAGGCGACGTGCTCGTCGGTATAGAATTTAACCGGTCGCGCCATCGTGGCGATTCAACTCCTGAAGCCGATCCTGCAGTTTTGACGGCGTCTTAGCGCGAAGTTCTGCCGCGAACGCGTCGTCCTCCGCGATCGATCGATCTACGTCCGCCCGGTGATCGAAGTAGTACGCGAGCGCGGCGTGCACGTCGGCGAGCGTGAGGCCGTAACCAGCTGCGATCTCGTCCGGTGACATCCCCATCCGCTCGTGCCACACGGCCACTTGCGCGACGGTGATCCGATGCCCCGCGACCCTCGGCTTCCCGCCTCCAACGCCCGGGGCGACGTCGATGTGTTCGTCCAGAGTCTTCATCTTCATCCCGTTCATCGTGTGCCGTCGGACTCCGCCTTCGGCAGTATAGCATCTGCCCCGTTTCGGCGTTGACTGAAAGGACGCACCGCTTCGGCGTTACAATTGGCGCCATGACAAGCGCCGATTCGCTCCTGCCGCTGATCCTGCCGACCGTAGTTTTCCTAATCGCTGGCGCCGCGGCGCGGCCAGTACGCGCTGCCGACCCTCATGCGATCCGCTTCAACACGAACTTCGAAGGCGCGAGCCTCGGGAAGGTGGAGGTGATCGATCCCGCCAAGTTCCGCTGCGCGGTACCCGGGCAGTACGACGAGCGGGGGCGGAACCGGCAGACGTCGTGGTTCTACTTCCGCATGGACGCCGTGCGGGGGCGGGCGGTCACGCTGACGATGACGGACCTCGTCGGCGAGTACAACGACCGGCCCGGCGCGGTGCCGTACGGGCCGGAGATCGTGCCGGTGTTCAGCACCGACGGGCGGGCGTGGCAGCACTTCCCCGCGGCAGACGTGACGTGGGACGACGCGAAGAAGGAGATGACGCTCCGGCTGAAGCCGGCCGCTGACACCGTCTGGATCGCTCACATCCCGCCCTACACGCCGAGCGACCTGCGCCGCCTGCTGGACGATCTTGAGAAGTCGCCCAACGCGCGGGTCGAGGTGATCGGAAAGACCGCACAGGGCGCGATCTGCACATGGTGACGGTGACGGACGAGGCGGTCCCCGACGTCGGCAAGCGGTGCGTGTGTGGCTCCAGGCCCGCCAGCACGCGTGGGAGGCGGGGACGTCGTGGGTGATGGGGCGCTTGCGCTTCATCGCCTCCGACGACCCCGCGGCCCGCGTTGCGGAAGCGGGTGGTGTTCCGGTTCACGCCGATGGTGGACGTCGACGGGTGCGCTCACCGGAAAAGTGCGGTTCAACGCCAACGGGTTCGACGTGAACCGCCACTGGCCGGCGGTCGACCTCGTCCGCAAGGACGGCGCTGGCGCGGATGCCGGAGATCTGTACACGAAGAAGGCGATCATCACCCGCACCTGCTCGGCCCGCCGATCGACTTGCTCCTGAACCTGCACAACGACGAGACGCCGGAGTACCTCAGCACGTTCGTCGACGACGACGCCGCCTTCGCCCGCCTCGCGCGCTCGAACAACTGCTGACCGAGCGGACGACGTTCGACCCGTCCGCGAAACTCCAGCGCTCCCCGCCCCGGCGGCCTCGCCGCGCTTCAAGCCGCCGACCGACACCACCAACTCCCTCTGGACCGAGCGCCGCATCCCCGCCGTGCTGATGGAACTGCGGATCGCGCGCTGAACAAAGCTCGGCCGCCGCCTGGACCAGAGGACCGGCTGAGTTCGGGCGGCAGTTGATCGAGGCGATGGGCGAGGCGGTCCGGTGGGCGCCGCATCGAACAGGGATCCACAAGCCGCGCCGCTCCCCGCCGCACATCGACCCGTACATCTCAGACACGGCCGCGCCGAGCGTGCGAGCCGTTAAGAGTCACGCGGTGGAGCCTTCCGCGCGCCCAGTAGCGGCCGAGCACGAGCCGGTCGCCGGCCCACCGCACCTCGTTGACCCACTGTTCAGTGACGGCGTCGGCGCGCGCCGAAGGCCAGCCAATCGTGGTACCGCTTCGTGCAATACACCGACGCGTTGTAAATGACGGCCATGACCTCTCGCGGCAACAGCCGTTCTTCGCCGTAGAGGGCGAACACGCGCCTCGACGAACGCAAGGTAGCGGTCCGCCCAGCCGTCCGGTAGGCACCGCCGCCGCGTACGAGGTCGCGAAGAGGTATGACTTCGTCGAGCAACTCGTCGATGAATGCGAGCGCCTCACCGACGATCGCGGCCTCGCCGAAAACCGCGGCGAACTCCTCTTCGCCGAGTCGCTTTAGCCCGCGGCTTTGGACGACGTCTTCCGGAACCGCGTACATCGCCGACTTTCCGATCTTCATCAACTCCGTGCACAGGTCCACGATCGAAACCGCTGGCGGCACGCGGTAGCAGGTTGGCAGCCACGTGCTCAGGTACCACTGGCCGTCCCGGTGACTGATCCAGAAGCTGTTGCCACGGTGGGGCCCTGGCCCGAGATCATCAGGATGGTCGAATCGCGGTTCGGCCAGGCGAGTACATTCGCGGCCGCGAGTTCTTCGGTGACGCGGGCGTGGAGGTCGGCCATGAACCGCCATTATGCCGGCGACGCCGGCGATTGGGAGCCGATCCTGTCGCCACAGGGCCCCGTCCCTATAATCGGCCCGATGGAGCGCCGCCGGATTCAGCAACTCTCGCCGTCGCTCGTCAACCGCATCGCAGCGGGCGAGGTGATCGAGCGGCCGGCGGCGGTCGTGAAGGAACTCGTCGAGAACTCGGTCGACGCCGGCGCGACGCAGGTGACCGTCGAGGTCGAGGACGGCGGGCGGGCCCTCATCCGCGTGATCGACGACGGGTGCGGCATCCCCGCCGACGAACTGTCGCTCGCGTTCGCGTCGCACGCGACGAGCAAGCTCACGAGCGACGAGGATTTGTTCCGCATCGGCACGATGGGCTTCCGCGGCGAGGCGCTGGCGAGCATCGGCAGCGTCAGCCACGCGCGGGTGCTGAGCCGCGTCGCCGGCAGCGAGTCGGCGTACGAGATCCTCAACCGCGGCGGCGCGATCTCCGACCCGCAGGCGGCGGCGGGGAACGTCGGCACGACGATCGAGGTGCGGAACCTCTTCTTCAACACGCCCGCCCGCCGCAAGTTCATCAAGGGGTCGGCCACCGAGTACGGGCACATCTCCGAGGCGCTGCTGCGGATCGCCCTCGCCCACGCGCGGATCGCCTTCCGCCTGCTGCACAACGGCCGGCGCACGCTCGACCTGCCCGCGACCGCGATCGACGAGGACCGCCTGCTGGCCGCGTGGCCGGATGACTTCCGCGAGCAGCGCCTGCCGCTCGACACCCGCGACGCCGAGCTGCGCCTCCGCGGCATCGTCGGCCTGCCGGAACTGGCCCGCCCCACCGCCAAGTACCAGTACCTTTACCTCAACGGCCGGGCGATCCGCGACCGGTTCGTCCAGCACGCGCTGCGCGAGGCGTACCGCGGCCTGACCGAGCCGGGCCGCCACCCGGCGGCGATCCTGCTGCTGGAGATCCCGCCGGGCGACGTGGACGTGAACGTGCACCCGACCAAGAGCGAGGTGCGCTTTCGCGACGGCGGACGCATCCACGGCCTCGTGCTGTCGGCCGTGCGCGAGCGATTGCTCGGCAGCGACCTGACCCCCAAGGCGATCCCGATGGGCCGCGGCGGCGGCGGCGGCGACCCGGACGGGCCGCGGATGGAGATGCGGGAGAAGCTCGCGTCGTTCTTCCGCCAGCAGTTCGAGCCCGGCGCGATGGCGTCAAGCACGCCACAGCCGTCGTTGCCGATGGGGCAATCCGCGGCCCCGGCCACGCCGTGGTATCGGGCGGCACCCGCACCGCCTCTTCCCGCCGGCGGCGGGAGTGGGGCGGAGAACCTGGCGGGCGAATATGCGCCGCTGTCGAGACTGCACGCCGAAGGCTTCGGCGTGACCGCTCCGGGCGGCGCGCCGGGGGCTCCTCCTCCCGCCACCCACGTTCCCGGAGCGGGAGAGGGAGTCGGCGGCGCACCAGCCGCCCCGCCGCTGCCGGCCATTCAGCTCCACAACAGTTACCTCGTCGCGCAGAGCGACGACGGGCTGGTGATCATCGACCAGCACGCGCTGCACGAGCGGATCATGTACGAGGAACTGCTCGCGCGCGTCAGCCGCGGGCCGCTCGAGGCGCAGCACCTGCTGATCCCGCTGACGATCGACCGCGTCTCGCAGACGCAGATGGCGATGCTCGAGCACGTGCAGCCGATGCTGCGGCGGCTGGGGATCGAGGTGGGCGCGTTCGGGCCGGCGACGGTCGCGGTGCAGTCGTTCCCGTCGTTCCTGGAAAAGCTCGACCCCGCGTCGTTCGTCCGCGAACTGCTCGAACGGGGCGAGCAGGAGCTGCTCGACCTCCACGAGGAGGAACTGCTGCACGAGGTGCTCGACATGATGGCCTGCAAGGCCGCCGTGAAGGCCGGCGACCCGCTGACGCCGGGCGAGATCGAGGCCCTGCTCGCGCGGCGCGACCTCGGCGAGCGCAGCAGCAACTGCCCCCACGGCCGCCCCACCCCGCTCCGCCTGAGCCTCCGCGACCTCGAGAAGCAGTTCAAGCGGACCGGGTTTTAGTCGGAGGGTGAAGTCGGAAGACGGAAGGATGAAGGGAAGCGCGGAGGTCCCATTTCATCCATCATCCTTCCGCCTTCATCCTTCGTTTCAGTGCCCGCGGATCAGGGCGCCCTCGGCGGTTTCCTCGCCTTCCATCCAGGGCCCGGCGAGTCGGCCGCCGTTGCCGTCGGCCGGGGCGGCGACGCCGTCGGCGGCGCGGGTCGCGTCGCCGGTCGCCATCGTCGTGCGGAACGCGGACGAGGCGACGCGGGTGTTGTGCTCGATGTCCATGAAGAGCTTGATCATCTCCCCGAGGCCCACGAGCAGCACGGCCGACAAGAACGTGGCCGCCAGCCACCCGGCGGCGACGATCACGCGCCCCTGGGCGACGTCGGGCGCGCGCACGAGCGTGTCGGCCGCCCGCCAGACGCCGTAGCCGACCGAGAGCACCGCGCAGAGGATGCAGAGGATCGCGACCGAGCGCAGGACCGGGTAGCGCCCGCCGCTGGCAAGATGCGCCGCATGCATACGAACCTCCCGTTCGAACGAGGATTGACGTGAGGCGGGCAAGGCCACGACCCGCCCGCCGCACGCGATTATCCCGACGACCGCGGGACGGTAGCAACAAGAATCTTGTGTTGTCGATTTGAAATCTTGCCGCCAGCGCGGGGCGGACCGCGGAGGGGCTACAGCGGTTTGCCAGAGGGCGTGGCATCCTCGGCAGTGTCATCCCGCGGGGACGGTAGCGGCCCGACCCCGCTCGGGATGGGTGACCTCCATCTCAACATGGGTCGTCGCTGTCGACGAAGCGCGGCCCTTCGGGCGGCGGCTAAGAGGGAGGCGATTGGCGCCTTGGGAACGAGCACTCCACGCACGCTACGGTTCGCGTCGCTCGTGTTCCGAACGTCATCGGCGTCGGAAGCGTCCGCACGACGCGAGAGACTCGAGCACGATGCCCTCCGCGCGGCCCGCGACCCGCCTCAGACCGATCGTCGGTACGCGGCCAGGCCGTCCTGCCAGGACGGCATGGGGCGGCCGGCGAGGCGGGCGAAGGGGGCGAGGTCGAGCACGCTGTATGCGGGGCGCGTGGCGGAGGCCGGGCGGGCGGATTTCCAGTCGGCGGCGGTGATCGGGGTGAGCGTGCCGGGCACGCCGAACGCGTCGAGCACGGCCCGCGTGAAGTCGAACCACGTCGTCTGACCGGCGTCGGTGAGGTGCCACACGCCGGCCGCGCCGCGGTCGAGGAGGTCGAGCGTGCCGGCGGCGAGGTCGCCGGTGAACGTCGGGGCGCCGACCTGGTCGGCCACGACGCGCAGCGGCACGCCCTGGCGGGCCAGCGTCAGCATCGTCTGCGGGAAGCACGGCCCCCCGGGCCCGTACAGCCACGCGGTGCGGACGATCAGCCAGTCGAGGCCCGGCGTCTGGCGGACGTTGCGCTCGCCGAGCAGTTTGGACCGGCCGTACGCCGAGAGCGGGCCGGTGGGGTCGTCGGGGCGGTACGGGCGGCGGAGCGAGCCGTCGAAGACGAAGTCGGTGCTGTAGTGGACGACCTTGGCGCCGACGCGCGCGGCGGCGGCGGCGAGGCGGCCGGCGCCGTCGCCGTTCACGCGGTCGGCCAGTTGCGGCTCGGCCTCGGCGACGTCGACCTTCGTGTAGGCCGCGGTGTTCAGCACGAGCGTCGGGCGGTGGCGCCCGAAGCAGGCGGCGACGGAGGCGTCGTCGGTGACGTCGAGCGGCGCCCGGGCGGGGGCGGCGCCGGGCACGGCCGGGCGGCGCAGCGCGCGCGTCAGGGCCCGGGCGCGCAGGGCGGCCCCGCCGGGGGTGTGGGTGGGGTCGGGGGGGGGCCCGGGGTG
>JAUJNJ010000286.1 GCA_030448225.1 Phycisphaerae bacterium
CCGCCGAGGCCGGGCACCTCCGTGTGCGGGTCGATCCCGAGCAGGTGGAACATCGTCGCGGCCAGGTCGTCCGGCTTGACCGGGGCGTCGGCCGGGAACATGCCGTTCTTGTCGCTCGCCCCGTGTACGTACCCCCGCTTCACCCCGCCGCCGGCCAGCAGGGCGGTGAAGCACTGCGGCCAGTGGTCGCGGCTGACGTTGCCGTTGATCTTGGGGGTCCGGCCGAACTCGCCCATCCAGACGACCAGCGTCTCGTCGAGCAGCCCGCGGTTGTCCAGGTCGGTCAGCAGGGTCGGGAGCGTCTGCTCGTGGATCGGCAGGTGCCGCTTCTCGATGATCGGGAACATCCGGGTGTTGTCGAACCCGTGCGTGTCCCACCCGCCGCTCTCGGTGCTCTTGCCGCCGATCGTGTCGGAGAAGTAGACGGTGACGAACTTCGTCCCGGCCTCGACCAGCCGGCGGGCGAGCAGGCAGCCTTGGCCGTACGTGTGCCGGCCGTACGCCTCGCGTACCACGTCCGGCTCGGCCGACAGGTCGAACGCCTCCCGCAGCCGGGTGCTGTTCAGCATGGCCAGGGCCCGCTCGTAGTACGCGTCCATGCCGGCGGCGGTGGCCGAGTGGTCGAGCAATCGGGTCTGGCGGTCGATCAGCTTCTGCAGCCCCCGCCGCCCCTCGAGCCGGCCGACGTCCATGCCGCTCGGCAGGCTGAGTTCCGGCAGCCGGAAGTCGGGGCCGCCGGGGTCCTGGGTGAAGAAGAACGGATCGTGCTGCTTGCCGAGGAAGGTGGCCCGCTGCCCGGGCGTGACCGACCCGTCGCGGATCACGTGCGGGTAGGCGATCGACGTCGGCACCTCCCCGCCGGCCACGGGTGCGAGCTTGTCGACGACCGACCCGTAGCTGGGGAACAAATCGATCGTGTCCTTCAGCCGCTGGTCGTCGGTCGGCGGGGCGTGCCCGGTCAGCGTGTAGTACGCGGCCGAGTTGTGGTTCTTCATGGTGTGGGTCATGCTCCGGACGAGCGTGACCTTGTCCATGATCCTGGCCGTCCGCGGGAGCCGCTCGGACACTTGGATGCCGTCGGCGCTAGAGGCGATCGGCTTGTACGGCCCGCGGATCGCCTCGGGGGCGTCCGGCTTCATGTCGAACATGTCCAGGTGCGACGGGCCGCCGAACTGGTACAGGAAGATGACCGACTTGGCCCGCGGGGCGATCGGGGTGAGCGGGGCCACGGGTTGGAGCCGGCCGGCGGCCGCTTGCGGTTTTGCGGACCCGATGGCGGTCGACGTCGCGGCGGCCTGCAGCCACTTGGGCATCGTCAGCCCGAGCATCCCGAGCCCGCCGACGCGGAGCACCGCCCGGCGGGAGAAGGCGCAGGCGTCGAAGCCGTGGCACGCGGAGGATGGGGTGCGGGTGGGCATGGTCGTTGATCCTCTGAATCGACCGGCATCGGTGTCAACCGGCGTCCGCGGCCGGGCGGGGCGGCCCCGAACGCGGCGGCGGCCTGAGGGCGGCGTCGATCAGACGCTGCTCGGCCTCGGCGTCCACTTCCTCGTCCGCTGCGGCGGCGAATTGTTCGTCGCCGACGGGGTCCGGGTCATCAAGCGGGTCGTGGCTGCGAAGGAGCCCGCACTCCGGGCAGCGAACGGGTGAGTGCCGGAGGTCAAACCCGCACTCGACGCAACACCCCCGGCCGACCCGCCGCCAGCGGACCATCCATGTGGCAACCTCGTTGGCATAGGACGCGAAGACCGCGACGCCCGCGACGACCCCACTGACGCCTACGGCCGTTACCGCGTAGAACGTCCTCGGCCATCCGAAATACGACGATGCGAGGCACGCGACGTTGCCCGCGAACATGAGCCAGATCATCCGGCGGCGGAACGCGTGCCGCCGCGCGTGGCGGGTGCGGTCGAAGCTGGCGGTCAGGTCGGACAGCATGTTCGACACGCCTCGCCCCCCGTTCGGCACCCGCGCTCACCGCCGCAGCACGAACTCCTTCGCGTTCACCAAGGCCCAGGCCACGTCCTCCAGCGCCTTGCGGCGGTCCTTGCCCGCCTTCACGTGCTCGACCATGCCGGCCCGCTCGTCGCTCGCCGGCGGGCGGCTCAGGGCCGTCCAGTACAGCTCGTCCACGATCTGCTCGTCGGTCTGCTTCGCCTCGATCAACGGGTCGATGCGGTTCCCCGGCCGGGCGATCAGGTCGGCCACCAAGGGGCCGCTGACGAGCTGGAACGTGTGGGTCAGGGCCGTCTCGTTGCTCCGCTC
>JAUJNJ010000287.1 GCA_030448225.1 Phycisphaerae bacterium
ACGTGTCCGACACCGCCTCCGTCGCGCAGCTCGTCGTCGACGTCGAGGCCGCGTTCGGCGCGGTCGACGTGCTCGTGAACAACGCCGGCCTCACGCGCGACAACCTGCTCATGCGCCTCAAGGACGACGACTGGGACGCGGTGCTCGACGCGAACCTGCGCGGCGCGTTCGCCGCGATCCGCGCCGCCTCGCGCGGTATGATGAAGCGCCGCTGGGGGCGCATCATCAACGTCGCGAGCGTGGTGGGAATCACGGGCAACAAGGGGCAGGCCAACTACGCCGCGAGCAAGGCGGGGCTCATCGGTCTCACCAAGTCCGTGGCGAAGGAGCTCGCCTCGCGCAACATCCTCGCGAACGCCGTGGCGCCCGGACTCATCGAGACCGACATGACGGCCGCGATGACCGACGATGCGCGCAGCGCGATGAGTGCCGCGATCCCGCTCGGCCGCATCGGCACGCCCGCCGACGTGGCCGCGATGATCGCCTTCCTCGCCTCCGAGCACGCGGCCTACATCACGGGGCAGCTGTTCGTGGTCGACGGCGGCATGGTGATGTAGTTTTCCCGATCCACTAACCGCACTTCAACGAGAGGAACACATGGCCGACAACGCCGATAAGGTCAAAGAGATCATCGTCCGCGAGCTGGGCGTGGAGCGTGACAAGCTCACCGACAACGCGAGCTTCATCGACGACCTCGGCGCCGACAGCCTCGACATCGTCGAGCTGGTCATGGAGTTCGAGAAGGAATTCAACATCGACATCCCCGACGAGGAGGCCGAGAAGCTCCGCACCGTCGGCGACGCCGTGGGCTACCTGAACACCAAGGTGAGCGCGTAATGAAGCGACGGGTCGTCGTCACCGGGCTCGGGGCGATCACGCCAGTCGGGAACGACGTGGCGGCGACCTGGCGCTCGCTCCGCGAGGGCCGGTCGGGGGGCGGCCCCATCACGCGCTTCGACACCGAGAAGTTCCTGGTGAAGTTCGCGTGCGAGGTGAAGGGGTTCGACCCCTTGCAGTCCATGGACCGCAAGGAGGTTAAGCGCTCGGACCTCTACACCCAGTACGCCGTGGCCGCCTCGATCGAGGCGATGCGCGACGCCGGCCTCGGCGACGGCGCCGGCTACGACCCCGACGAGACCGGCGTGATCATCGGCTCGGGGATCGGCGGGCTCGAGACGATGGAGCACCAGCACACCGCGTACATGGACGCGGGGCCCAAGCGCATCTCCCCCTTCTTCGTCCCGATGTACATCGTCGACAGCGCCGCCGGCGTGGTGTCGATGCGCTTCAACGCCCGCGGGCCGACCTTCGCGACCGTGTCGGCGTGCGCCACCAGCGCCCACGCCGTGGGCATCGCGTTCCGCGCGATCCAGAACGGCGAGGCCGACGTGATGATCGCCGGCGGGTCGGAGGCCGCGGTCACGCCGATGTCGATCGGCGGCTTCGGCAACATGACCGCGCTCTCCACGCGCAACGACTCGCCCGCGACCGCGTCCCGCCCCTTCGACGCGACGCGCGACGGCTTCGTACTCGGCGAGGGCGCGGGGATCATCGTGCTCGAGGAGCTCGGCCACGCCGTGCGGCGCGGCGCGCGCATCTACGGCGAGCTGGCCGGCTACGCGGCCACCGGCGACGCCTACCACCTCACCGGGCAGCTCCCCGAGCACGAGGGGCTGCAGCGCGCGATGCGCCGCGCCCTCAAGGACGGCGGCCTCGCGCCCGGCGACGTCGACTACGTCAACGCGCACGGCACCTCGACGCCGCTCAACGACCCGAACGAGACGCGGGCGATCAAGGCGGTGTTCGGCGACCACGCGCGCGCGCTCAGCGTGAGCTCGACCAAGAGCGCCACCGGCCACATGCTCGGCGCGGCGGGCGGCGTGGAGCTCATCGCCTGCGTGCTCGCGGTGCGCGACGGGGTGGTGCCCCCCACGATCAACTACAAAACCCCCGACCCGGACTGCGACCTGGACTACACGCCGAACGCGCCGCGCGAGCGCGAGGTGCGGGCCGCGATCACCAACAGCTCGGGGTTCGGCGGGCACAACGCCTCGATCGCCTTCAAGCGCTACGCCGAGTGACGGCGGGGCCGCGGAACCGCCGCCGCCGGCCGTGACCACGCGCACCGGCATCGGCTACGACTCGCACCGGTTCGGCCCCGGCGGCCCGCTCGTTCTCGGCGGGGTGCGAATCCCGGGCGAGGTGCGGCTGGTCGGGCACTCCGACGGCGACGCGATCGCGCACGCCGTCACCGACGCGGTGC
>JAUJNJ010000288.1 GCA_030448225.1 Phycisphaerae bacterium
GGTCGGTGGCCGGGCGCGCGCGTACCCGGTGCAGATCCTCGTCTGGCACGAGATCGTCAACGACGAGCTCGGCGGGCGGCCGATCGCCGTGACGTTCTGTCCGCTGTGCAACTCGTCGGTCGTCTTCGACCGCCGGCTGGACGGACGCGTGCTGACGTTCGGGACGACGGGCAACCTGCGCAAGTCGGATCTCGTGATGTGGGATCGCCAGACGGAGTCGTGGTGGCAGCAGTTCAGCGGCGAGGCGCTCGTCGGCGAGCTGGCGGGGAAGCGGCTGGAGATCCTGCGGTCGCAGACGCTCAGCTTCGGTGACTTCCGCGCGCGCTACCCCGAGGGCGACGTGCTGTCGCGGGATACCGGCGCGAAGCGCGACTACGGCCGCACGCCGTACGAGGGCTATGACCGCCCCGACGAGGAGCCGTTCCTCTTCGACGGCGAGACCGACACGCGGCTGCCGGCCAAGGAGCGCGTCGCGGCCGTCTTCGTCGGCGACGACGCCGTCGTGGTGCCGTTCTCGCGCCTGCGCGAGAAGGGGGTCGCCGAGCTGCGCGTCGGCGGCACTCCGGCGGTCGTCTTCTTCAGGGCCGGCGTGGCGTCGCCGCTCGACGAGTCCCGCATCTCCGAATCCGACGACGCCGGCACGAGCGCGGCCTTCGACCGCCGGCTGGACGGCCGGACGCTCCGGTTCGAATCCCGCGGCGGGCGCATCATCGATCGCCAGACCGGTACGACCTGGGACATCACGGGGCGCGCGACCGACGGGCCGCTCGCGGGCCGGCGGCTGACCGCACTGCGCCATGACCAGCAGTTCTGGTTCGCGCTCGCGGCGTTCCTGCCTGACGCCCGGATCCTGACCGATCCCCGGTGAGCCGGCACGGCCGCGACGACGATGCGGACCTCGCGGCCGGGTGGCGACGGCTCCGCCGGGCTGCCATCTTCTTCGCCGTCTGTCTGACGATCGTCCTCGTGCTCGGGGCGGTCGGGCTGTACCACTGAGGCTTCGACAAGGAGGACGACTCATGACGTGGGTGCGAACGGCCGGACGGCAGTCCGCGAACATCCTCGACGCACACGGCCTGAATCCCGAGGCGCTGCGCGCGCACCTCGTCCTGTACCGGACCATCATGTACGGGGAGTCGGGGCTCTCGCGCGTCGAGCGGGAGGCGATCGCCGTCGCCGTGTCGGCGGCGAACGAGTGCCACTACTGAGTGGTCCAGCACAGCGCCGCGCTCGCCGCTGAAGGGGGCGGGCCGGAGCTGACGGAGGCGGTCGTCTCCGCGAATCTGCAATCCCTCCCCGACAGGCTGCGCGCCCTGTGCGCGTACGCCCTCAAGCTCACGACGACGCCACACGCGATGCGAGCCACGGATGTCGACGCCCTGCGTGAGGTCGGCCTGTCGGACCGCGACGTCGTCGACGCCAACCAGGTCGTCGCCTACTTCAACTACGTCAACCGCATCGCCGACGGGCTCGGCGTCGAACTCGAAGCGGAGTGGCCCGACGCGGTGAGGACACCGCGCCGATATCACCGGCGACCCGTGTGACCACGGTCCTTCGGGTCTCGGCGTGAAACCGGCTGGAGGCGCCGGCGGTTCGCGGGCGTCAGCCGTCGCGGCGAAGGCGCTCGAGCACGCCGTCGGCGGCGCTCGGCTGCGGCGCAGCGACACTGGGCAGGGTCCCGATCATGCGGCGCAGAGACGCCAGGAGCGCGTGGCACTTCGGGCAGACCGAGGCGTGCCGCGCGACGCGCGTGCGCTCTGCATGCGACAGCTCGCCGTCCAGGTACTCCGAAGCGTGCGTCACGGTGAAGCGGTGATCGACCATCTGCCGGAGCACCCTGTTCACGATAGCTCCGGCCGGCGGCGCTCCGGGAGCCCTGCGTCCTCTTCTGACAGGTAGTGAGCCACCGCCGCCCGAAGGGACATGCGGCCGCGGTGCAGGCGGCTCTTGAACGCCGCTTCGCGCAGGCCGAGCACCTCGGCGGCCTCCGTGGTGGAGAGCCCTTCGACGTCGCGAAGCACGATGGCTGCCCGGTACTTGTCGGGCAGCCGCCGGATCTCCTGTTCGAGGAGGCCGCGCAGCTCGGCATCCTCGGCCCGGGCGTGGACCGGGCGTCTGCCGTCGGCGATGTCGTCGACCGGCCGGTCCTCCGTGGAGACGATGACGTCGGCGCCCGGGCGTCGGTCGAGGATCCGCTTCGCCTCGTTGACGCCGATGCGGTACAGCCAGGTGAAGAGCCGCGCGTCGCCGCGAA
>JAUJNJ010000289.1 GCA_030448225.1 Phycisphaerae bacterium
CATCGTCGAGCGAGACCGCGATGCGCGACATGCTGGTGTACGTGTCCAGGCCGCTTCCGCCGGCAACCTCATCCTCGCCGGCACTGGCCTGCAGCCTGTCGTCGCCGGGACCGCCCATCACCCGGTCGTTGCCGAACCCACCCGCGATGAAATCGTCCCCTTCGCCGCCCACCAGGAGGTCGTTGCCGGGGTTGGGCCCGGAGTCCCTGATGCTGTCAGGGCCGGTACCGCCGTCGACGACGTCGTCGCCTCCCCCTCCCGCGAGCGCGTCGTTCCCCGCGTCGCCCAGGATCGTGTCGCGCGCGTCGCCGCCGGTGAGCCTGTCGGTGTCGGGACCGCCCCGGAGCGTCGCCGGGATCGTCTTGAGTCCTCTCTGGCGGAAGCCCCCGCCGGGGAGGCCCTCGCTGAAGACCGCCGCGGAGAACAGGTCGTTGCCGTCGCCGCCGTCCGCGTCGACGCGCCTGACGCCGGTGCACGTGAAGTCCTCGGGCGAGCTCTCCGTGCACCCCGTTCCAGGAGCGATCGGGTCACGATCCAAGGAGCCCTGACGTCTCACCCGGACCGTCTCGGCCGCCGTCTCGTCAAACGAAACGATGGACCGCGTACCAGCGCCCGGCGTGTACAGCAGGGTGCCGTCAGCAGTGACGGCGATCGTCGCCGCCGACGCCGACCCGGCGATCGAAAGGGTGAGAAGCACGCCCAGCAGGGCGCTGCGGACGAACACGGGGACGGGCCTCCTTGCCGACGGGTCGAGCGGGCGCTCATGCCCGGCTCGGGCACGGTGCCAGCCTCGCAACGGGTAAGCCGGCCGGAGGGTAGCGGTGTCGCCGGCGTTGCGCAAACACGTCCCTGAGCAGCGCGTTCACGCCCGGGAGTGGGCGGGCGCCGCGACGGTCCGGAGGGTCGAACTCGACGGCGTGATGAGGTTGTCGGTCGACGCGCTGATCGCGCTCTGCGAGCAGGGCGTCACCGGGGCCTGCGAGGAGCTCGACCGTCGGGGCGTTGAGCCGCCGATCGTCGAGCCTGACGCGCCGCCCGTCCCGCTCGCCGCCTGACGCCCGCGCCGGCGAGCGGATCGCCCGCGGCGAGCTCGACGTGGACCCGCAGTAGGGGCCCGCCGTCGCGCCGCGGGTCGGCGCGATGGACGCTGGCCTCGCGGGCCTGTCAGCGTTCTCTCCATGTCCGCTGATGACCGGTCTGGGGGGTCCGCCGCGCTGACCAGGCGCCAACGTGAGGCCCGTGACGCCCGCGTGTTCGCCGACCGCCGCCGCGGCCTCTCCTGCCACGCGATCGAGGAGCGCCACGGCATCTTCGAGCGGCAGGGCCGGCGGATCGTCGACCGTATAGCCGAACGCCGGCCGGCGATCGAGATCGACGCCGACGCGGTCGTCCGCGAGCTCCTCGAGCACTATGCGCAGGGCATCGAGGACCTGGCACTGCTCGTCGACTCGCCGAACGCCGCGGTTCGGGTCGCCGCGTCGAGGTCGTCGAGCGCCGCGTGCTCGTCCTCAAGGAGCTGGGCCTTGCTGCCGGCCGACTGGCGGGCCTGGCGCCACGGGCTCGAGGCACGTCACGCCCGGGACGCTAGGTGACGGTTGGGCTTCGCACGCAAAAGTGGGCACGCCGGTCAGGCGCCGTCGCCGTCGCACAGCGGCGCGTGCTGCGTGGTGCCGTCGCGTTGCCACTCAAGCGTCTTGCGTCGAAGTCGGAGGGAGCCCGCGGCTATCGCGGGACTATCGTCGACGACCTCTGCCGTGCAGCGGGGATCGCGATATATCGCACGGCCGCTCGGTCGCTGCCCATGCGTCTGAGGCTCGTGGGAGAACATCCAGGCGGCGTGGCCAGCGCGGTCGAGAACGAGCCGTTCGAGTGACGCGCGCTCGAGGGCGGCCTCACCGAACGGCCGCCGCAGCACGATGCGGCGCGTCCGGAGGTTCGCCACCGACACGGTGAACCGTGCGTCGCCGGTGTGGCTGCTCCACTCACTGTCGTTCCAAGCGACGTAGTGCCCGGCCAGCCTGACGGTATCGATCCCGGCTGCGCTTGAGCCCGTTGAGGATCCGATCGGCTCACCGAGTCGACGTGAGCGACGACCGCGAGTGCAGGCGTACATGACGCGCCCGTAGTCGCGCCGGTTGAAGCGCGACCAGACGCGGCTGTGCTTCGACACGCGTTCGGTTTTCGCTTGGCGGTCGCCGCACGGCACTTTGGCGCCTGCCGCTGCACTCGCGGACGGTGCGATGACGG
>JAUJNJ010000290.1 GCA_030448225.1 Phycisphaerae bacterium
GTCGCCGACGCCGGGCCCGTCGAAGACGCGGCGGACGATGACGACGACGACGGTGACGACGGGGACGATGCGGAAGACGACGACCACGGCGGGCGCCCCGGCCGGCGGCGGATCGTCGGCTTCCTCATCGGCACCGAGATGAGCGAGATCCCGATCTACCGCCTCGACACCTACGGCTTCATCCACGACCTGTGGGTCGACGACCGCTACCGCCACGAGGGGCTCGGGCGCCAACTCGTCACGCTCGCGGTCGAGCGGTTCCGCGACATGGGCCTGACCCAGGTCCGCCTCGACACCGCCGCCGGCAACGAGCCCGCCCGCAACCTCTTCCGCGCCTGCGGCTTCCGCCCGAGCATCGTCGAGATGCTCATCGAGTTGGACGACGTCAAGGACGAGGGCGGCGAAGCGCCGCGGAAAACGCGGAAGACACGGCGGAAGAGTTGAGGCGCGAAAATTTGGGGTGGTGGAGTGGTGGAGTAGTTGTGTGGTGGAGTGAGGGACGACGGCCGTAGGGCTCACGGGCTCGCCGCCGAAGTTCGGGCTGCCAGACGCGACACATGCCGTTTGCCGGCTGTCAAGCTCTGCGGCGGTCGGTACGATGCGCCAGCCTTCTTGGGGAACGAAACCAGTCGTCGTCCGATGCGATCTAAGGCGGTCACGACGGCAGAACTTGCGGAGGAAATCGTCCATGGCCTTCATCCAACGAGCCGTCACCCTGTTCGCCGCTGCCGCCCTGGCCGTGGGAGGTTTGCCGGGCTGCGCGAAGGACAATTCCGGCGACGCGTCGCGCGACCGCACCGGCCCGGCGTTGCCGCCGCCTCGGGCGGCGAACGAGCAGAATGCGAACGAGAAGCTGAGGTCTGCCGAGGACGCGGAGCGGCGCGGCGACTACGCGCGTGCGATGGAAGGGTACGAACAACTCCGCAGCTTCCCCGAGGCCGCCCGACCTAAAGATCTCGACGCCCGCATCGAACGCCTCCGCACGAAGATGAACGCGACGCCGCAGCGGTGAACCCGCCCGTGATGGCGAATCTTGAGGCGAGAGGCGCATCGTCCACGGATTCTGCAGATGGCACAGATGAAGCACGGCCGGAAGCGGCACGTTCGGCGCACTTCTCCCTGACCTGTGTCATCTGCGCAATCTGCGGATGAACTTTGTTTTTGGTGCCTCGGTGCCTCGGTGCCTCTCTCTCAGACCCCTTTTCAACTCCATGATCATCTGCCTCGGCACCACCCCCGCGCTCCAGCGGACGATGGTCTTCCCGCACCTACGGATCGACGCGGTGAACCGCGCCGCCGAGGTGCGCGAGTACGCGTCGGGCAAGCCGGTGAACGTCGCGCGGGTGCTGCACGCGCTGGGCCGCCGGCACGTCGTCACCGGGTTCCTCGGCGGAGACAGCGGGCGCCTCGCGCGGGCGGATCTCGACGGGGCGGGCGTCGCCCACGACTTCGTCCCAGTCGCGGCGCGGACGCGCATGTGCCTCACCGCGATCGACCGCGCCGCCGGTACCGCCACCGAGTTGATCGAGGAGCCGACCGCCGTGGAGCCGGCGGATTACGACGCGCTGCTGTCGAAGCTGGGCGACCTGCTCGGCCGGGCGACGGTGCTGGTGATGTCCGGCTCGCTCCCGCCCGCGGCGCCGGTCGATTTCTACGCCCGCTGCGTGCGGCTGGCGACGGCCGCCCGCGTGGCGACGGTGCTCGACGCCAAGGGCGAGCCGCTCCGCCTCGCGCTGGGCGAGCGGCCCACGGTCGTGAAGCCGAACCGCGCCGAGCTTCAGGAGACGACCGGCACCGGCACCGCCACCGACGTCCACCTCCGCGAGGCGGTCGGCCGGCTGCTGGCCGCCGGGCCGGCGTGGGCACTGGTGACGCTCGGCCCCGACGGGGCCGTGCTTTCCAATGGCGCGCAGTTCTGGCGGCTGGCGGTGCCGGCGGTGAAGGCGGTCAGCCCGATCGGCTCCGGCGACAGCGTGGCGGCGGGCTTGGCCGCCGGCATCGCCGACGGGGTGCCGATGCCCGACGCCTGCGCGCTCGGCCTCGCCTGCGGCGTCGCCAACGCCCTCACCCCCCTCGCCGGCCACGTTCGGCTCGACGACGTGGAACGACTACGGTCGGAGATCTCGGCGACCGCGATGGATTGAGCACTCGCTATGCCCGACCCCCGCGTGCGCGGCTGACCGACCGGTGTATTAGCCACAGATGGGGCACGGATGACCACAGATCAAGGCGATCCTCTCCGTGTA
>JAUJNJ010000291.1 GCA_030448225.1 Phycisphaerae bacterium
CATGTCGGGCGGGGCCGCCAGGTCGCCCCACCCGTGCAGGAGCGAGTCGATCGGCACGTGGTCGGGGCGGTTGAGCACCACGCCGAGCGCGCCCTCCTCGGGACCGAAGGCCAGCATCACCAGCACGGTGCGGTGGAAGTTCGGGTCCTCCAACGACGGTGTCGCCACGAGGAGCGAGCCCGGCGTCGGCAGCACGGGAGGCAGCGGTGCGGACCCCCCGAAGCTCTACCCGCGGCCGGGGAGCCGGCACCACCGCCGACCTAGGTGGCTGGTGTGGAATGGGGTGCGGCTGGCACCGGGGCGGTGATAGCGGTGTTCATGGGCGTTCCTGTGGAGCGGTCGCGGCGCGACGTTGTGCTCGGCGGTTCGGGCGGGCCGTTGCCGCGTGAGGCGTCGGGGCGCAGGAACGGCGTTGTTTCAGCTCTTTCATGCGGTCACCGCCCATCCTCCCGTTGTCGTGGAACGCGCGCCGAGGGTCGCCAGGCGCGCGAAGTTGGTGGCAGCGGCGAGAAGGTTGAAGTCGGCGTCAACTTTGTCGCGTCCCCATACCCGGGCTCGGCGGCCGCCGTGTTTGCGTCTCATGAGGTGGCCGAGCTTGCGTTCGACTTTGGGCCGGGTGGCCCGATACTCGGCCTGCCAAGCGGGATCGGCTTGGCGGGCCCGGGCGCGGGCCAGTGTCGCCTCGTGAGGGCCGACGTTCACGACGCGGCCCCGCCCCGACGTGGTGCACTGCTCGCGCAGCGGGCACGTCGCGCACGCCGCGCCGAAGCGGGCGACGCCGGCGCCGTCGCCGCGGCGGCGGATGGTTGCGGTCGCGCCGTTGGGACAGGTGACTTCGTTTGCTTTGAGGTCGACATCGAAGCGGTCCTTGGCGAACATCCCGCCCGGCGCCGACGGGGCCTGGGTCTTGCAGCCAGAAGCAATACCTGCGTCCTCGAGCTTCGATTGGAAGTCGCCCGACCCGTAGGCCGCATCGCCGTAGACGACAGGACCCACGTCCTCGGTGTCGGTGTCGTCGGTGTCGTCGGTGTCGTCGGTGTCAGCACGGGCGTCGGTGTCGTCGGTGTCGTCGGTGTCGTCGGTGTTGTCGGTCTCGTTGTTGTGCGTGTCGGCGGCGTCGCTCAGGAGGTCGTCGATGAGGTCTTCGGCGACGGTGGCGTCGCCGGCGTTGCCGGGCGTGACGGTGGTGTCGGTGATGATCTCGCTGTCGGGGTCCACCCCGGCGTGGCCCTTGTAGCCATCGAAGCCGCGGGCCGCGGTCTTGTGGCCGTGGCGGGCGTCGGGATCAACGGTGGAGATGACCCGGTCCTTGGCGACGCGCCGGGCGATCCGGAACCGGCCGTCGTCGCCCGCCTCGAGGTCCTGGCCGACGACCGTGGCCAACAGTTCCGCCGCCTGGGCGACCTTCGCGTCGAGGTCGCGGCCGTCGAGCACGCCGAGACAGGCGAAGGCGTCCACGGCCAGTTCGGCCACCAGCGCCTCGCGGGCCGCCGGGTCATCCCAATCACAGGCCGGCTTGTTGAGCGACACGTAGTCATCGTCGCGGCCCAACACCGCCCGCAGCTCGGCTTCGAGGCTGGCGTCCGCGACCGCCAAGAGCTGGCGGATAGCCGAGCGGATCAAGGTGACGGTGTCCATCGTGGCCACCGCGTCATACAACGGCGTCGAGTCGAGCACCCGGCGGGCCGACACGATCCCCGCCGCCCTCGCCGCATCGAGGCTCACCTCGAAGATCCGCCGGGGCCGCTCCGAGCGGGCCAGACGGGCCCGCATGTCCACCAGCACCGTGTGAGCGAAACCCGGGTAGTCGAAGTCGAGCCCTCCGGACGCGTACTTCCAGCGGGCGTCGAACTCGAAAGCCTCGACCGCCTCGCGATCCGACAATCCGAACAAGCGTTGCAGCACCATCACCACCGCCACGATCCGGGGCGGCACGCTCCGGCGGCCCGTCGCCGCGAACAAATCCGCGAACGCCTCGTCCGGGAACAGCACATGGCACTCGCGGTGCAACATCGCGAAGATCGAGTCCCCGCGCACGCGCCCATCGCAAAACGCCGCCGTGCCCTTCAACAGATCAGCCTGCCGCGGCGCCAACCCGACCGTCACGACCACACCACCGAGACCGAGAACCACATGCCTGTAACTCTGATCGATTCGCACCCAAAACGCGAGCACTCAAGCCCGCGAAAGACACCCGCCACCTAGGAGGGGCCGGCGCAGGCGGCGGCCAGGCGGGCC
>JAUJNJ010000292.1 GCA_030448225.1 Phycisphaerae bacterium
CTTGTCGTCGCCTTTCCTGGTTCTCACGGCAACGGTGTAGGTGGTGGTTTACTTGTCGCCCATGATCAGCATGTACGGCGTCTTAGCCATCGTGGCGGTGCGGATCTCGGAGCCGATCTTGTCGCTGGGGATCCCGGGAGATGGTGCCGCTGGGGGCCTACCATCCCGGTCGATGGGAGCCTCACGACCGTCTCGTCCACGTAAGCCCGCGGTCGCCGCCGATGATGCCGCGGCCGCCAAAGCCGCCGCTGACCCGGCTGCTTCGCCCAAGGGTGTCGGTGCCATCAAGCCGGTTGGCCGGGACAAGCCGGCGGCCCGGTCGGCCGCGGTCGCTCAGAGTGCCGGGGCCGCCGCGCCGGTGAAGCCGAGCTTCGGGCTCGTGTGCATCAGTTACACCGAGGAGTGCCGGTTCAAGGCGCTGACGCGCACGCGGTTCCTGGCGATGACGCCGGACGAGCAGCGGCGGGCGCTGGCGAACCTCTACTGGGACAACCTCGGGCGGCTCCACTGGACGCTGGGCTTCTGCCACCGGCGGGGGATCCGCCTGTACCGGGCGACGTCAGGGCTGTTCCCGCTGAGCGACCTGCCGCTGGGCGCGGAGGTGCTGCAATCGCTCGCGGCCAACCTGGCGGCGATCGGCCGGCGGGTGGAGCGCCTCGGCATCCGGATGCTGCTGCACCCGGACCAGTTCGTGGTGCTCAATTCCGAGTCGCCGAAGGTCGTGGAGACGAGCCGGCTGATCATGGAGAAGCACGCCCGCGCGTTCGACCTCATGGGCCTGCCGCAGTCCCCCTGGTCGGCGATGATCCTCCACGGCGGGAAGTCCGGGCGGTCGGACGAACTCGTTCGGGAGATCGCCTCGCTGCCCGAGCCGGTTCGGAGCCGGCTCGTGCTCGAGAACGACGAGTACGGCTACTCGGCGGTCGAGATCCTCGACGTCTGCCGACGGGCGCGGGTGCCGATGGTGTTCGACGCGCACCACCACGTCATCAAGGAGCAGGTCGACTCCTACGAGCACCCGAGCGTGGCCGCGATGGTGCGGGCCGCCCGCGACACGTGGCCCGATCCGTCGTGGCAGATCGTTCACCTGTCCAACGGGAACGACGGGTTCCTCGACCGCAACCACAGCGACCACATCACCGCCGTCCCGAGTTCCTACGCGGCCGTGCCGTGGATCGAGGTGGAGGCCCGGGGCAAGGAGCAGGCGATCGCCCGCGTCGAGGCCGAGTGGGATCGGCTCATGTCCGGGCGGGCGCAGGTCCGATAATCCCTTCGTAGACAGACCGGCGCGCGCGACGCGGGCCGATCCCGCCGGAATAATCCGGCCGCCGCTGCGGTTGAGCCTTCCGGCGGAGCCCGGTCGAGCGGACGCCGCGCGAACTCGACACAGACAAACACGAGAAGGTGACCACGATGAGTCGGAAATCCGGGACGCGGGCGGCGGCGGCAGGGGCGAGCGGGGCGCGGGCGGCGACGGTCGAGACGCTGGAGAACCGCCGGCTAATGAGCGTGGCCGTCGCGCTTCAGCCGAACAACGTGCTGCTGTCAATCGACACGTCGGACCCGGGCACGATCCTGGCGACGACGCGGGTGAAGGGCCTCGACCGCCGCGAGACGCTCGTCGGCATCGACTTCCGCCCCGCCGACGGTGACCTGTTCGCCATCGGCAGTTCGAGCCGGGCCTACCGCATCGACCTGTCGAGCGGCGCGGCGACGCCGGCCGGCGCGGCGTTCGCGCCGGCGTTGACCGGCACGCAGTTCGACGCCGACTTCAACCCGTCGGTCGACCGCCTGCGCGTCGTGAGCGACTCCGACCAGAACCTGCGCATCAACCCGGACGACGGCGCGGCTGTCGACGCCGACCCCGAGGACGCCGGCGTGCAGGCCGACGAGAACCTCGCGTACGCGCCGACCGACGCGAACGTCGCGGTCGACCCGACGATCGCCGCCGCCGCCTACGCGAACAACGTCGCCGGCGCCGCGACGACCACGCTCTACGGGATCGACGCGCGGCTCGGCGTGCTCGTGGCGCACGGGTCGGTCGGCGGCGCGCCGGTGTCGCCGAACACGGGCCAGCTGTTCACGGTCGGTTCGCTCGGCTTCACGCCGGTGTCGGTCGGCGGGTTCGACGTCGCGACCGTCGGCGGGACCGACACGGCGTACGCTGCGTTCCAGACCGACGCGCGGCAGCGGTCGAAGCTCTACACGATCAACCTCTCGACCGGCGCCGCCAC
>JAUJNJ010000293.1 GCA_030448225.1 Phycisphaerae bacterium
GCGCGTGACGCCCGCGCCCACCATCGCCCCGCCCGCGGCGTCGCCCCCCTCGCCGGCGGGCGCCCAGCTCGGCACCAACACGCGGATCCCGCCGTCCCGGACCGCCGCCTGCAGTTCCGGCTCGATCTCGGAGGAGACGATAAATACGTTCAGCTTCATATAGTTAGTTGCGGGTTGTCAGTTGTCAGTTGCTAGTGATGATGTTGCCAGCAGCGGCAGCACAAACGCCGAATTGCCTATTCACCAGCAACTAGCAACTCACGACTAGCAACTTCCTCCCTCACGAGGACGCGCTGCCGCCCTCGCGGGCCTCGGTCATGTCGGGGTGCTTGCGGTTGCGGTGCTTCTGCTTGTGGTCGCTCAACTGCCGCTCGAGCTTCGTGACGCACGCGTCGAGCGACGCGTAGGCGTCGCCCTCGTTGTGGTGAGCGATGAAGACGCCGTTGTGCTCCGCGTTGACGATCACCTCGACGCTGATGTGGTCCTTGCCCGCGTCGAAGATCACCTCGATCTCCTGGATCAGGTCGTAGTACTTCGTCAACTTGTTGACCTTCTGCTCGGCGTACGTCTTGAGGGCCTCGGTGACATCCATGTGCCGGCCGGCAATCGTCACGATCACGTCGCGCTCCTTTCGCACCTCGTCTGGCACGGCGGCCGCGGCGACTCGCGTCGGCGGCATCCCGTGCAGGGAGCACATTGTATAGCAAAACCCTCGCCCGGGCAGGACGCGGCGCCCCCGAAACGGCGGCACGATCCGCTCCCACCTGCGAAGCGGGCGGCGCGCCCGCTTCAGCGAGCGAGACGGTCACGCCCCGTCCCGCGCCAACCCCGCCGAACACCAAAATCGCGCCTCCCACGCCGGCCCAGAGCGCAGCGCCGGGCCGGATCGACCTCGCGAGAGATCCGGCCCGGCGCGCTGCGCTCTGGGCCGGCGTGGGCGACGTTCTTTTAGAAAACTCGGAGCGTCGCCCGCGTTCGCTAAGCGACCCGCTCCCCCGGCCTCGAAACGGGCTCGACCGTGACCGGCACCGCCGGCGCGGGCAGGGCGTTGATCGCCCCACCGCCCTCCTCGCCCGGGGGAACGAGCGCGGCGGTCGGCGTCACGACGCCGCCGCTGACGAGCATCCGCATCGCCTCCTCGACCTTCAGCGGCAGTTCCACCACGCTGTCGCGCGGCACGACCACGACGTACCCGCTGAACGCGGTCGGCGACGAGGGGATGAACACCGTCACCATGTCCTCGCCGGTCGTGTCGCTCAGCGGTTTCAGGCCGGCGCCGGTCACGAGGCCGATCGACCAGACGTTCGGGTCGCGCGCGTGGACGGCGACCACCCGGCTCGACTCGAACTGCGCCGACGTCTTGCGGTCGGCGGCGAGCAGGAAGTCGGTCACCTGCTTCACCGCCGGGTAGATCGCCCGCACGAGCGGGATCCGCATCACGCCGCGCTCGACGATTCGCCACAGCGTGCGGCCGATGAGGTTGCCGACGAACAGGCCCACCGTGTAGACGAGCAACACGGCCAGCGCCACGCCGATGAGCTTCACGACCAAGAGCGGCAATTCCTGCCCGGACCACCAGTAGCGCCGCATCTGCACGAGCGGCTGCCACTCCATCAGCCCCAGTTGGACCAGCCGGTACCAGACCCAGATGATCGCGGAGATGATGTGCTGGCCGAGCGCTTCCCAGAGGAAGTTCCAGACCCAGACCAGCAGCCAGAGGGTGATCAGGGTGGGCAGCAGGGCCGCCAGCCCGCGGAGGAAGAACCGCCGGAAGTCTTCGGCGAAGCCCATCTTAACGCGATTCCCGTCCGCGCGGCCCGGCACGGGTCCCCGGGGCCCGCCGTGTGGCGTCTCCCCGACCCGCGCCCGTCGATCCGTCCGTGATTCGCCCGCGAGTCCGCCCCTGCTGACGATCGAGGGCGGCGGCGTCCGGCCCCGACGGGGCCGTGTGCGACACGTGACACGGGGTTTTACTAGCGCGTTCTCGCAACTGCCACCTGACCCCGAAGGGCGGCCTGCACCCGCTGCGGAAAATCCGGCCCGGCGGCAGAGTCGTGCGGCTCGCGACGACACCGGCGTGTGGCCCGTCGATTCTTGGCCGCCATGGATGCGGCCGGGCGTCGGCGCGCGGCGGCGCGGCTCGCCCGCTCGCCGTCACGACGCCAATGGTCTTACCGCTGAGCGTCGCGGTCCGTCGCCGAGTCCGCCGGCGCGGGCCGGGCGCCGGCGGGTCC
>JAUJNJ010000294.1 GCA_030448225.1 Phycisphaerae bacterium
GCCGGTGGCCGATGCAGATGCCGACGACGTCCGCGCCCGTGCCGCTGCCGCACAGGGCGGCGTCCGGCGTCGCGCCGCCGCCCGCTCCTTGGTGGTGGTTGGCGATCGCCACACCGTCGTAGCCGGCCTTGGCGGCGTTGTCGGCCTTCTCCTGGAACGTGCAGGCGCTGTAGTTGTCGTTCGGGTCGTCGCCTTCGATCGGACCGCGCTCGAGCACGACGATCCGCTCCTCGTCCGCGGCGACGTCGGGGATCGCCGAGGTGGCGCTCGGAATCGCGGCGCTCCGGTTGCACCCGTAGCCGCCGAAGACCGTCGGCCCGTTCAGGGTGCCGTTCTCGAGCAGCGCGATCGGCCGCGTGAAGCCGAACTCGCCGGCCTCGTCACGGGGGCCCTGGACGTTCTGGGAGTTGTTCGTGGTGACCTGGAACTCGACCAGGCGGAAGGGAGAGAAGTCCTCGTCCGCCCCCAGGAAGAACCGGTTGTCACCGCTGAACTCGCCCTGATGGGCATTGCCCTCCGGCGGGGTGAGGCCCGTCAGCGGGTCGGCGCCGTCGAACGTCGTGTCGCCGAGGTAGCGGGGGTTCGCCGGGTCCTCGACGTCGAGCTTGACGTAGCCGGCGTCCCAGTAGGAGGCCATCATGGTCTGCCGGCCGTTGATCTCCTTGACCACGAAGTCGTGGTGGAAGACCTCGTTGCCGTTGGCCCCTTGGTCGAGGATGTCGGCGCCCTGCGCCTCGGCCAGCGCGACCAGATCGAACTCGCCGACGGGCTCCGGGACGCGCGGGTTGGTCACGTCGAAGATGTCGACGTCGTGGAGCTCGCGGTTGTCGACCGAGCCGAGGTAGACCCTTCCGTTGTCCGTCCACAGGAAGGACGAGTGGGCGGAGTTGGCGTTGGTCTTCGTGCCGGTCAGCGTCCCCTCGCCGCCGCGGTCGCCCGCGCCCTGCACGAGGATCTGCGGAGCCGCCGGGTTGGTCACGTCGTAGAGGTCGAAGCCGCCCGGGCCGGACCGGCCGGGGCACGGCTCGTTGTTGACCGCAAGCAGATCGCCGCGGAAGGCCGGCGCGCTGACGCTGATCGCGTGGGCGCCCTCGCCGTGGTAGGAGTTCGGCAGGGACGCGATGAAGCCCAGCTCGCGCGGAGCGGCGGGGTTCGCGATGTCGACGATGAAGACGCCGCCGCGGTCACAGGCGGGGGCGGGCTGCGACCACGACATCAGGTACGCCGTGTTCTTGTGGACGGCGATGTCGGCGATCTGGCCGGGCACGATGTTGCCGCCCGGGCCGCCGCGGAAGGTCAGCTTCGAGATCAGGTCGATGTTCTCGCGCTTGGGCGGCAGCCCCTCGAGCTGCGCGCCGCCCTCGGGCTCGGCCGAGAACTGGCTCCGCGTGGACCCACTGCGGGTCCTGGCGGTGTTGGTCGTGCCGGCGGTGCGCGGAGCACTCTCGCTCTGCGTCCCGCGCTGGACGTCGCCCGGCTCCTGCTGGGCAGCCGAGGCGGCCCCCGCCGAAGCGAGCAACGCGGCCACGGCGCCGATGACTACGGCGCGCGGCTTGAGCCTGAAATCAGGCAAGTCCCCATCCTCCTATGAGAAATGCGGTGCCGCCGTCCGAGGTCCCCTCCGAGGCCGCACCCGTATCGCGCGGAACAGTAAACGTGCGAGCAGCGGCCTGCCTCACCCGCCGGTTCGGGGCCGGACCGGCCGCGCGCCCCCTCACGGGGCGCGCGGCGGTCACCGGACTGCTTCCCTACCGCAGCGCGCGAACCGTTCGCTTGCCGGCGGTGCTCGGGAGGTAGACCGAGTTGCCCTGGAACCGGGCCTGCACGCTCAGCCGCGACTGCGTGATCCGGCGCGGCAGCTTGAACCGGGTGCGGGCCCGGTAGGTCCCGTCCGCGCGGAGGTTCACGGTCCGCGAGGAGATCGTGAGCTTCCCGCTCTTGATCCGGACGAGGACCCGGCCCCCGCAGACCCCGCGGCCCGCCGGCGGCGTCATGCGGCCTCGCGACGTCACGAGGAGCGACCGGCCCCCCGCGGAGCGACGCTGCGCGCGCTTGACGATGCCCGTCTGGTTGCGGGCGAACCCGCCCGTACGGCTGACCGCGACGCTGAAGCCCTGCGGCGCCCGCCGGCTCGACAGGTTGCCGGGCGCGTCGCACGGCCCCGCCGCCGGCGTCGGCGTGGTGGGCGTCGGCGTCTCTGCCGGCGTCTCCCCCGGCGGCTGCGGCGCG
>JAUJNJ010000069.1 GCA_030448225.1 Phycisphaerae bacterium
TCATCCCGAGGGGAGCGGTAGCGACACGAGGGATCTCGGGGGCCGGAAGGCGAGAGGCCGCGTCGCGGTGGCTGCTGCGAGAACGGTTCCCGTCAGAACTGCCAGGGCGCGCTCGGCAGACCTATTCATCCCCGCGCCAGATCCGACGCCTGCTCCGCGCGGCGATCGCGACCAGTTTGTGCAGGTCGGCCCTCATCCCCGCGTCAGCACGAGCGCGCTGTTCTTGCTCCCGAACGCGATGCAGTTGCACAGCGCGACGTCCACGTCGGCGCGGCGGGACTCGTTGGGGATGTAGTCGAGGTCGCACTCCGGGTCGGGCGCGTCGAGGTTGATCGTCGGGTGGAAGCACCCGTCGCGCATCCCCAGCACCGTCGCGGCGATGCCGGCGGCGCCGCAGGCGCCCTGGGGGTGGCCGATCATCGACTTCGTGGAACTCATCGGGATGCGCGTCGCCCGCTCGCCGAGGCCGCGCTTCACCGCCATCGTTTCCATCTTGTCGTTCAGCGCGGTGCCGGTGCCGTGGAGGTTGACGTAGCCGACCTCGCCGGTCGCCACGTCGGCGTCGGCGAGCGCCAGTTGGATCGCGCGCACGGGCTCGGCCACGTCCGGGGCGATCTGCACGCGGTGGTAGGCGTCGCACGTCGAGGCGTAGCCGGCGATCTCGGCCAAGATCGTCGCGCCGCGGGCGAGCGCGGCCGCGCGGTCTTCCAGCACGAACATCCACGCGCCCTCGCCGAGCACGAACCCGTCGCGGTCGGCCGAGAACGGGCGCGACGACTTCTCCGGCTCGTCCCACCGCCGCGTCGACACGACGCGCATCTTCTCGAACGCGTGGAGGATGCCGCGCGAGATGCAGGCGTCGGCGCCGCCGGCGAGCATCGACGGCACCGCGCCGGCGCGGATCAGCATCGACGCGTAGCCGATCGCGTCGGTGCTGCTGGTGCACCCGGTCGACAGCACGTGCGACGGGCCGCGGAGGCGCAGCGCGATCGAGATCTCGCTCGAAAGGTTGCCGTGCGTGCCGGCGGTGATCGAGAAGAGGGACGGCGTGCCCTCGGTGAAGAACTGACGGTACTGCTCCTCGACGAACGCCAGCCCCCCGCCGCCCGTGCCGAGCGCGACGCCCATGCGGCGCTGCGCTTCCAGGTCGTCGGCCGCCACGTCCCACCCCGCCTGCGCCAGCGCCTCGCGCGCCGCCCCGACGGCCATCGGGATCATCCGCGGCACCCGGCGGAGCTCGATCGGGCTCAGCACGTCCTCCGGCTTGAAGTCGACCGCCTGCGCGACCGCGCTGGTCTTGAGCCCGGCCGGGTCGAAGATCGACGGCCTGGAGATGCCGCTGCGCCCGCGGCGGCAGGCGTCGGCGAAGTTCTCGCGACCGACGCCGTTGGGGCTCACGACGCCGATGCCGGTGATGACCACGCGATGAGGTCGGACCAATTGCGCTCCCCGGACAGAACTGAAGCCGAGCCGCGTCCGGCGGCCGTGCTGGAGAATTGTAGGCCGGGTGTTGAACGGTCGGGTCGGTGGCGGAAGTTGGTAGAGCGCGGCGGTGCGGGCCTCAGCAGCGCTGCTGCTGGTCCCAACGCTTCAGAAGTTTCAAGATGATCTATTGAGGAGACGTCGACGGCGCGGAGGAATCAAAGCGAAGGCGGTTAGCCACGGATGGGGCACCGATGAACACCGATGAAATCAGGACTCGAACCGAGGTTGGCGGCGATCCCGATCCTATCGGTGTTCACCGGTGCGACATCGGTGGCTCAACCTCTTTGACATACTCTTCTCCGCGCCTTCAGCGTCATTACGCCCTCGGTGGCACGACGCGCGTGCGGAGCGTTGCCAGTTCCCGCTCGCGCTCCTCAGCGTCTGTCACCTCGTGACGCGCCGGCCGGTCGCCGTGCGTCGTCGGCGGGCGGCGGCGGAACAGGCGGCCCGCCGCGTCCTGCGCGTCGAGCATGAGGCTCATCAGCGCCGGGGTGAGGATCAGCGTGAACACGGTGCTGACGAGCAGTCCGCCGACGACGACGGCGCCGAGGCCGCGGTAAAGCTCCGACCCCGCGCCGCCGAAGATCACCAGCGGCGCCATGCCGGCCACCGAGACGACGACGCTCATGAAGATCGGGCGGACGCGCGTCTGCGTGCTGAGCGCGATCGCGCGGTTGCGGCCCATCCCCTCGCGGATGTAGTTCAGCGCCTGGTGCACGATCAGGATCGGGTTGTTCACGATCGTGCCGATCAGGATCACGAACCCGAGCATCGTCAGCACGTCCAGCAGGATCTCCGGCTGAAGCTCGTGCAGCACGCGCAGCCCGAGGAACCCGCCGACGAGCGCGAACGGCACGCTCATGATGATCACGAACGGGTGCAGGAAGCTCTCGAACAACGCGGCCAGCAGCAGGAACGTGATGACCGCCGCCAGAACGAAGCTGCCGCCGAAACGAGTCATGAACTCCTGTAGCTTGTCGGCGCTGCCGGTGAGCGAGGTGCGCACGCCCTGCGGCAGCGCGCCGCTCTTGCGCATCGGGCCGAGGATCCCGTCGTTGATGATCGTGGTCGCCTCGTCGACCGTCATGTTCGGCGGCAACTGCACGCTGAGCGTGACCGACGGCTCGCGCTCGAGGCGGTTGATCTGCTGCGCCGCCGACGTGTCGACGAAGCGGGCGACGGCCCCGAGCGGCATGATCGAGCCGTCGCGCGTGGCGACGGGGACCTTCGCCAGGTCCTCGCTGCTGCGGTCGAAGCGGTCGCGGGTCATCACGGTCAGGTCGATCACGTCGCCGCGGTCGCGGAAGTCGCCGATCACCGCGCCGTCGACCGCCACCTGCGCCACCTCGCGGATCGCCGGCGTGGAGACGCCCGCGGCGGCGGCGCGGGGGCGGTCGGCGACGATCTGCGTCTCGGCGCGGCCGAGGTCGAAGTTCGAGGGGTCGGCGTTGACGAACGTGCGGAACGCGCCCATCAGCCCGCCGCGGATCGCCGCCGCGGCCTGGCGGACACGGTCGTAGTCGTTGCCGGTGACGTTGAGGTCGACCGTGGCGCCGCCGATGCGGCCGAGGCGGAAGATCGGCACCTGCGCCGCGAACCCGCCGGTGCCGGGCAGACCCTGGATCGAGCCCTGCAACAGCTGCGCGGTCGACGCGACGTTCGACTCGTCGCGCGACGTGGCGCCCATGAACACGCGGCCGCCGAACGCGACGAAGAAGTAGTTGTCGATGCCGGCCGGCGCCTCCATGCGTTTCAGCGAGTCGATCATCTGCACGAGCGGGCGGGCCGCGGCCTCGGCCTGCTCGGGCGGCATGCTTGCCCGCATCCCGTCGACCATCTGCTGCATCGCCGGCAGCGCGAACTTGTCGACGCCCTGCCGCCACCCCTGCTGCATCTGGCGGAGCTTTTCGGGCTCCTTCACCGGGTCGACCTCCCACCACGGCTGGAGCTGCGCCTCGACGGTGGCGGCCATCCGGCGGAACTCGTCGACGCTGTAGCCCGGCGGCGGCGCGAGCACGCTGAAGACGAAGTTCTGGTTCCCCGACGGCAGGTACGTGCGCGGCGGCATCAGCCACCAGCTCGCGGCGATCGCCAGGCCGATCATCACGACGACCAGCGCCAGCCGCCGCATCACGCCGCCGGTGAGCCAGAGGATCAGGTTGTAAAAGCCGGTCGACGTGCGGCTGGCGAGGCGCGCGATCGGCGCGGTGGCGTGGCCGAGCTTCGTGTCGCCGCCGCCGCGGCTGCCGTCCCCGTCGGCGCCGGCCGCGCCGCCCTCCTTCAGTCCCGCGGGCATCTTGCGGAGGAACTTGTTGGCGAGCATCGGGATGACCGTCGGCGAGACGACCATGTAGAGGAACAGCGAGATGCTGATCGCGATCGAGATGTCGCGGAACAGCTGGCCGGCCTCCTCCTCGATGAACGCCACCGGCAGGAACACCGCGATGTTCGCCAGCGTCGCCGCCACAATCGCGCCCCACACCTCGCGGGTGCCGTCGTAGGCGGCGGCGAAGCGGTCCTTGCCCATCTCGCGGTGGCGGAAGATGTTCTCCAGCACGACGATCGTGTTGTCGATGCCCATACCGATCGCGAACGCCAGCCCCGCCATGCTGATAACGTTGAGGTTCCGCCCGGCGAGGTACATGCCCAGGAACGTGCCGATGATGCTGATCGGGATCGACAGCGCGACGACGAGCGTCGCGCCGACGCTGCGGAGCGTGAGGAACAGCACGACCACCGCCAGCCCCGCGCCGATCAGCAGGTCCTTCGTGGCGGCGTTCACCGAGCGGTCGACGTAGATCGTCTCGTCGTACACCTGGAACAATTCCAGCCCCCACTCCTTCGGCTTCAGCACCTCCTCGTTCACCCGGTCGACCGCCGCCTTCAGCCCGTCCATGACGGTGAGGATGTTCGAGCCGACCTCGCGCTTGGCGTTGATCGCGACCACGTCCTGCCCGCGCGACCGCACGAACGCGACCTGCTTCTTGAACCCGACCGACGCCTCGGCCACGTCGCGGGCGTAGACCGGCGCGCCCGTGGGCGTGTGGGCGATCACGGTGTCGAGGATCTGCCCGGCGTCGTCGTAGCGGCCCAGCGCGCGGATGCTGACGTCGCGCTTGCCCTCGACGACTGTGCCGGCCGTCACGTCGAGGTTCTCGCCGCGGAGGCGGGCGGTGAACTCGTCCATCGGGATGCCGCGGACGGCGAGCTTCTCCAGGTCGACGCGCACCTGCATCTCGCGCTCGCGCCCGCCCACGACGTTCACCTCGGCGATCCCGGGCACGCGCTCGAGCACCGGCTTGACCGTCTCCTCCATGAACGTCTGCAACTCGGTCACGTCGCCGCGGTAGTCGTGGCCGGGCCGCACGTCCCCCCGCGCCGCCCGCTCGACGGCGGGGCGCGTGGCGGCGGGGTCGTAGTTCAGCGGGCGGACGACCATCCACGCGATGTAGTTGTCGCTGCTCGAATCGACCGACTCCACGACCGGCTCGTCGACCTCGGTTGGGTACTCCGGCACCTGCCGCAGCTTGTCGCGCACCTCGTTGAGGGCCGCCTCCTTGTCGACGCCGACGAGGAACTGCATCTCGATCTTCGCCTCGCCCTCGACGCTCGTGCTGCGCATCTCGCGCAGCCCCTCGACGCCCTTGAGGATGTCCTCCTGCTCCTCGACGATCTCCTGCTCGATCTCCTGCGGGCTGGCGCCGAACCAGCGCGTCGTCACCGAGATGACCGGCTGGTCCACGTTCGGCGTGAGCTGCACCGGCACGCGGAACAGCCCGATCACCCCGAAGATCACCACGAGCAGCACCGCCACGGCGACCGTGACGGGGCGGCGAATCGAGCCTTCGATCAACGACATACGGCATCCCCCTGCGGGCGGGTCATCATTGCGGCGCGGTACATATAAAGGAGAGGAAAACGAGGATGGAAGACGGAGGATTGAAGATGGAGGAAGACGAACGGCGGCCGCGTGATGACGTCTTCCTCCATCCTCTATCTTCCATCCTCTATCCTCGTTTCGGTCTTCAACCGCCCGCCGCGGGCGGCGGTCCGGGTGGGCCGGCGGCGGGGTCCATGAGGGCCTCGCCGCCGCGCAGCGCCTCGTTGCCGCGGACGACGACGCGGTCGTTCTCGCGCAGCTCGCCGACGACGCTCGCCTTCGCCCCGCCGCCGGGCCCGCGCTTCACCGGCACGACGACGGCCTTGCCGTCGCGCGCCACGACCACGTGCTGTCCCTGCGGCCCAGCGACGATCGCGTCCTTCGGCACGAGGAACTGCCCCGCGCCCCCCGCCGACAGCAGCATCGCCCGCGCGAAGAACCCGGGCCGCAGCAGCCCCTCGGGGTTGGGCACGAGCACTTTCACCGGGAACGTGCGGCTGGCCGGGTCGCCGACGGGGAGGATCTGGTCGACCTTGCCGACGAACACCCGATCGCCGATCGCGTCGAGCGAGAAGCGGACCTCCTCGCCCTTCTTCACGCGGGCGATCAGGTTCTCCGGGACGTTCGTGCGGACGAAGACCGGGTCGGTCCAGACGACGTCGGCCACCGGGTCCCCCTGCTTCACCCACTGGCCGACCTCGACGTAGCGCCTCGCGACCACGCCGTTGCCGAGCGTCACGCGGACGTCGGACTTCTTGATCATCAGGTCGAGCCGCGACACCTCGGCCTGCTTCTCCGCCTGCTCGGCCGCCCGCGCCTTCACGCCGGCGGCGGCGGTCTTGGCGATCGTGAGCTGGTCGAGGAATTCCTTCTCCGGGATGATCTTCCCCTCGAACAGCCCCTTGAGGCGGTTCGACTCGCGCAGCGCGTTCTCCGCCCGCAGCTTTTCCTGATCGACCTCGGCCGCCAGCGCGTCGGCGGCGGCCTGGGCGGCCTCACGCTGGATCTTCAGCAGCGCGGTATCCATCCGCACGAGCACCGCGTCCTTCGCCAGCACGCTCCCCTCGTCGAACGACCGCTCGACCACTAGCCCGGGTTGCTCCGCGGCGAGCGTGGTCTGCGTCACCGGCTCGATCGTCGCGACGAGCGACTGCGAGAGTTGCACGTCGCGCTTCTCGACCGCCTCGGTGCGGACCGACACCGGGCCGCCCCCGAACTGCGCGCGGGCGACGGGAGCGGAGAGGACCAGCGAGACGACCAACGCCAAAAGTGGAGGATTACGCACGGTCGGCGATGCTAAATCGCACGGGGGGAGGCGTCAATTCGCTGACGATCCTTTGAAGTAGACCCGTTCCGACCAGCATCCCCTTTTAGCCGCGGGCCCGGAGGGCCGCGCGTGTTCCTGCGCCGAGGACCTTTCATCACAGAAACCCGAACGGACCGCGGAGTTCGCGGGAATTGTTTGCATCCCTCCGCGTCTCCGCGGGACCGCATTTTAGTCTTAGCGCTTCTAAAAGTACCGGTCCGCGAGAAATGAGCGCATCGAAGGGATCTCCCGTGGTTCCTGCGACACCCGCGTGAGATCCTTCGCTGCGCTCAGGATGCCAACTTGCCCACCGCGGTACTTTGGACGCCCCTTATAGTCTCACTTAACGACCGGCGGTTCCGCGGTCGTGTCGTCGATGCCCACGATATCGATCGCGTCGGGCCAGGCGGCAGATTCGATGTCGGGGTCGAGGCCCGCGGCGGTCACGTTTCGCCCGCCGCGGGATTGCGCCAGGGACGATCGCAGGTCGTCGCGGGCCGCGCGGAACAGGCCAGGCCATCAGGGTGGCGTCGGTCGCCGGCCGCGCGTCGCCGGCGCGCCTTCATCAACGCGTGGAGCACGGCCCCCGCCCCAGCACGTCCTCCAGCGCGTCCTCGCCGCCGGTGCCGGCGCACAGCAGCGTGACGTCGAGATCCGCGCGGCCAGCGCCCCGCGCGTGGACGACACGCGTTGACGAGCGCGCCGACGAAGATGGCGGCCGCCCCGCGGGCCGCGACGATCGCGCGGGTGCCGTTCGTCGTCGACAGGTGCATCGTGCGACCTGCCGCGTTGGCCGGCGTGAACGCCCCGGGGCTGTTGCCGAGGTCGAATCCCGCGGGCGCCGAGACAGTTCGCCTCGCCGCACAGCAACCGCCCCCGCCCCGCCGGCCCCGCCCCCGCGGCGGCGGCGGGCGTCGGATAGACGCGAATCTCCACGGCCCCGGCCGCCAGGGCCGCCGTCATCGAGGTCGTCGCGCAGCACGTCGAAGACGACCACGCTGCGGCGCTCGATGTGGCTGGGAATGAGGAGCGACGGAAGAAGACGACGTCGACGTTCATGCCCTGTCCTACCCGAATCGGCGTGGCTTCGCCAGGTGTGCAGGCCGAGCGGACAACAAGGGGGAGGCACCAGACACGGCGTCTTCAAAATGTGCGACGAGCCTTGCGCTTCGGCGCTCTTGTGGCAGGACCACATCGATCGAGTCCCCATTTAGCCGGCTCGCTTGCGAGCCGCGTTTAGATGCAAAGATCGGGAGATGGCGCAACTGAAAGCAATCGACCCGCACCCGATTTTTGTTAACCCTTCTGCCGACTTGGACGCGGCTCGGAAGCGAACCGGTTCAATGGAACGCACGGTTGCTCCTGTGCGGCGTAAACGCACGGCGCAAAGAGGACGGCGGGCGGATTCAATCCGTCCGCCGTCCCGATGATCAGATCAACGCGACCGGAAGACGAGTCGCCGCGTATCCAACCTTCTAGTAGCGGTTGGCATTGTCCAAGATGCTGCCCGGACGAGCGAACCGCTCCACGAGTTGCCCGTGGCATTTCGGGCACAGCCGCGGCGGCGTCACCGCGCCCGTCCGGCTCAGGCCGCAGCAGCAGCGGCACTGCATCTGAAACACCGTCACGCGCCCGCGGCGGCTTGGAACGGGTTGTAAGTCGCGAAATGGCCTTCGGACGCGAAACGGTCCATGCTGATTGACATATGTTAAGACTCCTTCCGGTAATCTCTTATAGTTGCCCTGTGGTCGTGCCCTGGTAGTCTTTGCAAAGACGGTACCAGTCCGCAGCAGGACTTCCGGAAGGCCGCGTTTCAAAGGGGAAATTGAAGGGCGCTGTCGCCCATTTCACCCACTCATCTGTAAGTTAAGTCATCGAGAAGTAGAGCACACTGACACCCTGTCGCACGCATGACAACAGCGTCAGGCGCCCGGTCAAAACGTCGCCGGGATCGGACGGACCGCGTTCGAGTTCGTACTGCCGTAGCTTCCGTTGCAGCGTGCGGACCGAGATCGAGTCGGTTCGCCGCGTGCGTGCGGTTGCCGGCACACTGGTCGACGCAGCCTTGGTGATCGCGAGCTTCTCCAGTTCCTCCATCGTGACCCCGGCCGGAATTTCCTTCGGCGTAGCGATCTCGGTCGAGGCGGCGGCGATGCGGCTCCGGGCAGGTCGTTCTCGGTGAGGGTCTCGCCGTCGGCGAGCACCATCATGCTCTCCAGCGCGTCGACGCTTTCGCGCGTTGCCGGGCTGGCGATGCTCTGGAACCGCCGCATCACCTCGGGCGACACCTTCTTCGCAAGCGTGTTCTTGCTCGACTGATCTCCCACCAGGAAGTGCTCGACGAGGATCGCGGATGTCGTCCGGCCGCTGGCGGAGCGAGGGGAGCATCACGGTGATCACGTTGAGGCGGTAGAACAAGTCCTCGCGGAACGTGCCCTCCTCCACCATCTTGCGGATGTCGCGGCTCGTGGCGGCGATGATCCGCACGTTCCTGCTGCGGTCCTCGTGCCCGCCCACCGGCGTCACCGTGAGCGTCTCGAGCAGCACGCGCGCCAGCGCCGCCTGGAGCGGCAGTTCGAAGTCGCCGACCTCGTCGATGAACAGCGTGCCGTTGTCGGCCTGCTCGAAGCGGCCCATGCGGCGGTCGGTGGCGGCGGTGAACGCGCGCGGACGTGGCCGAACAGTTCGCTCTCCACGAGCGTCGACAGCACCGCCGCGATGTTCACCGCGACGAACGGCCCCTTCTTCCGCAGACTGTTGTGGTGCAGCGCTGGGCGACGAGCTCCTTGCCGGTGCCGCTCTCGCCGAGGATGAGCACGGTGCTGTCGGTCAGGGCCGCCGCTGGATGCGGGCGAACACGTCTTTCATCAGCTTCGACTCGCCGATGATCTTGTCGAGCCCGAACTTGTGGTCGAGCCGGCGGCGGAGGTCATCGAGTTCCTTGTCCTTGTTGACGGCCTCCACCGCCCGCTTGATCAGCGGATGAGTTCGTCGGCATTGATCGGCTTGGTCACGTAGTGGTACGCGCTCTTCATCGCCTCGACCACGCTCGCTCTGCTGCTGTGGCCGGTGACGAGGATGAACTGCGTGTCGGTTTCGCTGCTTCAAAGCTGGAGCAGTGCGATGCCGCTCACGTCGCCCATCTGAAGGTCGCTCAGGACGACGTTGATGTTCTCGTCGACGTACCCCATCGCCTTATCGGCGTCCTCGGCCCCGAAAACGGTAAACCCTTCGGAACGGAGGATTTGCATGATCATACGACGTTCCGTCTCGTGATCTTCAACCACCAGGATGCGACCGGCGGCACGGTCGCAAACGACTTCCTTGATAGGGTCAATTTGGCGACAAGCCCTCTGACGATCTGTCATACTGTACCCGCAAAAGGTCCACAATGGCCAATTTTTACGTTCGCGTCGTAGTGGGACGACATTCCGACGGAAAACGCGTCAGAACGGTACGCTGGAGGTGAGGGCGTACAATCGAGGCCGATGTTCGACCGGCTCCGACGTCATCTCGCTCGCCGCCAAGTGCCAGATCCTGTTCGGGCGGCGGTGGTGCTGATCATCGCCGCGGCGCTGGCGGTGCCGTGGCACCGGATGGAGCAGTTGACGCAGCAGCTCGACGAGCGGAGCTGGCCGAGGCAACAGTGGAGGACGCGCTTGTCGCGGCACATCGCGGTGCACAGCGCCGGCCGGCGTGGCGCGGCGATGTCCCCGCCGCCCCGCCGGCCGCCACCCCGCCGACGCCGTCACCGACGACCGCCGCCGCCGCGCCCGCCGACGGGCCCGCCGCCGACTCGATCCCCCGCCTGCTCGCCCGCGGCGCGCGCGCCCCACCACGCTGTTCGAGCGCGCACGCTCGCCGGGTTCATCGCCGGCCCGACGGGAACTCGGTCGCGGCAGTACTACGAGCGAAGGACGGCACGAAAGCTCTACCGTTTCGCCCAGCGCGCTGTTCCTGACCGAGCAATGCGCCGCCCTGCCACTCGCTCGACCACGACAAGTTCCGCGACGACCTTGCGCGCCGACCGCCGCGTCGCAGCCGACGACCGCCGCCGCCACCCGCCCCACCGCCGCCGCCGCCGCCGCCGCCGCCGCCGCTGCGGCGACGGCTTGGAGCGAGCGGCTCGTCGCGCCAGCGGCGGCCGTTCCTGGGGATCGTCAGCATCGACATGCCGTCGCCATCGTCCAGACCAGCTCCTGCTCAACCGCTTCTTCATCCTCAGCGCCCGGGCTGCTGGCCGGCACGCTGGCGATCGTCGCGTTCTACCTGATCACGACGCGGCTGATCCTCCAGCCGGTCCGCGTGCTCCGCGAGACCGCCGAGCGCGCGTGAGCGGGGACCTCAACGTGAGGTCCGACATCAACACCGGCGACGAGTTCCAGCGCTCTCGGACACGTTCAACATCATGCTGGTGAACCTGAAGATGGGGGCCGACCAGCTCCCGCTCGATCAACAAGAGCCTCGACCTGAAGCTCGGCCAGCTCGCCGAGCAACCTGGCAACAGCATGCAGGTCGAACCGGCTCAAGAGCGAGTTCCTCGCCAACGTCAGCCACGAGCTGCTGCTGCATGAACAGCATCCTCGGCTTCGCCGACCTGCTGAAGGACAACCTCGCCGGCGGCGCCGACGCCAAGCCCGCGCGTGCAATGGACAACATCCTGCACAGCTCGAAGAACCTGCTCGACCTCATCAACGACCTGCTCGATCTGGCGAAGATCGAGGCCGGGCAGATGGAGATCGCTCGAGCCGCTGTCGCTGCCGGACGTGTTCGAGGGCAGTCGAACCTGCTACGCCCCGCTCTGGGAGGGCAAGGGCCTGATGCTGACGGCCGTCGCCGACCCGGCGATCCCGGTGATCCACACCGACCCGGCGAAGCTGCAGCAGGTGCTCTACAACTTCCTGTCGAACGCGATCAAGTTCTCCCCGCCCGGCGCGGGCGTCACCCTGACGGCCGACCTCGTGGAAGGCGAGCCCGCCGCCGCCGGCGCGCCGGGACCGGCAACGGCGTGACCGGCAGCAGCGGGACCGGGAACGGCGTGACCGACCAGGGCGCGGTGCGGATCGCCGTCGGCGACCAGGGGCGGCATCGAGCCGGACAAGCAGCAGCTGATCTTCGAAGTTCCGCCAGGTCGACGCGTCGGTCACCCGCACGCACAGCGGCGCACGGCCGCGGGCCTGGCGATCGCGAAGAGTTGACGACCTGCTCGGCGGCACGATCGGCGTCGAGAGCGACAAGGGCAGGGCGCGACGTTCTGGATCTCGTCCTGCCCCTCCGCATCCAGTCCGGCGGTTGCGAGATGGACGTCCGCGGCCGCCTCGTCTGGGCGTGAAGTACGGAGGAGGTGGTTGGGTGGTGGAGTGGTGGCGTGGTGGAGTTGGGACTCTCCACCCACCACTCCACCACTCCACCACTGCTCTACCGTGGTCACCAGTCCTCGCCGGTGACGGGGTCCTGGCTGCGGCTCCTTCTCCGAGGCCGGCACGCGCGACGACCGCTGCGCCGCCGCTGTCGGTGCGGCTCGGCCACGCGGGCGGCCGCGTTCTCCTTCGCCGTCGCCTTCTTCTTGTTCTTGGACTGGCCCATCGGGTTCGCTCCGTCGGTTGATCAAACGATCGATCGTGCCGCGCTGAGGCTACGCCGCCCCGGCCGTCGCGGCGCGGGAGTTGTCACCGTATCGCCGGCGCGCGCGGCGCCGTCCTCGAGTCCATGACCCGGCCGACCGTCGTCGCCGTTTTCATTGCCGCCGGCGGCGCGCAGGGCCGTAGTGCGCGCTTCCGCGCGCGCGGCGTCCCGGCGACAGACGACGGACGGAACGAACCAGGATGGAGCCGGACATGGCGAAGCTGAAGCCTGAAACAACAGACGATCGTGATCACCGGGGCGTCGGGCAGGATCGGCGGCGACCGCGCGGATGGCCGCCAAGGCGAGCGCGACGTGGTGCTCGCCGCCCGCAGCGCCGACGCGCTGCGGCAACTGCAGGAGGAGATCACCGTCGCCGGCGGCGGTGCCCCGTAGGGCGGACGTCGGCAAGGAGGAGGACGTCCGCCGCATCGCCGACGCCGCGATCTCGGCGTTCGGCGGGTTCGACACCTGGGGAACAACGCGGGCGTGTCGGTCTACGGGCGGCGCGTGGAGGAGTCAGCATCGAGGACCACCGGCGCTGTTCGAGACGAACGCAGGGCGTGTCTACGGCTCGCGGCGTGGCCGCCGCCCACCTGAAGACGCGGCGGGGCGTGATCGTGAACCTCGGCAGCACCGTGTCCGATCGCGTGGTGCCGCTCAGGATGTACAGCGCCCGGCAAGTGCCCGATCCGCGGCTTCACCGACGCGGCACCCGGATGGAACTGGAGGAGGAGCAGGCGCTGATTTACGTGACGCTCATCAAGCCGGCGGCGATCGACACGCCGTTCACGCGGCACGCGAAGAACTACCTCGACGCCGAGCCGAGCTTCCCGCCGCCGGTCTACGCCCGAGACGGTGGCGCGGGCGATCCTGCACGCCGCGACGTCGCCGCAGCGCGACGTCTTCGTCGGCAGCCGCGACAAGATGTTCAGCGTGATGGAGAAGGTCGCGCGCGACAGAACCGGTATGGAGCAGGCGGCGACGAAGCAGCAGAAGAAGGCCGGCCCGCCCGCCGCGACCACGCGCGACTGCACAGCGCGGGCGACGCACGGCAGCGCGGCGGGTACGAGGGGCACGTCATGAAGGGCAGCGTCTACACGAGCGCGACGATGCACCCGTGGCTCACCGGCGCGATCCTCGGCGCCACCGGCGTCGCCGTCGCCGCCCTGCTGGGCGCCAAGCCGCGGAAGCCCGAGAGCACGTGGAAGCGGATCCAGCGGTCGATGGACTGGTGAGGAAGCGGCAGCGATCGCGCGATTCGACGTGGGAGTTGCTATGTAGGCGCGACGCCCGTGGCACGTTCAGAGCGACAACCGTCGAGACGCGTTTCGGAAAGCGCTCGTTGACACAGTCGGTGCGCGGCGGGCTTCGGTTGCTCGCGGGGACTGGCAGCGAGCCCTTCGGGCGTGCGGCTAAAAGGGAAGTGGGAAGCAGTGCTCGGTCGGGTCGGGTCCCCCGTCGGGTTGACGATCCGCGCCGAAGAGTTGAGCATCTTTGAGACGAGTAGGAACGACGCGAGGGAGCGGCAGATGCACTGCCGCTCCCTCTCGTTGTTTGCAGGACTAGCCGGACCCCACCTCGCTCAGCCGCCGATGCTCATCTTCGCCGGCGGGTCGCTGGCGGGGAAGGATTCCATCGACGCCTCGTCGATGTGATCGCTGGGGCTTTGGCCGGCCTTGTTCTGGTCGTTCTGGTACGACGGCCCCGCCGAATCGCCGTAGCCGGTGGCGGCGCCGAAGTTGGCCATCAGCGCCTGGAGCGACGGGGTGCGGCCGTTGGCGGTCGTCCAGACCATCCACCCGCCGAGACCGGCCATCAGCAGGCCGAGCTTGCCGCCGCGGTTGAGGCCGAGCAGCGCCAGCAGCGTGCCCCACAGCGTGTACGTGGCCCGCGTGACCTGCGGGTAAGGCTCGGCCGGGGTGGTCACGAAGTTGTCGCCGACCTTGTTCACGATGAATCGCTTCTGAGCCATGGTGGTTTGCCTCGTCTAAAATGCTGATCGCGTCCCACACGCGGTCGATTTTCCTTAGAGAGCAAACGTCGGACCACGCCCGCGCTCGGTGCGATCGGGCGGGTTGGGGTGGCGCGGTTCTATGCCTGCGGACCGCTGCCGGTACGTTAGACGACCGATGTGCCGCCGCCGCGTTCACCCTCTGCCCGGCCCTGTCGCTGGTGCTCTGCGTGGTGACGGTGTTGCTGTGGCTGGCGTACGTCGTCGAGCGTAAGTTCTACATACGCCTGTCCGAAGGCCGCGTGCGACTGGGCCCGTACGTGCAAATCACGGCGGGCCGTGAAAGTGGCGCGACGCCGGCCGCCGTCTACGGGGTCCAGGTCGAAGACGCGTGGCCGCGCGTGACTGGGCCAAGGTACCTCACGCCGCAGTACATGATGTGGGAGAAGCAGTTCCGGCATCGTGATCGACGGCTCGGGTTTCTCGGGCTCCGTTGCTGGCGGTGGGCAAGCATCTCATCGTTCGAAGAGCGGACAGAGTTCAGGGGTTACTGGTACGGCGTAGAGATACCGTACTGGTTCGTCAGCTCGGTCACCGCCGTGCTGCCTTTGAGCTGGTTCGTCCGCCGCCAAAGACGCCGGCGATGGTTGGCACGCGGCGGCTGCCCCGCCTGTGGTTACGACCTTCGCGCGTCTCCAGCTCGCTGTCCCGAGTGCGGGTTGGCAACCGATCAACGCGGCCCATCGGCCGCCCGCTCGTGAGGCGCGATGACGCTCCCTTTTCGCGCCCGCGCAGAAGCATCGAACGCGGCCTCGATGCGCCGTCGCACCAGTGGGTGTACGAAGCGGGCCCGCCCGCCCCCGCGGGTACACGCTTCCGCGGCTCACAAAGGAGGACCGTTTTCTCATGGACGAGCGTCGGCTCAGTGCTGCGCCGACTCGACGCGGTACAGGTGCGACCTCGTGCGTAGGAACATGGCCGATCCCGACACCGCGGGGGACGCCATGAACCCGTCGGCGAACTTCCCCTGCGAGAGTTGCTTGAACTCGCGGCCCGCCGCGATCACCGTGACGGTGCCGTCCTCGCCGAAGAAGTAGATGCGGCCGCCGGCGGCGATCGGCGAGGCGGAATAGTTGCCCTTGAGGCGTTCCTGCCACACCGGGTTGCCGGTCGCCGCCTCGACGCAGACGGCGATCCCCTTGTCGTCGACGAAGTAGAGCAGGTCGTCCACGAGCACCGGCGACGGCTTGCCCGGCACGTTCTTCGTCACCTTCCACGCGACGTGCGATTTGGTGACGTCGCCGCTCCCACCTGGCCGGATCGCCAAAAGCTGGTTGCGGCCGAGACCGATCGGAACGTAGACCAGGTCCTTGCCGATCACCGGCGTCGCGCTGCCGGAATGGACCTCGTGGTTCTCGACGCGCCACAGTTCCTCGCCGTTGCGCGGGTCGTACGCGTCGAGCGCCTTGGACCCCAGGCTCAGCAGCACCGGCTGATCGCCGAACTGCGCCACCCGCGGCGTGGAGAACGCCTTGCGGTAATCGCCGTCGGCCTTGGGCTTGCCGCTCGAGTCGAGGTCGTCGAAGTCGACCGAGCGGTCGGTCTTCCACACCGTCTTGCCGTCGCTCTTGTTGACGGCCGCGACGTACTGAAAGTCGCTGCCGTCGAAGTGGTTGATGAGCAGGTCGTTCCAGAGGATCGGCGACGACCCCGCCCCGCGGAAGTGGTTGCAGACGAAGTCGCGCCGCTCCCAGATCTTGGCGCCGGTCTTTGCGTCGAGGCACGCGATGCCCGGCGACCCGAAGCTCACGTAGACCCGCCCGTTCTCCACCACCGGCGTCGGCGACGCGTAGCTGTTCACCGGGTGCGCGTACTGCGGCGTGATGACGTCGAACAGTTTCAGGTCGTGGATGACCTTCCCGGTGTTCCTGTCGACGCAGAGGACCGAGAGCTTATCCCCCTTCTCGGTGGCGGTCGTCAGCCAGACCTGATCGCCCATCACGACCGGCGACGACCACGCCTTGCCGTGGATCGGCGTCTTCCACTTCACGTTCTGCCCCTCGCCCATCGCCTCGGGCAGTCCGGTCGCGTCGGACGCGCCCTGCCCGCCCGGCCCGCGGAACTGCGGCCAATCCGCCGCCAATTTCGCGTCCGCGGCGAACGTGGCGGACCCCAGCATCAGGACGAAGGCGAACACGGTGCGGGCGAACGCGGATTGGGTCATGACTAAAGGATATCCCGCCGGCGCATCGCCGCAACGTCAAACCGTCAATCGTGCCACCGTACGCGCCCTACGCCGGCTCAGCGCCGCACTCCGGGCAGCGGTCGGGCGTGGCGCGGAGGTCGTAGCCGCAGGCGGCGCAGTGGCCGGGGCGTCGGGCGGCGGAGCGGGTCCGCCGCGCGAACGCCCACGCCGCCGCGCCGGCGAGCGCCGCGATCGACCAGTGGGGAACGGCCGCCTGCCACGACGGGAAGTACGTCATCTGGCTCGTCGCTCCGCCGGCCAGTGGCAATCCCGCCGAGAGCGGGCCCACCGGCTTCGTGCCGCCGTCGGTCCAGAAGAAGCCGAACGCCGACCACGAGAGGTGCGCGCGCACGCCGGGCTCGCCCGGCAGCGGCCCCCGCACGCGCGGCGAGTGCGGCGCCGAGGTCGTCCAAAGCGGCGGGCGCCTTGCCCGTTTCGGCGCGGATATGACGGTGGCCGAGACGGTCAACCCGCCGCGCGTCGAAGCGATGGTCACGTTCCGCCCGCCCGGCGGCGGCGCGATCCGGTGAAACGCGTCGGCCACCCAATGGCTCCGCACCCACAGCGCGCACGTTGCGACGCACAGCAGCAGCGAGACGACCGAGCCGAGGATGTAGAGGCGGCGGCGCAAGCGGTCACTTCCCCTCCGGCTCGGCGGGCCGCCTCCGGGCGGCGGCGTATTGCCCGGCACGATCGTCGGCGCCGGCCGGCGCCGTCGCTTGGCGAAATCCGATCGATGCCAGGGCCTGTCTCACAACCCGTGCCCGTCGTGGCGACGCCCCGCCGTGGCGACGCCCCCGCCGCGGTGGACGCGCAGCGGCGCAACCCTGGCGAAGGTACTTGCGGCTTCGCCGCAACCGCGACGCAGGCGTCGCCACTACCGGTTGAAATCCGCGCTCTCGTGCCGTCGTAGGCGCGGCGCGGGTGCTACCGCGCGCGGCGCGGGTGATACGGCGCGGGGCGCGGGTTCTACCGCGCGGCCGCGGTCGGCGCGGACCAAGCGTAGGGCTTGTCGCCGGTGGCCGGGAAGGCGAGCTTGTCGAACTTCCGCTCGACGGTCGCGCCCTTGAACTGCACGTCGGCGAAGTCGAGCAGCGCCTGCCAGTCGGCGAGGTTCTGCTCGTGCTTGCCCTCGCGGAAGTAGATGCCGAGGCGGTCGCCGGCGCCGAGGAAGTCGTAGACCTCCTTCGCGGCCAGGTGGCTCTGCTGCGTGCCGGGCGGGTTCGCCCAGATGTCGCCGAGCGCCTCGGTCGTCAGCAGCGCGCGGGGCGCGATCACCGCCTTCACGCTGTGCTGGTCGAACGGCAGGCGGTCGATCTTGCCGACGAACCGCCCGAAGTCGGGGTGGAACCAGTAGCGGAAGTTCTTCAGGATCGCGGCGATGTCCTCGCTCTTCTCGCCCTGAATGCGGTAGCACCCCGCCCCGCCGCAGCCGGAGTTGTTCGGGTTGGTGATGGCGATGCGCTCGTCGGTGGCGCCGGCGAGGATGGCCGTCTTGCCGCCGCGCGAGTGGCCGGTGACGGCGATCTGCTTGGGGTTCACGTCGTCGCGCGTGACGAGGTAGTCGATCACCCGGTGGTAGCCCCACGCCCAGGCGGCCAGCGCGCCGAAGTCGCCGTCGGGGTGCACGTCGTACAGGCCGCCGCGCACGTCCTTCTTGTCCGGCACGATCTCGGTTCGGTCGAACTGAGCGAGCAGGTACCCGCGCCGCGCCACCTCGGCGGCGATGGCCGGCTTCACGTCGCCCCACCCGAGGTCGCCGCGGACGATCGTCGGGAACGGGCCCTCGCCCGGCGGGATCGTCAGCACGAGGTGCGTCGAGACGCTCTTGCCCGCCGGCCCGATCGTGAGCTCGTACTTCTTCACCGTCGTCCCCTCCGGCAGCGGCGCCGCGGCGGGCGGCGGGGGCGCGTTTTTCGCGTCGCGGTTCGAGCCGGTCCGCTTCGGCGGCTCGTACGCCGGCGCTTCCGTCGCGACGACGTTCGCCGCCGGCGGGAGGTGGCCGTACTCGTAGCGCTGGATGAGTTCGAGCAGTTCCGCCCGCCGCCGCGCCCAGTCGTCCGGCGACGCCACGCGCGACCCGTCGGCGAAGAGGAACGGGTCCGGGAGTTCCTTGATCGACGGCAGCGAGTCGACCGTGGAGGTTTCGGCCGGTTCGGCGCCGGCCGCCTTGTCAGCCCCGCGCGCGACGGACATCGCGCACGCCCCGATCACGCTGACGAACGTCACCGCCCAGATAGATGTGGTTGGCATGGGCGTAAGCGTAACGCGCACGCCGTTGAAGGGAAGCGGAAAGGAGTTGAACCGCGGAGACGCGGAGAGCGCGGAGAAGGAGAAGAGAATCGTTAGCCACCGATGGGCACCGATGAACACCGATCAACAGAATGACAAGATCGGGAGCGACGGTGCGGCGCCGATCCGAGTTCTATCGGTGTTCATCGGTGCCCCATCGGTGGCTCAACGGGTGGCTCAGCTCTGCTGCTTGTTGATCTGGCTGATGAACTCGTTCGCCTCGTTGATCGACGTCTCCATGTCGCGGATGAGCGTCGCGACGTCGGACTCGATCTCGGCCGACGTGTCCTGGAGCGAGGCGATGGCCGAGGCGTTGAGGTTGTGCTTCAGGTACAGCACCTGGTCCTTGAACGCCGCGAGCACCGGGTCCATCTTCGACGACGCCTGCTTCATGACGCCGACGAGCTCGCGGTAGCGGTCGCGCGTCTCGTCGAGGCGCTGCTCGCTGGCGGCGCGGAGCTTCTCGTTGCTGTACTGCTTGTTCTCCTCGCCCCACTCCTTGAACATGTCGCCCGCGACCTGCTCGACCGACTTGATCCGCCCGCGCACGTCGTTGGCGCGGGCCTCGGAGCGCTGGTACTCGGCGTTGAGTTTCTTGTACTTCGCCTCGAGGTCGCCGCCCTTNAGATATGGCCCGCAATGCGGGCTGGGTGAACGTCGGGACGGACCACGACACGTCGGCCTTCGCGGTGGAGAGCATCCGGCGGTGGTGGGGCTCGATGGGCCGAGCCCAATACCCCGAGGCCAAGACGTTGCTGATCACCGCCGATGGCGGCGGGAGCAACGGGTCGCGAGTCCGGCTCTGGAAGCTGGAGTTGCAGCGCCTCGCCAGCGAGACGGACCTTCGGATCTCGGTGTGCCACTTCCCGCCGGGGACGAGCAAGTGGAACAAGATCGAGCACCGGCTCTTCTCGTTCATCAGCCAGAACTGGCGCGGCAGGCCGTTGGTGAGCCACGAGGTGGTCGTCAACCTGATCTCGGCGACGACGACTGAGACCGGGCTGAAGGTCGCCTGCGAGCTGGACCGCACACCGTACCCGTCAGGGATCAAGGTCTCGAAGAAGGACATGGCGGGGATCAGGTTGAGGACGGCGGAGTTCATGCAGTAGCGCAGGCCGGTCGGGGCGGGGCCGTCGTCAAAGACGTGGCCGAGGTGGGCGTCGCACTGGCCGCACTTGGCCTCGGTGCGGGTCATGCCGTGGCTCACGTCGCTGTGGGTGGCGACGGCGCTGGCCTTGAGCGGCTGCCAGAAGCTCGGCCAGCCGGTGCCGGAGTCGAACTTCGTCTCGCTGCTGAACAGCGGCAGCGCGCAGGCGGCGCAGTGGTAAGTGCCCTTGGTCTTGGTGTCCCAGTACTTGCCGCTGAACGCGCGTTCGGTGCCGGCTTGGCGGGCGACGCGGTACTGCTCGGGCGTGAGGGTCTTGCGCCACTCCTCCTCGGTCTTGCCCTTCCAGTACGACGTGCCGCACGCGGCCGCGGCGCCGTCGGCGCCCGGCACGCAGACGCCGCCCGCCGCCGTGGCGGTGGCCCCGGCTGCGCCCGCCTGCGCGGTGCCGGCCGCGGTGGTGGTGTCGTTACTCTTCATCGAGGTCTCCTGGTCTGGGTTGGTGGCGCTGCTGTCGCAGGCCGACAGCAGGCCGGCGGCGCCGATCAGGATCAGCGCCGCGCGGACGAATGACGTGGGGGTGAGCTTGCTCATCCGAAGATGCCCTTTCGCTTCTTGCCGTTGCCGGTGTGGCACGACCACTTCACGCCCTGCTTGGCGAAGTACCGCTGGTGGTAATCCTCGGCCCGCCAGAACGGGACGGCCGGCGAGATCTCGGTGACGATCGGGCCGACGTACTCGCCGGACTTGTCGCGCTTGGCCTTCTCGGCGCGGGCGAGGCGTTCCTGCTCGGCGTCCTGGACGAAGATCGCGCTGCGGTACTGCGTGCCGACGTCGGGGCCCTGGCGGTTGAGCGTCGTCGGGTCGTGGTTCTCGAAGAAGACGTAGAGCAGCGTCTGGTAGTTCACCTTGGCCGGGTCGTACTCGACCTGCACGACCTCGGCGTGGCCGGTCTCGTCGTTGCAGATCTGCTCGTACGTCGGGTTGGTCGTCTTGCCGCCGGCGTACCCGACGGCCACGTCGACCACGCCCGGCACGTCGCGGAACGTCGACTCGACGCCCCAGAAACACCCGGCCCCGAACATCGCTTTTTCCGTTTTCACGTCGGACTCCTTCGTCGTCGCCGGGGCGGCGGCCGCCGACGCCTGCCGCGCGTCTTCCGGCGCCGACTCGCACCCGACGAGCGCCCAGGCGAAGAGGCAGGTCACGGACAACATGCGGGTGAGATAACCCATCGATCCTCCTGAATCGGCCGACATCGCTCCCGGCCGGTGATTATAGACGGGACTCGCCACGATATCCCGTCCATTCGGCCCGGACGGCGGCCCTTCCGCCGACGCGACGGCCCGGCCGCCGCCGGCGCGGAACGCGCGGACTTGGGATGTGCCGTGGATGGGCCATCCGGGGCCGGCGACAAAGCGATCGGTCGCCCGCGGGGTTCGGTAACCGCCGCGGCCGATCAGAATAGGATACCAAGCCGCGAGGCCAGCTATTCCCTTATCGAGACGGACGGGGCTGAATCATCGGGGCGAGTGTCTGGAGTGGATTGCGGGCATTGCCGGGCCTAACTGACGTGCTGAGGGCGCGAGGCTGCCGTACGGTGGCACAATGGCGGGCGTGCGGCAGTGGGCTTGCCGGGCGCCCCGCCGCCGGGCGGGCGCCCGGGTCGCGCCCGGGCCTCCCCGCCGTTCGGAGGCCGAGGCGCTCAAAAGAACTTCGTGATCTGGTCGAGCGGGATCGAGCGGAGGTGGAGGCAGGCGGTGGCGATGCCGGCGAGCATCAGCACGACGAGTTGCACCGGGCCGACCGGGCGGCCGCAGCAGACGTACTTCGGGTCGGGCGTGTACTTCAGCAGCAGCCCGGCCTTGCGGGCGGCGGCGAGTTCGGCGGCGGAGGTCTCGGCGAGCGAGACGACGGGCACGCCGCGCTTCAGGCCCCACCCCTCGGCGGCCGCCTTCGTCTCGGCTTCGACGACGACCCAGCGGTCCTGCTGCGCCTGGGCGTCGGTCCAGCGAATGGTCCAGAACATTGGCACTCCTTGCCCGAGCCGGCGGGCTTGGGACTGTGGCAACTGTCCAATACGTCTGACGCCCGGGCAAGCTGGCGAAGGATTTCCCTTTGTAGATGCCGCGCCGCGCGGCCCGCCGCCGATCCGCCGGACGGGCGGGGACGACGCCGGGGGTTGCGCCCGGCGACGCGGGCCGCGGCAGATGCGGCCGAGGCCGAGGTCGATTTTATCGGACGTGGATCCTCTGGCCGGGGACGGGCGCGGGCTATTCGCTGTCGTCGGCGTCCGCCTCGCTCGTCACCTTCGCTTCGGCGTCGGAGGCGACGGGCAGCAGGTCGATCTCCTCGTCGGTTTCCTCGTCGTCGTTCCGCCGGTCGTCGTCCTTCTCCTTCGGCTTGGGGACGAGGACGTCGAGCGACTCGCGGCCGAGCGCGGTGAGCAGCACGGTGCGCCGGCCGTCGGTGAGCTTCAGCAGCCGGACGCGCCGCAGCGATTGCACGGCCTCGAGCAGCGGGAGGAGCCCGCACTGCAGCTCGCCCGGCAGGCAGGCGAGGCGGACCGGCCCGCCGCGCTTGGCGAGGAGCTTGAGGAGCTTGTAGCCGAGGTCCTTCTCCAGCGCCGGCGGCCCCTGGCGCAGGCCGATGATGTGGCCCGCGCCGAGCTTCACCGCCTCCTTCACGACCTCCCCCGCCCCCTTCGTCGCGACGAGCGTCGCCACGCCGCCCAACATGCCCGCGCCGACGGCCCGCTTGGTGCCGACGCGCTTGCCCTTCTTCTTGCCCTTGCCCTTGGCCATGTGTCTCCCGTGCGTGGACGCCGGAGTGTAGCAACCCCGGCGCGGCGCCGCCGCTCCGGGCGAAGGGTAACAGCCGGGGCAGGATTCGTCGCGGATGATCGTCGGCCCCGGCGATCGATATCATATCCTTGCTGAGAACCTCGCCGTCGCCCGCGTGTTCCCGTACGCGTTGTCGGGAAATAGTTGGCGACGCAACGCCGATCGTCGGGGGCCGCCGCGAGCGGGGTGCAGGGCGGGGCGACGACGGCGGCGGTCGGCCGGGCATGCGATTGAACTGGGATGCGAGCCGCCCCGCCGGCCGCGGCGGCACGTCCGGCGCCCTGGTGCCGCCGTCGCGGAGCGCCCCTCCCGCCGCGGCCTCGCCCGGGTATCCTCGGGTCATGATCCGGGCAATCGTGTTCGACATGGACGGGCTGATGATCGACACCGAGACGCTGTACTGGGAGGTCGGCCGGGGCGCTGGCGGCGGAGCACGGGAAGGTCGCCTCGGACGACACGTTCCGCCGGATGACCGGGCGCGACCGCCTCGCGTCGAGCACGATCTTCGCCGACGAGACCGGCGTGCCGATGACCGCCGAGCAGGTGATCTCCGCCGCGAGGCGATGATGCTCGAGCACTTCCGCCGCCGCCGGATCGAGCCGATGCCCGGCGTGCGGGAGATCCTGGCGCGGTTCCACGGGCGGCTGAAGCTCGGCGTCGCCACGAGCTCGCCGCGCCTGCTCGTCGACGCCGCCCTGCCGGCGGTCGGGATCGCCACTACTTCGTACGCGATCACACCGCCGGCGACGAGATGGCGCAAGCCGGACCCACGAGTCCACCTCACGACGATGGCGAAGCTGCGTGCGGCAGCCGCGCGTGCTCGCCGGACCCGGCCGCCGAGATCGTCCCCTCCCGACGATGGCGAGAACTTCGACGACGTCGCCGACGCCGCGCGTGGCCGACCTGTTCGAGGCGGCCGACCAGATCGCGGCGATGGCGCGTCGGCGGTCTCCCGGCGGCCAGGAGGTGCCCACGTTCTTCATCCGCACCGCGTCGGCCGCTCAGGCGGTCAAAGCTGGAAACCGACGAGCGGCTCCTGCCGATCGTCGCCGCCGCGCGCGCGGCCGTTCTGTTCGAGGCGTGATCATCGAATCAGGAGGGCGGCGATGACGCGCTCGCAAGCGCGGCTAAATCTGGCGTGCCGAACAGGAGGAGCATCGCCCGACGTCGTCAGGCTGGTAGCACTTGACCATCAACGACCAAGCTCCCGCGGCGTTCGTGGACGCTTCACCTTCACCGGCGGTCTCTAGCCATCGCCCGTTTCGGAGGACACGCCGACGCGCGTCGCGCCGGACCCCGCGAGCAGTTCGAGCAGTTCCACCAGCGCCTCTGGCCCGGCCGATCCGAAGTCGACGAACAGGTAGTGCCGGCTGCCCTGCGTGCGTGGCTCGCTCATCGAGTGGACGACGCCGGACAGGCCGTCGGCGTCCTTCGGGCGCTGCTCCTCGCGGTCGAGCCACCGCGCCAGCCACGCCTCGATCTGCGGCCACGGCGGCGACGCGTGGCTGAACCGCACGAGGCAGTCGTCCCACCGCGCCGGCGACACGGTGACGGCGGCGCCCCCGGCGGCGATCAGCGCCACCGGCGCGAACGCCGCGACCTGCCCGAACTCCACCTGCCCCGGTTGCGGCTTGCCGTCGACCATCTGCAGCAGGTCCAGCCGCAGCATCCGGTAAAGCTCCGGCACCTGCGGCTCCGGCGCCGCCGGGTTGTTCACCCGCACCAGCACCTCGGCGGCCACGTCGGCCCCGGCCGCACGGAGGCGATTGATCGTCTCGCGGTAGAACGTGACGTAACGCTGACGATCGGCGAGGAACTCGGCGGGAAGGGTGAGCAGGACGGCCTCCGGGGACTGGAGATTACGAGAAGTCGCGTGGCACGTGTCGCGCTACGTCGGCACTCTCCGTGCGGACGATGATCGCGCGAGCGGCGCCTTTCTCGGTGACGGTCAGCGCCCTGGCTCGACACGATCAACGAGAGCACGACAACCGGCGATGCAGCTGATTCGACCGCCGTGGGAGCCTGCTCCCACGGTTCCCGCCCGTAACGGGAGCATGTCACGAACCGCCAGGATGCTCTTGCCTCACGCGGCGGACGTGGGTCGCCTCAAAAGAGGATCGACGGCAGGAACGCGCCGCGCGGCTCGTTGTACAGGCCGTGGCTCATCAACGTGGCGGGCTGCGTGACGCGCAGGCCGTTCGCCAGGCACCAGCGGAAGACGTCGCCGTTGCGGCTCGGCAGGAGCAGGCCCGGGCCGCTGATGCGTTCCGCGGCGGCGATGAGCGCCATGAGACCCGCGTTGTCGAACGCGACGGCGTGGGCGAAGAAGCCGACGTCGGTGGCGTACCCGACGACCGCCCCGCCGCGCGTGACGACGCGGGCCGTGCCCTGCGCGATCGCCGCCCGCAGTTCGCCGGCGCGGTCGTGTCCGTGGACCCGGCGGCACACGTCGTCGCACGCCGGCGCGTCCGACTCGGCCGCCGGGCGGACGTCGTGCCCGGCGATCGCTCGCCCCATCGGCGGGCCCTGCAGGCAGATCAGCGGCTCGCGCACGTCGAACCCGAGTTTCGCGTAGAGCGACATCGACGTCGTGTTGAACGCGGCCTGCACGAGGCGGACGCCCGCGGCCTTCCGATCGCGCGCCCGACCGAGCACGCGCTCCATCAGCATCCGCCCCACCGCTTGACCTTGCACGCCGGGGTCCACCGTGATCGGCCCGATCCCCACCACCGCGTCGCCCTCCCACAGGAAGTTGCTGCCGACGATGCGGCCGCCCGATTCGGCGACGACGGCGTACACGTGCGGGTGGGCGAGCGCGAACTTCATGAGCCCCGCGGAGACGTCCGGCGACGAGAAGTCCGACGGAAACCCGTGTCGCGCGTTGACCGCGCCGAACGCGTCAAAGCAGATGCCGGCGCAGGCGTCGGCGTCTTCGGGCTTGCCGGGCCGCAGGGTGATCGAAGGGTTCATCGCGGCGGGCGATCCTATCGACCGGCCTCGGCGGCGGCAACGGAAGGGCATAGTCTGCGCCGTAGGCCCGCCAACCGCGATAACGGATGGTCGTATTGCCTGCCGTAGCCGGGGCGGGCCGCCCACGCCACGTGACTTATTGGTCACGCTCTAAAGGCAGGTTCGACGTCGACGTGACGCGCTCGTCAACCGCAGGCTGTTGAACCTGACGTGCGCCGCGGCGGTCGCCATCAACTTGCTCCTGCACCGCAGGTTGATGCCAAAGATCACCCGCCTCGCCTCAGTCCGTTTACGCTTCTGCGCAGCGAAAATTTCGGGTATTCCCGAAGGGACAGCAGTCGTCCGCAGGTCCAACATGATCGAAGAGGTGGGTTGTCGAGAACCATTGACCCGCGTTCAGGACGGACCGGCGACGACTCGCCTCGCGGCCGGCGGCACCATTCGCCGCCGGCACCTTCAGGAATGGCGGTGGCACGTGACGAACCGAACGACGACCCTCCTCGCGACGGCGGCAGGCATGGTGATCAGCGGGGCCGTGTGGGCCCAGCAAGATGCGGCAGGCGGCGGCGCGGCGGGCAGCGGCTCGGGCGCGGCGGCGGCCGCCGGGCCAGCTCGGGCCATCAGCAGACCCCGGAACAGGGTCAGCAGATCGACCAGCAACTCCAGCAGCAGCTCACGCAGATCATGCAAGACCCGCAGACGGCCGGCGACAAGCTGTTCGTGCTGATGACCGCGATCAACAACCAGGCCGAGATCCAGTTCAGCCAGCAGGCGGCCAAGAAGACCGAGAACCAGGAGGTCCGGCGGATGGCCGAGATGCTGGTGCAGGACCACCAGCAGATGAGCCAGCAGTTGCAGCAGACGGCCCAGCAGATGCAGGTGCAGCTGCCGCAGGGCCTGCCGTCGCTGAAGCAGGCGGAGATGATGGCGATGCTGGCCATCCCAACCCGCAGTTCGACGGCAAGTACGTCGCCCACGTGCAGGCGATGCACGCGATGGACGTCACCAAGTTCCAGGCGGCCGACAAGCTGCTGCAGAACGACCAGCTGAAGCAGTTCGCCAGCCAGACGCTACCGAAGCTCCAGCAGCACACGCAGCACGTGCAGCAGGTCGCGACGGCGATCGGCCTACCCGACGCCTCGCAGGCCGTACAGGCCGGCGCGCGCCCAGGAGGGGTCGGGCTCGGGTTCGACCACCGGCAGCTCGACCGGCGGTAGCACTTCCGGCGGTAGCACTTCCGGCGGCGGGACATCGACTGGTGGGACCTCGGGCGGCGGCACCTCGGGCGGCGTCCGGCGGCGGCGGATCCTCGGGCAGCGGCACCTCGGGCGGCGCGTCCGGCGGCAGCACGAGCGGCACCGGCGCGGCGGCGGTCAGTAAGACGGAGAAGGTTCCATCACCCGGCGTGAACGGCACGGCGGGCGCTTGCCAGTTGCGCGCCGTAGTCGAGCCGACACCGCTCGCGCAGCAGGGCGAGTCCGCACTGAGCAGATTCCGGGCTCCAGATCATCACGCAGGCGAGGGGGACGGCCACAAGGTCGTCCCCCTCGCTCGCGCGACGTTACGACATCGACGACGCAGGCCGTCGTCTCGGCAGGTCTCTTGAACGTACCTGGGTGACCGCGAGCGCGCGCGGGCGTAGCCGCCTCAACCGCCGCACGCTGCGCCGAACTCCAACAGCCGTGCCGATGACGCATCATCGGCGCGCGATCTCATGGGTTCGCAGCGCCGCGTCGCGGCGGCCGTTGCCGTCGTCCGGGTGGGTGTGCCAGAACACGGTAGTGCTCGCGTTCCATCGTCGATGCGCGGCGATGCGCGACCACTCGCGGCTCGCTCACGAGCCGAATCGGGACCATCGAATGCCGTTGCACAAGAGGCGTGTTCTACGGCTGCGCTGGGGCGTCCGTCCCCGGTGCGGCCGGCGGCGTGGCCGCGCCGGCGCCGCCGGCGGGAGGCAGCGTGTTGTTCTGCCACTGCTTGTTGGTCATCTCGTAGAAGCCGACCGTGTCGCGCTGAGGAAGCCGAGGTCGGCCAGTTCTTCCCAGATCGCCTTGCCGAACCCGGCGGGCGGCTGGATGGCGACGACCTTGTCGCGCGACCCGCTGAGCGGGCTGCGGCCCAGCCGCGACTCGTCGTCGAGTTGGATCGACTTCATCCGCTTCTTGAACGCGCCCAGCGCCCGCTTCAGTTCTGCTTCGGTTGACGACATGGCGGACAGTCTACCCCGCCCCCGCCACCGCCGTGCACGAAAACGCGCACGCCCGTCGACCCGGCCGGGTCACTCGCCGCGTCGGTTGGGCGCAGCGGGAGTGATTGATCCGGCGGGCGATCGCCCCAACGGGCCGGCGGCCGTCGTGCGCGTCGCGGCGCGTCCCCGTCCCCGCGGGGCGTCGGCGGCGTCACCCCATGTGGTAGAAGAACTCCTCCTGCACGATCTTCCCGTCGCACCGTGTAGAGTCCCGCCTCCTCCATCGTCATCCGTTGTCCCTGCCATCGGGCCGGCCTTGGCGGTGACGTCCATCTTGAAGGCGACGATGAACCGGTCGCCGTGCGGGAACGGGCCGCTGACCTGCATGTCGTGGATCGTGTGGGCGTCGAGCCACCAGTTGTTCTTGCCGCGGATCGCCTCGATCCCCTGCATCCGCTGCGGCATCTTCTCGTCGCCGAACACCTCGACGCTCACCACGTCCGGCGGCGTAGAGCGTCTCCACGGCCTGCAGGTTCTTCCCCTCGCGACAGAGCGACACGAGCTGCTTCCCGACCTCGAACGTGCTGGTCATGTGCCTTCCTTCCTGTGAATGATGGATCGCCCCGCGAAGCCCCGCCCCCCACGCCGGCCCAGAGCGTACGCGCCGGGACGGATCGTTCCGCGAATCATCGGGGCGGGGGCGGACGCTCGGGCCCGGCGTGGACGGCGCAACCGGAAGTTCGGGCGCGAAGCTCGACCGGGCGCGGGCGCATCTTAGAAAGCGGCAACCGTCCAAGCACGTCATCGAGACAATATTTGATCAAACGCAAACAGACGCCGGACGTTTCCCCCGCGTCGAACGCCGCCCGACTTCCCGCCGCGACGCGACAGCGTAGAATCGTTCAGCGAGGTCAATGACATGCCAATCTACGTTTACCGTGTGGTTCGAAAAGACGGCGCCGACGAGGCGCCCGACGAGACGTTCGAGGTGCGGCAGTCGATCCATGACGCGCCGTTCACCACCCACCCGCAGACCGGCGAGCCGGTGACGCGCGTGCTCTGCGCCCCCACGATCAAGAGCGGCATCCTCGGCAACAGCGCGCTGACGTCGGCCGGGATGACGAAGTACGTCAAGACCTCCGACGGCACCTACGAACGCCAAGCCGGCGGCGCGGGCCCGAAGCACATCAACCCACACGATTACTGAGGCGGCGAGGAAGTGGATGACAGAGGCACCGAGGCATGGAGAAGGGACGGCAACCATCCCGCGCTGGTCAGGGTCGGCGATCCACGCTATCCGTGTTCATCGGTGCCCCATCGGTGGCTAAAAAGCGCCTCGGATCCGCCGTCAGAAATACTGGATGCTGACCGTCTTCTCCGCCCCCTCGGCGGCGAGGTCGAACGCGGCTTCCTTGAACGTGGCCGCCCGCATCCGCGGCTTGGGGTTGTTGGTGACGCCGTACCCTTCGGTCGGCACGCCGAGCCAGTTGGCGTCGAGCTTCTTGTCCGCGTCCTCGTCGTGCAGCACGACCACCGCATACCGCCCCGGCGGCAGCGCGATCTCCACCACCCGCTCCTCCGCATCCGCCGGCACGCTCCGCCACACGACCGCCCCCTCCCGCCGCTTCGGAAACCCCTTGGCCGAGTCGAACACCCCGACGCGAAGCTGCCCGCGCTCGTTCCGCAGATCCTCCACCCGAGCGCGCAGAACGGCCGTCTCCTGCGACGCCTCATCCGCCCGCGCGCCGCCAACGGCGAGGCACGCGACGACGACGAGCAACCCAACCCACATCGACAGGTGATTGCGGCTCATACGGTATGGTTCGGTCACTCATACGGCCGATCAAGCACGCTCAGCACTGCGACTAAGCAAGCGTTCAAACCCCCTCCAGCCTCCATTCTGGATCCCGGCTCCCACTGAAGCTCGGACGCATTTGGCGCTTCCGGGCGCCGCCGCCGCCACGATAGTTTTGGGCCGGTTGAACTTGTTGGCGTCGCCCTTCCTCAGGCCCCGCCGGCCCGCCTTCGCGTGGATGTCGTCGTGACATCGGGTTGTCCTCGACAGTTGGAAAGTTGCCTAGCGGTGACGGATAACCCCGTGTCGAGCGGAGGGCTTTTCACTCTCTGCGCGTGTAACGAATTAGCGGCCCGGTGCGTTCCGGAATTGGTAATCCGTTAGTACGGAGCGAGTCGCTGTAAGCTGTCAAGTCCACAGCGTAAACGAGTATCGCCTCGAGTTCCGTTTCTGATTCTCGTTGCACTGAAAGTTTAGTCACGCTCTCGTGTTGTAGCGGGTTCAGCACTTTGAACGGAAGCTGATCCGGCTCGTGCCGGATGTGCTGGCGAAGCACTAGCTTCTGCGGCTCGCACCCCGGCAGTTCGATGAGCAGTCCGAAACGGTTAATAAAGCGGGTGAAGATCTCTAGCGCTGTTGAGGTGCCGTCAAGATTGACGTCTGCGTGGAAGATTCGCCAAGCACCATCAACAATCTGCCTAAACCCTTCTCGGCGTGCCTCAACCAGCAGTGTGGATTTGCTCTTCATCTTGCCGTCGTCAGCAACTGCCTTTGCCCAGAGCGAAGCGGCATTATTCGAGTCAATAGCCAGCGTGGAAGGAGAGAGATGATCAAAGTAATCAGGCCGGTGTACCGCATCCTCCACGTGGGAACGACGAACACCAAAGAGCGATGTAAACTCCCGGACGAAGGATGGGGAGTAGTCAATCTCATACTGGTCAGGCCGCAAAACGCCTTTTTGCCCAAGCCGGGATCGTGCTGATCCACTCCGTTCTTTTGTCAAAAGCTTCGCGCTTAGTTCGCGGCTCAGGAACACGAGAATTCTAGCCTTCGATTCTTGGGACTGATCCTGAAGGGGAATCTTCAGCTTCTCGCGGATCTCCGCAAGCACCCGTCCCTCAACATTCCGCTCTGCAGAAGAAAGCGGGGCTGATAATCCGATCCCGGGATCGGGAAGCAGCGATCGCGCCGCAGCCGCTAGGACGGATGACGCCTGCGTCTCGTCGAGTTCTTGGATGGCCTTGAGCATCATCAAATCTCGATGAGGTCGAACTCCGGGCGCTGTAAGTCAGAAATTACATACTCGACTCCCAACCCAGCTCTTTTCGACACAGGAACTGTCTGCAACCGTGCGGCTACGGGCGCATATGGGATCACGTAGAGCAGCGGCCTCCAGTATTGGAAAGTCGCGTTATCGACCATATACAAGATGTCATCACGATCATTCGTCGAGATTTCGCCGTTTTGCTCCCACGTAACTGCCAAGGCTTTCAGCGAAACCTTCTGTTCAGCAATCTTCGCGTTGTGCCAATCGGAACGGGCGCAAGCATTCTTGAGATCGCGGTAAATGTCCACCGGGTTTGAGGATGGTGCCACCAGAGCAGCTGCGGAGTATGTTCCGGCGGTAGTGCTGTCGAACCGCTCACTGCACCAAACGAAATGCGTGTCATTTCGATACAGCTGCTGTATGTGCTGCTTGAGGAAGACATTGCATGAGTAAAGGATTGGCACCGGCATTCGGCAGTATTCTCTCAGTGCCCTGCAATCCTCACCTAGAATACGTCAACACCTGTTAACGTACAACCTGTGGAAGTGCAAAGGCCGGCGGCGCCTCGCGCCGCCGGCCTTCGTTGGACT
>JAUJNJ010000295.1 GCA_030448225.1 Phycisphaerae bacterium
CGCGCGGTGCCGCTAAGCTCGGGATCGGATTGTTCGTTGTGCGTGTAGTCTGTTGCTGACTGTTAGTTTTTCTGATGGGTGCTTGTTGGTACGGTGTGGCGGGACCGCGCCCAGTTCGGCTAGCTCGTCGTCGAGCGCCGGCGTGAGGGTCGGGTCGTCGTCGAAGCGTTCGGCGGTCGAACCGTCGGCGCGGATCGCCCGCTCGGCCACGCGCAGGCCGACCACGTGGGACATGACGTCGTCGTGCAGGAATGACGACCGCCGCTCGTCCACGAGGACCACGTTGCGGTAGCCGAACCAGGTGATCAGCTCGTGCCAGGTGACCATCAGGTAAGCCAGCCGCTGCCCCGCCCGCAGCGACCACTGGGCGGCCAGGGCGTCGCGCTCGGCCGGGGACAGGGTCGGCCAGTCGTCCGGGTAGCGCAGCGCGACGTGGAAGATCGAGCGATTGGGTCCCGGCAGGGCGAGCTTGTCCTGCCGCTCCGAGATCGCCCGCCGCAAGGCGCGGGTGCAGTAGCGGACCTGGTCGATCGTGATCCGCAGGTGGGCGACGTCGAGGAAGCCGGCGCGGGCGGTGTAGATGATGCCGCGGGACACCTCGTCGCTCTGGAAGAGCCGGGGCACCGCCCCGTAGCGGTGGCGGCCGAGGCGCTGCGGGTCGGCGGTCGTGTACAGCGTCATGGCCCCCGGGTACGGTAACGCCCCGAGCCGGCTGCGCGGCGCCCCGCTGCATGCCCCGCAGGCTGCGATGAGCCAGCTCAGTAAAGCGAGGATAAACGAAATGTTCGTGCAGCGAAGCGGTCTCATGCTTAAACAAAGCTAAACGCGGCGCAAGCGCAAATTCAATGCTGTCCACGCCGCCACCCGATCTGTGCCGGAATCTGGTTCCACCTCGATTGCCCCCGAGGCCCGCGCACGGCCCCACGCTCGCCCGCGACGCCGGCGGCATGCGGTTTGTTCAACCCCCGTCCGGCAGCGTCCGGAACGCCAAAAGGAGTCACTCGCATGAGTCCCAAGCTGAAGCCCCTCAACGAACAAGTGATTGTCATCACCGGCGCCTCCAGCGGCATCGGCCTGGCCACCGCCGAGACCGCGGCCAAGGCGGGCGCGAAGGTCGTCCTGTCGGCGCGCAGCGAGGAGGCGATGGACGACGCGGTCAAGCGGATCACCGCCGCCGGCGGCACGGCGATCTTCGTGCCCTGCGACGTCGCCGAGCGGTCGCAGGTCGAACGCGTGGCCGCCGAGGCCGTCGACCGCTTCGGCCGGATCGACACGTGGGTCAACAACGCCGGCCTGGGCATTTACGGCCGGCTCGACGAGGTCAGTGAGGCCGACGCTCGCCGCCTGTTCGACGTCAACTTCTGGGGCGTCGTCAACGGCTCGCTGGCGGCCCTGCCGCACCTCAAGCGGCAGGGGGGCGCGCTGATCAACGTCGGCAGCGAGGTCTCCGAGGCGTACGTGCCGTTGATCGGCATGTACGTCGCGTCGAAGCACGCGGTGAAAGGGTTTAACGACACGCTGCGGGTGGAGATCGAGGAGGTCGACCAGGCGCCGGTGTCGATCACGCTGATCCAGCCGACCGCCACCGACACGCCGTTCCCGCAGCACGCGCGGAACTACCAGGACAAGGAGGCGAAGCTGCCGTCGCCGATGATCGAGCCGCAGGAGGTCGCCGACTCGATCCTCGCCGCCGCAGTCAAGCCGACGCGGGCAACGCGGGTCGGCCCGCAGGCCGTGCTCAACACGATCACCGCCAAGTTCGCGCCCGGGCTGGCCGACAAGATGGCCGCCAAGCAGGCCGACCGCCAGCACTACGACGAGCCCCCGCGCAACCCCGACGGCACGCTGAACCGCCCGAGCGAATCGACCGGCGTCGTCGACCAGACCCACGGCACCGGCGGCGTCGAGCCGAAGTGACCGCCGTGGGAGTCGGCGCCGTGCCGGCCGGCGTGCCGCGGTGCGGGAGCGGCGCTCGTGACGGGTTGCACGCCCGTGCATACGGCCTTAGCATGGTCCGCACGCCGCGATGACCCGAGTCGCCTTCCCACGCTCGGCGCCGGTACGCCAGTCGCCCGCCCGCGCCCTGGCTGACGGCATAGCGTTGTCTACGCAGTACGGGATGACGCTCTCGCCGGCAGACGTGGCGCGGGTGCTGGCACGTGCCAACGTGCGCTACGTCCTCGTCGGCGCTCACGCGCTCAACGTCTACACCGGACGCCCTCG
>JAUJNJ010000296.1 GCA_030448225.1 Phycisphaerae bacterium
GCTGCGGCGCCGGGGCTGGGGTCGCCCGCGGCCCCGCCTCTTCAAGGACCGGCGGTGTTCAAACGAGGATGTCGGTCCCAAGCGGCTCATTCTTGTAGCCCGTGCGCCTGCTCCCCGCTCAAAAGAACTGGAAGTCGGACGATGAAAAATCCGGCAGCAGCTCGATCGCGGCTTCCCCGCTGATGTCGGTCAAATTGGCCATCACCGTGATCGCGCCGGCGTCGCCAAGATCCTGTGAATAGACCAGCCGGTTAATGCCGAGCGTGCTGTTGTGGTAGATGAAGAAGCCTTCATCGGCGGTGACGTTCGGATTGTCGGCGATGGCCCGCGCCGCCGCCGCCGCATTCGGGAAGGCGTCGAACTGCACGATGACATTGGCCGCGCCGGCCAGATCGGCGGTCAGCCCTTCGGCGTAGATAAGCGGGCCGTCGATCCCAAAGTCGCCGGCATCGAACGCGAACCTGTCGGTGCCGATGGTGAAGTCGGTGACCACGTCGGGAGTGTTGGTGGCGAGGATGCCGGTGGCGCCCACCGGAACATTGGGGTGCGGCTGCGTCAGGTCGTCGCCGGTGAACACGAACAGGTCGGCGCCACGCCCGCCGGTCAGCACGTCGTCGGTGCCTACATTGTCGCCCGATCCGCCGATCAGGACGTCGTCACCGTTGCCGCCGGATAGCACGTCGTCGCCTTCGCCGCCTTTGAGCAGGTCATCGCCCCGGCCGCCGTCGAGGCGGTCGCGTCCGGCGCCGCCGAACAGTAGGTCGCGGCCGTTGCCGCCGGACAGCGTGTCGTCGCCTTCCGTCCCCAAGATGCTGTTGAAGCGACCTGCCTTGTGATTCTGTGCCATCATCGTCTCCCGTCGTTGAAGCAGGTCCGCCGATTTTCGACACGGCCGTTGATCCACTGATCCCGACGACAGACACTCCTCAGCCAGCTTTATTCCGGAATAAATCGTCCGATCCAAAATCGCCCGTGCCGGGAATAGATCGCGGCAGAAGGTGTCTCTCAGCCGCCGAACGATCGGCGAGCACTGCCCGAGGGGGCAAAGGAGAAACACAATGTTCAACCACCATCTGAACGCGCGCACCGCGCGCGGCTGCTGGCTCGCGTGCGTCAGCGCGGCCTGCCTGGCTTTGGCGAGCTGTTCGGCCGCCGCCGCCGACGATGACGGCGGCGACGGAGGATTTGTCGGCGGCGGCGGGAGCGGCGGTTCGGCGGCGGCGACCCCCGCTTTTTCGGAGCGCGGCAGGGCATTGTTCGATCGTCTCCTGGCGCAGAGCAACAGCCAGCCGCGCAACGGGCTGGCGCCGATCGTGCGGATCGTCTCCCCGCTCGCCGACAGCGCGATCGCTCCTGGCGCGGCCAGCACCTCCACCAAGAGCTTCGAGGGCAGCGGCTTCGTCTTCAACGTCGAATTGGTGACGCGCGACCGCACCGGCATCGAGCTCAAGGAGGCGACGCTGGCGCCGCCCGTATTCGGCATTCGCCACGTCACGGAGCTCAATGCCGGCGCGCCCAATCCCGATGTGCCGGGTTTCTACGTCTTCTTCGACCAGGATCTGGTGACGCCCGACGGCGCCATACTGCCCGCGTTCAACAATTTCGCGGCGGCCTTCAACGTGGCGGGGACCGACGACACGCCGGGCGAGGGCGTGACCGCCTGGCTCGGCTGGCACGTGCTCGAATCGGTTCTCCCGACCACGCAGAACCTCACCATGACGGTGTTCTTCGTCGACCGCGACGGGCGCGTCGCCCGCGACGAGATCAAGCTGAAGGTCGATCGCAGCCGCGCCTCGGGCCAGCAGCTGACGCCGGCGCCCGAGACGTTCCGGTTCGCCGCCAACGCGGTCGAGAGCGGCGGACCCGAAGTGTCGCTGATCGCGCCGCGCGTGCCGACTTCGATCGCGGTCGGCCCTACCGATAGCAGTCTCAACCCGACCAACGGCTCGCTGTTCTTCATCCACCTCTCGGCCGTTGTTCGCTTGGGCAGCGGCATCGCGGACAGCGAAACCGGCCAGGGCCCCGACGGCACTCCCCGCAACGCCAACATCCCCACCGGGCTGATCTTCGATCCCAGCGTCATCCCGACACGCGGCCCCAATCGCAACTTCCCCGGCCTGATCGTGACGTTCGATGTTCCGCTGCGCCAGCCGAACGGGAATATCGTCCCGGCCGGATCCAACCTGGCCGGCCTGTTCGACGTCGCCGGCAGCGAGATC
>JAUJNJ010000297.1 GCA_030448225.1 Phycisphaerae bacterium
CCACCGAGGCATTCCGCGGTCGGCGCGTTATCCTACTGCCGGATAACGACGACACCGGCCGAGACGGCGCGGCGAAGATCGCGGCCGTGCTGCACGGGATCGCGCGCGAGGTGCGGATACTCGCCCTGCCCGGCTTGCCCGCGCGCGGCGACGTGTCCGACTGGCTCGCCGCCGGCGGCGATGCCGCACAGTTGTCCGCGCTTGCGGAAGCAGCGCCGATCTACGCGGTGCCTGATACGGACAACCCGGCGACCTGGGAATCACCGTTGCCCCTCGACGCCCCGACCTTGCCGTCCTTCCCCCTCGACGTGCTGCCACCCGTCCTGCGCGCCTTCGTCGCCGCCCTCGCCGTCGCCACGCAGACGCCGCCCGACCTGGCCGGCCTGCTGGTCCTCGCTGCCGTCGCCGCGGCCGTCGCCCGCAAGGCGGCGGTGCAGGTGCGGGACGGCTGGCTCGAACCGCTCAACATCTTCGTCGCGGTGGTACTCCCGTCGGGCAACCGCAAGTCCGCGGTCTTCCGCGCCGTCGTCGCGCCCCTCGACGCCTGGGAGCGGGCCGAGGCCGCGCGCCTGGAGCCCGAGATTGCCGCCGCCAGGACCCGACGCAAAATCAAGGAGGCGGCGCTCCGCAAGGCCGAGAAGGACGCCGCCGAGGGCAAGGACGCGACGGAGCGGGCCGCGGCGGAGGAGCGGGCCGAGCAGCACGCGCGCGACCTCGCCGCGATGCCCGAGCCGGTCGCCCCCCAACTGATCGCCGACGACGCCACGCCCGAGACGGTCAAGACGCTCCTCCACGAGCAAGGTGGGCGGCTGGCCCTCCTGAGTGCCGAGGGGACCGTCTTCGAGCTGATGGCCGGCCGCTACTCCAAGAACGGCGGGCCGAACCTCGAAGTGTATCTCCACGGGCACGCGGGCGACACGATCCGGGTCAACCGGCGCGGGCGCGTCGAGTTGGTCCACGATCCAGCCCTGACGATCGGCGTGGCAGTGCAGCCGGACGTGATACGCGCCTTCGCCGACCATCCGACCTTCCGCGGGCGCGGGCTGACCGCGCGGTTCTTCTACGCGCAGCCGGCCAGCTTCGTCGGGCGGCGGGACACAGAGCCGCCATCGGTTCCCGATACGGTGCGGGATGACTACGCGGCGGCACTGACGGCCCTGCTCAACGTGCCGGCGCCGGCTGGTCCGCTCCGGCTGGTATTCGACGCGCACGCGGCCGATCGCTTCCGTGCCTTCGTGCGGGCGACTGAGCCGCAGCTCGGGGAGTTCGGCCGGCTGGGCGATCTGGCGGATTGGGGTGGCAAGCTCGCCGGTGGCGTCGCACGCCTCGCCGGGCTCTTGCACCTGGCGGCGCACGCGGGCCGGCCGGCGCCGTGGGAGGTGCCGATCGGGCCGGCGACGATCGACGCGGCGATCCGCCTTGGCGAGTATCTGGTCCCGCACGCCCTCGCCGCCGGTGCCACGATGGGGCTGGACCACGCGGTTGACGACGCCTGCTATCTGCTGCGCTGGCTGGGGCGGCGCACGGAGGCGACGCTACCGGAACAGGAGATCTGGCAGGGGACGAAACGGCGGTTCGAGCGGGCCGAGCGGTTGCGGGCGGCGCTCGCGCTGCTGATCGATCACAGCTACCTCCGGCCGTTGCCGGCACCGAAACAGGCGATCGGCAAGCCGCCTCGCCCGACCTACGCGATCAACCCGCTTACGCGTCCTAATACCCCTAATACCCCTGATATGGAAGGTCCGGGCACGGAGGAAGGCAGGTCTAGGGGTATTAGGGGTATTAGGACGGAAGATGACGACAGAAATGACCATGACGACTGGGGGCAGGTATGACCCCTGGCGCGGCACTCCTGGCGCGGCTGCATGCGCATGGGATCGACGTGCGCGCGGACGGCGACGATCTGCGCTACCGACCGAAGGACGCGCTGACGCCGGCGCTCCTGGCCGAGCTGCGGTCGCACAAGCGCCTGATCCTCGCCCACCTCGCCGCCGGCGAGCCGGCCGTCGCCTGGCGGGTTGCCGCCATGCGGGAGCGGCACCCGTATGTGCCGGGGCGGCCTCTGCCCTTCATGACGGTGCGTGACGTGCCGCGAGGCGGCGATGGGTGCCTCTCCTGCGGCGAGCCTGTACAGAACCGTACGGGCGTCCTGGCGGCGCGCTGCGGGCCGTGCGGCCACGCCGGGCAACTGGTGAATGAGGAGTTGGTGAG
>JAUJNJ010000298.1 GCA_030448225.1 Phycisphaerae bacterium
GAACCACACCTGGTAGGGATCGAATCGGCCGGTCACCTCGTCGGGGACCGTCTTGTCGAAGATCATCAGGGCGCCTTCGTCGCTGAGCGGAGCGATGATGCGCCCGGACTCGGTGAGCTGGTGAATCCAGGCTGGCGGTACGTGGGTGATGGCGCAGGTGGCGATGATCCGATCGAAGGGTGCTTCCTCCGTCCAGCCGGCGTGGCCGTCCCTGGCCGCCAGCGCGGGGCGGTAGCCGGCTTTGGCAAGTGCGTGGCCGGCCTCGCTGACCAGCGCCGTGTCGATGTCGACGGAGTAGACGTTGGCCTCACCGAGGCGGTGGCACAGCAGCGCCGCGTTGTAGCCGGTTCCCGTTCCGATCTCCAGGACCCGCATACCCTCTGTCACGTCGAGCCGGTCGAGCATGACCGCGACAACGCCCGGCGCACTGGCCGAGGAACTGGGCAGCGGCACGTCGCCGCCGCACAGATCGGTGGTCGACCGGTACTGCGTCACCACCGCCTCATCGGCATACGCGTCCGCCAGGGAGTGGCCGGGGAGGAACAGATGCCGCGGTACCTCGCGCATCACGGCCTGCCACGCCGGGTCGCGCAGCTCACCCGCGACGACGAGCTGGTCGACCAACGCGGCCGCCCGGCTCTTCCAACCGGTCATCGTGACTCCTTGACAAGTTCATCGGCGATCGCTGCGGCGATCGGCAGGGAGCATTCTTCGGCAAGCCACCCCCACTGGCCGGCGCCGTTGCACTCCAGAAACCACCACCGCCCCGCGTGGTCCACGACGAAGTCGAACGCACCGTAGATCAGCCCGAACACCGTCAGAAACCGGTCCGCGGCGGCCGCGACCGGATGGGGACATTCCGCCGCGCGGTACGTGAGCGCGTCGTAGTCCCGGCGCCAGTCGATGTGGGCTTCCGGCGTGCCGGCATGGATGGCGACCGGGAAGCAGTGCCGGCCGACGATCGTCATCCGCACTTCGTAGGCCTTGGGAACCCACTGCTGGAACAGGTGTGCGGTGTGTTCGACACCGTCGAGGTTGTCCAGGTCACCCGGGTCGAGCCGGCGGGTCCATACCGCGGTGTACGTGCCGTTCTCCTCCACGATCGGGTCAGCCAACGGCTTGACAACCAGGTCGCCGACCCGGCTGGCGAAGTTCTGCACCGCGCCAGGCTCATTGGTGACCAGCGTCGGTGGAACCGACAGGCCCACCGCTGCGGCCGCCGCAAGCTGCCTCGGCTTGTACTCGGCGTCGGCGAGTGCCGACGGGTGGTTGATCCAGCGTGCTGGAAGGCTGGCCAGAACGCCGCCCACGCCCACCCGGGCTTGGGCGCGGGCGAAGCGCAACTCCGGTTCGGACAAGCCGGCCGGTAGGACGAAGTCGGCGGGGCGCCGGTAGTAGACCGCAGAGACGTCAGCCAGGTCGAGCCGGTCATCCCCGACTCCGGTGAAGGTCCCGCTCCACTGGCCGATCATCTCCGCGGTCACCTTCATGAGCGGCGTGCGCCACGGGGACGCCCACGTCGAGTACGAGCTCGACACCGAGACGTGGATGGGCCCCTACGCCGGCAGCGGGACGCCGTACGGGACCGTCGCCGAGGCCGCCGAGCTCATCGTCGCCTCGGGGCTGAAGGCGCGGGCGTTCGAGGATCTGCTGCCGGCGCAGTGGTCGAAGCTCATCTTCAACGCCGCGGTGAACACGGTTGCGGCCCTGACCGGGCTGCCGCACGTGCGCGCCTTCGCCGAGGTCGACGCGTCCGACCACCTCGGGCACGTGGTGCGCGACATGATGGCGGAGGGTGTCCGCGTGGCGGCGGCGGCCGGCATCGAGCTGCACGAGGACCCGTGGGAGATGAACGTGCGAGCCGTACGCCGCGGCGAGACGGCCGCGGCGTCGGGGGCGTACGCGCACCTGCCGTCGATGCTCCAGGACGTCCTGCACCGCCGCCCGACCGAGGTCGACTTCATCGCCGGCGCGATCGTGCGCGAGGCCGAGCGGGTGGGCGTCCCGGCGCCGCTGAACGCGACGCTGTGGCGCGTGGTCCGCGGCCGCGCGGCGGCGTGGCGACTGGGCGAGCGCGCGCCCGAGGCCGGGCGCGCGGGGCGCGCGGGGCCGGCGGCGGCTGCGGCGCGCGCGGGTCGCTGTTCGCCGGGCACCGCGGCCGGGCCGGCGATGGCGAGGTCTGGGGCTCGGGCGGCGACGAGGGGGCCGGC
>JAUJNJ010000299.1 GCA_030448225.1 Phycisphaerae bacterium
GTCGCTGACCAGCCCCTCCCGCCGCCGCGCGCAGCCGGTCGCGACCGGCTTCAGCACCCCGACCCGCCGCCCGCGCCGGCGGAACCAGTCCGCGATCGCACCGGCGACCAGCGTCTTGCCGACGCCGGTGTCGGTGCCGGTGACGAACAGGCCGGGGAGCGTGACCGGGAGGACGGGTGTGTCCGGGGCGGATGGCATGCGTTCGTTGCTCGGTCCCGAGGGGTTGGTCCAGTCACGCGACTGGTCGCATCACCTCGGCAATATACGCCCGCCCCGCTATACCGGGAGGGCCAAGGAGCCGTTGCGATGACCTTGCTGGCCGAGTCCACTCCGAAGCGGATCACGATTGACGAGTTCATGGCGCTGCCCGACTCGGACCGCTATGAATTGGTCGAGGGCGTGCTGACCGAGAGGAAACTCATGGGGGCATTGTCCGATTACGTCGCGGCCAAGTTCGTCATGCGGCTTGGGGTTTTCGCCGAGGACCACGATGCCGGCCATGTGTTCACCGCCGACACGACCTATCACTGCTTCGGCCATGAGGCCACCGCCAAGCGGGCGGACGCCTCGTTCGTCGCACGCGGTCGACTGCCCGGCGAGCGGATTCCCGAAGCACGATCGACATCCCCGCCGATGTGGCGGTCGAGGTGATCTCCCCCAACGATTTGGCGACCGAGGTCGAGGAGAAGGTCAAGCTGTACCTGCGTCACGGCTTCGGCGAGGTCTGGGTCGTGTACCCGGAAACGCGCAGCATGTACGTCCATCGCAAGGGGGCGCCGGTCCTCGCGCTGGAAGCTGACGACACGCTCACCGGCCGGGGCGCGTTGGAAGGGTTTGCGTGCCGCGTCGAGCGGTTCTTCCCGCCCGTCGTGGCGGCGGGCACGTCAACCTATCGCGGCGACTTCCGCCTCCACCGCCCTCACGATCCGACTCAGGTCCTCTATCCCCATCGCCAGCGGCGGCATCAGCACGACCACGTCCCCGAGCGGGCGGAGGATGACGCCGTGCTTCCGGACGGCCGCGCAGACGGCGGCCCCGACGCGCCGGCGGGGGTCGAAGGGCGTGCGCGACTCACGGTCCGCGACCAGCTCGATGCCCACCATGAACCCCTTCTGGCGGACCTCCGCGACGTGCGGGAGGTCGCGCAGCGGGGCGAGCATGTCGGACAGCACCGCGGCCTTTTGCCGCACGGCACTGATGAGGTCGTGCTTCTCGAACAGATCGAGCGACGCCAGGGCGGCGGCGCAGGCGAGCGGGTTTCCCGTGTACGTGTGGCCGTGATAGAAGGTCCGCCCCTCCCACGGCTCGCCGAGGAACGCGTCGAAGACCTGTTGGGTGGCGAACGTGGCGGCCAGCGGCAGGTACCCGCCGGTGATGCCCTTGGCGACGCACATCAGGTCCGGCTCTACGCCCTCGTGCTCGCAGGCGAACATGGTGCCCGTCCGCCCGAACCCGACCGCGACTTCGTCGGCGATCAGCAGGACGTCGTACCGCGTGCAAAGCTCCCGGACGCCGCGGAGAAAGCCTTCCGGGTGGACGATCATGCCGGCGGCGCCCTGCACGATCGGCTCGATGCAGACGGCGGCGATTCGGGGGGCGTGCTCGCGCAGGATCTGCTCGAGCGCGGTCAGACATTGCTGCCGAACCATTTCCGATTGCCGATTGGCGATTGCCGATTCGGAGCGCCCTTCACTCGGCAATCGGCAATCGGCAATCCGCAATCCTCCCCCCCACCGGTACGGGAACGGCGTCGGCGCGTAATGCACCTTGAACAGCATCGGGAAGTACGGGCGGTGGAACGCGGTCGTCCGGCCGACCGACATCGCCCCCACCGTGTCCCCGTGGTACGCCTCGGCGAACCCGACGAACTCGTTCTTCTCCGGCCGGCCGATGTTGTACCAGTACTGCGCCGCGAGCTTGAACGCGACCTCCGTCGCGGTTGCCCCCGAGTCGCTGTAGAACACCTTCTTCAGGTTCGGCGGCACGAGCCTCATTAGCCGCTCGGCGAGCAGGATGGCCGGCTCGCTGGCGAGGCCGAGCATCGTCGTGTGGGCAACCTTGCCGAGTTGGGCGCGGACCGCGTCGTCGATCTCCGGCACGCGGTGCCCGTGAACGGTGCACCACAGCGACGAGACGCCATCGAGGTAGCGGGTCCCGTCGCTGTCGCTCAGGTGCAGCCCCTCCGCCCCGGTGTCGACGAGCGGGGCGG
>JAUJNJ010000300.1 GCA_030448225.1 Phycisphaerae bacterium
GCAGACGCTCAACGAGAAGGCGTCGCGCGTCATCGGCGGCGTGGTCGCGGTCACACTCCTGATCGCATTGCTCACGAGGGCCCACTGGCTCGCGGTGCCTATCGCGTACGGCTACTGGGCGCGGCTGCTCGCCGGGCCGAAGCTGTCCCCGCTCGGCCGGCTGGCCACGGACGTGATCGCGCCGCGGCTCGGCGCACGCAAGCCAGTTTCCGCGCCACCGAAGCGCTTCGCCCAGGGCATGGGGGCGGCTTTTGCGACGGCCGGCGTCGTCGCGTGGCTGCTCGGAGCGCCCACGGTCGCCGACGTCCTGCTGGCGATGCTGGTGGTTGCGGCGACCCTCGAGGCCGTCTTCGCCTTCTGCATCGGGTGCAAGGTGTTCGGGCTCCTGATGCGGGCGGGATTCGTGCCGGATGAGGTCTGCGCGGAGTGCGCGGACATCTGGTCGCGCGTGCCGCGGCCCGTCACCGACGAGCCGTCGACGCGGGTCTGAGACCCGGCCGCCGGCACCGCCGCAGCGCCCTCACGTCCGTCCGAACCAGCGCGCCCGCCGCGTCGCCCCGAACTCTGCCTTCTCGGCGACGAACTCGGGCCTGATGCCGTGTGGCTCGGCCTCGGCCGACGAGGCACTGAGGAAACTGACCTCCACCTTGGACACGAGCCCGTCGCCGAACTCGGCGTAGCAGATCCCCCAACCGTTGTAGGGCGCCGGCGACTCCGCGCCCGTGATGGTGGCCGCGATGTCCTCGGCCACCGCGCGCGCGGCGTCCTCGGCGAAGATCCCGGCCTTCGGGACGGTCCGGGCGCCCGTGCAGACGTCGCCGATGGCGTAGACGCCGGGATGCTCCGTCCGGAGGTTCGTCTGGTCGACGGGGACCCAGCCTTTGGGCGCGAGGCCGCAGGCCCGGAGCGGGTCGGGCGCGCGATGCACGGGGATGCCGACGAAGAGGTCGAAGGGCAGCGTCTCGCCGCTGGCCAACTTCGCCTCGCCGTTCGCCGGGTCGATGGACTTGACCAGGTGCTGGGGCCGCTCGTCGATGTCGCGCTCGGCGAGCCCGCCGCTGAAGAGCTGCGAGACGGCCGTGGTCACCGGGACAGGGCGCTGCATCGGGAAGGTCATCGTCATGTCCACCGAGTCGCGGATCCCCTCGCGCGTGAAGTGCTCGTGCATGAGGAACGCGCCCTCAAAGGGCGCCGGCGGGCACTTGAACGGCTGCCCGAGCACGGAGATGAGGACCCGTCCGCCCTTGAAGCCGGCCAGTTCGTCGCGCAGCCGCTCGGCGCCGGCGAGCGTGTAGTACTCGTGCCCGCCCTCGGCGAGACCCGGCGTGGCGGCCATGTCGTAGTCCGCGCCGAGGGCCAGGACGAGGAAGTCCGGGTCGTACGAGCTCTTGTCCGTGGTCACCCGCCGGGTGGCGGCATCGATGCCGGTGACCGTCTCTCGGCGGAACTCCACCCCGTCCTTCGCGATGTCGCCGTATGGGAGCCGCACCTCGTCGGCCGACTGCCGGCCGAACATCACCTCGAGCTTCGAGTAGCCGAAGAAGAAGGAGTCGTCGCGGTCGAGGAGCGTGACGTGGACTGCGTCCTCGTAGCTCTCGGAGAGTCGCGTGGCGAGTTCCAGGCCGCCGAAGCCGGCGCCGAGGATCAGTACGTGCTTCTTCACCGGCCTACCCTACTCGACCGCGACGGCCCCGACGGCCACCTCGCCTACAAGGACGCGTCTTCTCATCGGCGGGCCGCGCACGGCCGGCGTCCTCGTCGCCGCTAGCGGCTCAGGCGTTGCAGCCGACGGTCGATCGAGTAACTTGAATGCACACGTTCGGGGCGAGGGTTGAGAGGATATGAGCGAGGTCTATACGACGGGCCGCTGGACGCCGTGGGGTGCGCGAACCTGATCGTGGCGACCACCGTGCTCTTCTACGCGCAGCTGCGTGCGGTCGCCGGCGAGGACGGCTTCTTCCGCTACCCCGACACGTTCCTCGTGGGCGTCGGGACTCAGCCCGGCGAGTTCCGCAAGCTGGACGTGTGGCCGCCCCACAAGGTCATCAGCGTCCCCGGCGACGTTGGCCCCGAGTCGCTGCTGGAGACGTTGAACGACCGCCGGGTCACGCTGCTCGCGCTGCCCGAGCAAGGCGTGCGCTGCCGCGGCCCCGCCGTGCTGTCGACCTGGAACACGCTGCTCGCGAACGTCCGGCGGATCGTGGCCT
>JAUJNJ010000070.1 GCA_030448225.1 Phycisphaerae bacterium
CGGGCGCCGCCGAGCGGGGAGCGCTCGATCTCGACCGTGGCGCCGTGGGCGCGGGCGCGGGGGGGGGCGCGCCCCCGGCCCCGCCCCGATCCGCTTGCCGGGGGGCCGTTTACCCCGCGGAAGGGGGCGAAGCCGGCCGGCCCGCCCCTTGGTGCGTTTGCCACTCCGCAGGCGTCGATCTGAGGTCTGGCGCCCGCGACGAGTGCTCGTTGCCGTCGTCGACCCCGTGCGCCGGCGTGGTCACCCGAGGTAACCACGCCAACGCGCGCCCGGTGCGACGCGCGTCCTGCGTTCGCTTCCCGCTGGGCGGCGCGCCGCGACGCCCGCGATCATCCGGGAATCGGCGGCATCCCCGGCAGCGGCACCTCGACGCGGCCGTCGTGGTCGCCGCGGTTGAGTCGGTCGCACAGCGCCTCGGCCTGCGCCGCGTCGCCGACGGGGATCGCCACCCCGCCGCCGCCGGTCGTCTCGCTGACGACCATCAGGTCGCCGGCCTTGCCCTTGGCGATCTCGAACCGGCGGGCGCTAGGCGGAATCTGGTAAACGGGCATTTGTCGTCCGAACCTCGTGCGACTCGCGCGGCAGCGATCCACCGTCGATCGGCCACGCCGATCAGAGCTTCATCTCGGCCATCAATTGCTCGCGTTCGACACCCACATGATCCGATACCGTCGCCAGAATGCCTCCGAGCGTGCCCACCTTCAGCGGCTTGTGCAACGGCACCGCGACGTGGTGCTCGCCGTTGCGACGGGTCGTCATGTACACGTGATCGCCCTTCTGTCGCGTCACGACATATCCCACTCGCTGCAACCCCTTCACCACGTCCTCGCCGAACGCGTCGCGCGGCAGCTTCATCGCGTGATGACCTCGTCGCGAACGTAGTGAAGGTGGATGAGGTCCGGCTTCGCTTCGTGCTCGTCGAACGACACGTCCACCGCCTCGCGGACGTTCTTGATCAACTCCGCGCGCGTATCGGCCTGGGTGAAGATCGCGCGGTTCCCGTCGGGCCAGTGGGCCCGCGCGTTGAAGCCGCCGTCGACGGCGTCTTCGGTGACGATGAAGGTGATCTCGCTCATAAAGTTCGCGGCGCCTCCGCGTCGTTGAGAGGTTCGTCCGGACGGTCGTAGCGGAACGGTCGCCGGCCGCGCATTGGGTAACGTTCGGTCGTGACGGTATCGTCCGGCATGAGCACGATCACTTGAACGCGCTGCCCGGCGCGCACCGGCACGCCTTCAAGCGATACGATGCCGTCATCCTCAACGACCGTGTCTACCTTGTGCGCCCGCATGAACGCTCCTGCTCGGACTGGAGTTCCTCGCTATACAACCTTGCGCCCCGACCGAGGCGCGGCATGAAGCACCGCCGGCGGGGCTTGCCGTACCCGAGCATCTCCGTCGGATCCGGAGGGCTACGGCACCTCCCGATTCCGGCTGATCGGGTCGTCGAGGTCGACGCCGCGCAAGCCGCCGCGCCCGAGGACGAGGCAGAAGCAGCGGCCGACGACGCGGGCGTTTGCCGGGATCGAACCCGTCGGCACGTCGATCTCGATCGGGGCGCGATGGCCCGGCCAGGGGACCGACACCAGCGTCAGGCCGCCGGGCAGGTGGCTGAGCACCTGCGCCTCGGCCACCCACGTGGCGTCGTCGCCCGGGCCGGTTCGCATGGCGGTGTTCACCTCGCGCCGACGAGTTCGTTCTCAACCGTCGTCGGGACGTCGGATAGGATGCGCTCGAGCACCATGTCGGTGGTCATCCCCTCGGCCTCGCCCTCGAAGTTGAGCAGGACGCGGTGGCGCATCGCGGGGACGGCCACGTCCTTCACGTCCTTGAAGCTGACGTGGAAGCGGCCGTCGAGCAGCGCCCTCACCTTGCTGGCCAGCTCGATCGCCTGGGCGGCGCGGGGGCTGGCACCGACGCGCAGGAACTGGTTCACGATCGGGATCGCGTACTGGCCCTGCGGGTGGGTCGCCAGCGTGCAGCGGATCACGAAGTCGCGCACGTGCGGCGCGATCACGACCCGGCGGACGAGCTGCTGGTGGGCGCGGATGCGCTCGCCGTCGAGCACCGGCTGGACGTCGACCTTGTGGCCGGTGGTGGTCTTGTCGAGGATCTGGGCGAGTTCGGCGCGGTTCGAGTACTGCACGATGAGCTTGAAAAAGAAGCGGTCGAGCTGCGCCTCGGGCAGCGGGTAGGTCCCCTCCTGCTCCAGCGGGTTCTGCGTGGCCATCACGAAGAACGGCTCCTCGAGCTTGCGCACCTCGCCGCCCGCGGTGACCTGCTTCTCCTGCATCGCCTCGAGCATCGCGCTCTGGGTCTTGGGCGTGGCGCGGTTGATCTCGTCGGCGAGCACGATCTGGCTGAAGATCGGGCCCTCCATGAACCGGAACTGCCGGCGGCCGTGCTCGTCCTCCTGGATCACGTTCGTGCCGATCACGTCGGCGGGCATCAGGTCGGGCGTGAACTGGATGCGGTTGAACTTCAGGTGCAGCGCCTGCGACAGCGCGCGGATCAGGGCCGTCTTGCCCAGGCCGGGGACGCCCTCGAGCAGTGCGTGGCCGCCGACGAACAGGCACGTGAGCACGCCGTCGACGATGTCCTGGTGGCCGACGATCGCCTTGGCGATCTCCGCCTGCACCGCGCGGTAGTCGCGGCGGAACGACTCGCACATCTGGTGGACCTGGGGGTCAATGCCGGGTGCTGCCTGGGTCATGCGGTCCTCTTTCGCTCGGGAAAAATGAACCACGAAGGCACGAAGTCACGAAGATGGCGCCGAGCCACGTGAGGTCGTTCTGCCGGCCGGGGTTCGCTGCTCTCTACTTTCAGAAGGTTCGATCCAAAGACGTTTCTCTCGCGGGCGGCGTGGCGCTCGCTCGCCCCGCTTCGTGCCTTCGTGGCTTCGTGGTTCAAACCCGCTCTTCTCACGCGTCGCCGTGTTCCTTTTCCTTGATCTGCTGCTGCGCGCGTCGCTTCGCCGCCATCAGGCCGCCCATGTGCCCGCCGCCGCCGGCGGGGGCGCCCTTGGGTTCGATCTTCTTCGGGGCCGAGGGGATCGGCTTGTCGGACGCGCCGCCGACGACCTTGGCGATGTCGCCGTCGACGGCCGCGCCCTTGCCGGCCTCGAAGCGGGCCTTGGGGTTGGGGCGGGCCGGGGTGGCGGCGGCGGCGGCGGCGACGGTCGTCTGGGTCTGGGCGGGCTTGAACTTCGTCTCGGCGACCTCCTCGCGGACCTTGCGCAGCGCGTCGAGCGACTCGCGCGTCTCGACCTTCCGCGTGACGGTGAACCCGCGCACGCGGTCGGCGCCGGCCAGCGCCAGGCGCTTGGTGGAGTTCCAGTCCCAGGCGATGCGGCGGATCGCGACGTCCACGATGATCAGCGCGAGCAGCACCGGCAGCAGGACGTCCCAGATCGGCAGCGGCGACGCGGTCTGCCGAAGCCCCTCGCGGGTGAACAGCCCGCCGCCCGGCGGCGCCCACGGCTCGAGGAGGCGGCCGTTCGTGCGGTCGGCGACCTCGCGGAGGCGGGCCTCGTTGCTCTTGAGGTCGCGCAGCTCGGGCGAGATCGTCGTCGCCAGCCCGCCGAGCAGGATGCCGGACTTGTTGTCGCGCCCGCGGTAGTTGAGCGCGACGACGTAGTTGCCCGGCTCCTTCGTGTCGAAGTCGGCCTCGTACTGCCCCGGGCCGGTCTGCACGAGGCGGACCTTGCGCTCCTTCATGTCGGGGCCGACGACCGTGCCGCTGATCGACAGAAAGTTCTCGGTGCCGCCCTCCTTGTTCAGCGCCTCGACGCTGATCTTGCCGCGGTCGTTCACCTGGGCGGTCTGCACGTCGAAGTCGCTGCTCATCGGCGGGCGCGACACCTTGCGGACGACCTGCGCCCAGATCTTGGAGTACCCGGGCCACCCGACCCACGCCGGGCCCCACTTGTTGTGCGCGTCGCTCGTGAAGACCGCCGACTTGCCGAGGCCGACCTGCCAGTGGGCGAGGATCGGGTCGTTGTTCTTGCCGGCCGACAGCGGCATCTGCACCTTGGGGTCGTTCTTGCGGCTGGTCAGCACCATGCCGTAGACCGGCGGGAAGTCGGCGAAGCCCTTCACCACGTCGTCGCTCGGGTCGAGCAGTTGCACCGGGATGCCGGCCTTCTCCTCGTGGATCAGGCTGCGGCGGACGATCGTGGCCTCCTTGATGAAGATCTGCGGCAGCTGGTTCGGGTTGTTGTTGAGCGGCCCGTACGACTTGCCGCCGAGGTCCTTGGCGATCTGCTCCATCGTCGGGGGGAGCATCTTGTTCATCATGGCGCCGCCGACGTGCGGGTAGACCGTGACGGTGCTGACGGTGACCTTGGCGGCCTTGTAGTCGGCGACGAGCTGCGCGCTGGGGGCGCCGGGGTCGCCGTCGCTGATGATGATCACGTGCTTGTGGCGGGCGTTGGAGCGGATCAGGCCGCCCTGGCCGTTGATGCCCTTGAGGGCGACGGCCATCGAGTCGTTGAAGTCGGGCATGTCGCCGAGCTTCATGTTCTTGATGGCCGCCTCGACCTTGCTGCCGTCGCCGCGCTCGGCGAGGGGGAAGTCCCACCCGCTGCGGCCGCCGTTCCAGCCGTAGCTGATGACGCCGATCTCGTCCTTCTCCGAGAGGGTCTGGCTGGCCTTGAGCGCGCACTGCTCGCCCCAGTAGTTGCCCTGGGGCATCTCGCACGAGTGCATGATGAGCACGAGCGCGCCCTTGCCGACCTGGCGCTGGGCGGGGATGTCCATGTCGACCGGGAGGATCTTCTCCAGCTCGCGCCCCTGCCACCCGCCGGCCCCGAGCGTGTCGGGGCCGCCGATGACGAGCAGGCCGCCGCCCATGTCGCGGACGTAGGACGAGATCATCTTGTCCTGCTGGTCGCTCAGCCCGCCCGCGCCGGCGGGGACGTTGGAGAGGATGACCGCGTCGTAGCTCTGCATCTCGACGAGGTTCGAGGGGAACTGGTCGAGCGTGATCGGCTTGAGGGTGATCCCCTCTTCCTTCAGCGCCGCCGCCAGCAGGTCGCCGGGCCCGCGGGCGCCGCCGACGTCGACCGCGTTGTCGACGTAGAGGACCTGGCCCTTGCCCTGGACGAACGTGAACGCGGTGGCGGCGTTGTTGTCGGAGTTCGTGTCGCCGGACGTGCTAGCCGTCGCGCCCTCGGCGCCGCGCGCGGCGGCGGCGGGCGCGCCGCCGACGGCGGCGCTGACGCCGGCCGCGTCGAACGTCGCGCGGAACTGGTGGACGCCGGCCGAGCCCAGCGCCGGCACCTTCACGCGCTCGACGTTCAGGCCGTTCTTGAGCGTGACGGTGCGGCGCGGGTCGGTCTGGGGGGTGGTCGGGTCGAGGTCCATCGGCTCGCCCTGGTGGTAGACCGTCAGCGAGCCGGTCGTCGGCAGGACGTTGGTCGAGCGGAGGATCACGTCGATCGTGAACGGCTCGTTCTCGCGCCGCCAGGAGGGAGCGACGAACCGCTCGAGCAGCACCTCGTTCTGCACGTCGTACCGCAGCGGCATCACGTCGATCTGCACGCCCTGCGACGCCGCGGCGGTGATCGCGCTTCCAAATCGCCGCTGGTCTGGTTGCCGTCCCACATCAGCAGGAGGCGGTGCATCGCGTCCTTGCTCATCGTCGCCGCGCGAGCTGGATCGCTGGCGACGTCGGTGCCGTTGCCCCGGCGGGGGATCGCGCGGGCGTCGAGCCGCAGGACCGGCCCGGCAGCGCGTCGATCGAGGCGGTGTCTGGAAGCGGATCAGGCCGATCGAGTCCTTCGAGGTCTTGGTCGGGTCCTTGCCGAGCGAGCCGAGGTACTCCTCGACCGACGCCTCGAGCGTGCGGGCGGGGAAGTCGCGCACCTGGCGGGTCGACTCGCTGGCGTCGCGCAGGACCATCACCTGCAGGTCCTTGTGCTGCTGCTGGTAGCGGATGCCGCCGAGGATCAGGATGAACAGCAGCACGACGGCCAGCCGCGCGCCGATCGCGACCCACACCAGGCACCGGCCCCAGGCCGTTGAGCGAGCCGCATGCCGAGCAGGACGATCGGCACCGCCAGCCGCGACGAACGCGAGCGCGCCACCCACCCGGGGAAGTACTCGAGCCGGATCGGCGAGGTGAAGGCGAGTAAAGATTGCCATGTCAGGACCTTTTTCCCTGCCCCGGCGGATGATTAACCACGGAGACACGGAGACACGGAGAGAAGACTGATTCATAAGACGCGACGGGTGACGCCGTCTTTCAGCGCCGGCACGCAAAAGTTGATCAGAAGGCCGACGCGCGCTTTCCGCTGAGCTTCAAGTACGTCATCAGTTGCGCCTCGTGCACCGCCAAAACTTGGTCGACCGCCTTCAGCTCGACGACGATCGAATTCTCGATGAGCAAGTCGATGCGGTAGCCGCAGTCGAGCTGGATGCCTTTATACCTCACCGGCAGTTCAACCTGGCCGCTGAAACTGGATCCCGCGGAGCGACAACTCGTGGCATAGGCACTGCTCGTATGCGGATTCTGGTAATCCGGGCCCCGTAAGGCGATGCACCTCCATCGCCGCCCCGATGATGGCCTCGCTGAGCTTCTCATACAGGATCATGTTCCCCTCCGTCTTTCCTCCGTGTCTCCGTGTCTCCGTGGTTAATCCTCCCCATCCCACGCTCAGAAACTGAACACCTGCAACCGGTTATTCCCCGCGTCGACCGCCACGATCCGGCCGCGGCTTGTCGACCGCGACGGCCCAGGGGTAGGCCAGTTCGCCCTCGCCGTGCCCGGCCACACCCCAGGCGGCGAGGCCGCGGCCGGTGGCCTTGTCGACCTGCTGCACGCGGTTGTTGCCGAACTCGCAGACGATCAGGATTTGCCGTCGCGCCCTCGGCCAGGCCGTAGGGGTAGCGGAACTGGCCGAGTTCCGAGCCGGTCGTGCCGAGGTTGCGGACGAACGTGCCGTCGGTCTTGAACACGCCGACGCGGTGGTTGCAGGCGTCGGTGACGTAGAGCGTGTCGGTCTTGTCGATCAGGATCGACTGCGGCCGGGCGAGTTGGCCGTCGCCGGGCCCGAACGAGCCGAACGCGTAGAGGAACTTGCCCTCCGGCGTGAAGACCTGCACGCGGTCGTTGTCGCCGTACTCGCTGACGAACACGTTGCCCTTGGAGTCGAACGCGATGTCGGTCGGGTAGATGAACTGGCCGGGGCCCTTGCCGAAGCTGCCCCACCGGCGGATCTCGGCCTTCGTGTGCGGGTCGTACACCACCACGCGCTGGTAATGGGTGTCGGGGACGTAGACGTTACCGTCGGGCCCGACCGACACGCCGACGGGCTTGCCGGTCACGTGCTCGGGCATCTGCCACTCGCCGAGGTACTGGCCGTCGCGGTCGAGGTGCTGCACGCGGGCGAGGCGGTCGATCACGAAGAACGTGTCGTCGGTCGGCGAGTAGGAGATCGCGCGCGGGTAAACCGTCTGCCCCGGCCCCGCCCCCGTATCGAGCCACACCGCGTCCGGCTTCGTCCCGTCGCCACAACCCGTCGTGGTGAGAACGAGAATCGAGGATAGAAGACACAGGACGCCCAACGGCGCTGAGCGCCCGACCCTTGACCCTTGACCCTTGACGCCCCCACCCCCGCCCCACGCGCGCCGCCCGAGCCAGACCAACGCGACCGCGGCCGACGCGAGCACCCCCACCGCCGCCATCATCAGCAGCGCGCCCTCGAGCATGTCGTCGTAACGCAGCATGTGGACCCAGGTCATCAGGAGCGGCACGAGGGGCTGCCAGGGTTCGAGGGGGGAGATCAGGACCGTCGCGGGGACCTCGGTGAGGCTCAGCACCCCCACGAGCACCGCGCCCGCCCCCAGGGTCGGCCACGCGAGGGGCCAGACGACGTGCAGCGCGCCTTGCGCCTCGCTCGCGCCGTCGATTGCCGCCAGGTCGCGCACCTGTTGCCAGGGGCGGGACCGCGTCGCGAGTGCCGCGAGCAGTGCGAGCCAGCCGAACCGGGCGAGGTACGCCATCGCCACGATCGGCGGGCCGTCGTAGACCCATCCGAGCCACGGCCGATTGTACAAGCGTATCAGGGCGATGGCGAGCAATTGTCCGCCGAGGAGGAACGTCAGCAGCGACAGCCCCAGCGCGACCCGCGGCCGCCCCACGCACGCCGCCAGCGCCAGCACGAGCGCCCCCGCCGCCGCCAGCCCCGCCAGCGCCATCGACCCGCCGACCTGGGGCGCGAACACGCGCCAGACGCGCGCGGCGTCGATCGGCCGTTGCAGCGACAGGAGCATCGAGACGATCGGCGTCAGGAGCGTGACCGTGAGGACCGCGAAGGCTGCAAACGTGACAAGTTTCCCCGGCCGCAGCGGCCGCGGCAGTCGGGGTGGGGCGGGGTCGAGGTCGTCGGCCGCCGAGAATCGCCGCACGCCCCAGATCCCCGCCGCCCCGAGCAAGCCCATCGCCACCAGCAGCGGAAGCGCCGTCGCCACCGCCGCCGTCGCCCGGGCGGCTTGGTCGCCGCTGAGGCGAGATTCCGGGTCGGACGGGGCGGTGATCGGGTTGGTCGGCGACGAGAAGAGGCCGGTTTCGAAGACGATGCGCACTTCCGTCGCCACGACGCTGATGCCGGTCGGCTCGTAGACGGCGAACTCCTGCGTCGCCAGCACCATCACGCACGCGAACCCCGCCGCCGCCGGCCCCAAGAGCAAGCGGGCGGTGAATCGGCCGAGCGCGCCGTCGAGCAGCGCCTGCTGCTGCAGGTTCACGTCCGTCCGCCGCAGCGCCAACCCCATCACCCCCGCCGGCAGCGGCCACAGCCACGCCGCGAGCGTGAGGATGCAGCGTACGACATCCCCCACCCCCGCCGGCTCGAGCGACACCCGGCTCAGCCGCAGGAACTGCGACCAGCCGTACGCGTACGCGATCGACGGCATGAGCAGCGACACCGGCAGGCCGACCATCAACAGCCGACTGGCCCACCCGCCCCCCCGCCCGAGCACGATCGCCGCCGGGAGGGCGATGACCGTCGCCACGACCGCCACCGCCGCGTTGTAGCCGAGCGTGCGGCCGAGCAGCCTCAGGTGGAACGGGTCGAGCCACGCCGTGGCGATCGAGGACGGGCTCTCAAGAACTTGCGCGACCAGCCACAACAGCGGCAACCCCGACGAGAGGCCGACGATCGCGACGACGAGGGCGCGGGCGACAAGGGAAGCGGCGGACGGTCGGGATTGCGAACGCGGCACGGTGCACACGTTAGCGGGTGACGCGTCGGGCGGGTACCGGCGGGCGTCGCCGGCGTCACCCGCAATGCCGCCGGGGCATGGAGCGCCGAGCGGAGGGCAGAGGTTCGGGCTCCAAGTCTTTGGTGTTGGTCAAGTCCAGGTGTAGCGTCGGAAGGCCGACGAGCGTCATCCCGAGGAGCGACAGCGACGAGGAACTCGGACTGGAAGGACGTTTTCGTCCGCCCCGAGATCCCTCGGGTCGCTACCGCTCCCCTCGGGATGACACGCTACACCCGCCGTTGACGTGCTGTACCATGCCACAATTGTGGGAGACGCGTTCACCACCCTCTGGAACCGCGAACGGTGCGACGCCGCACGCAGGCACGCGCCGCCCGACTTCCGGCTCGACCTGCTGTTCGGCGGGCCGCACACCTCGATGCCGCAGTTCGGGCGTGCGGGCGCGCGGGCGGGAGACTGGATCTACCCCATCACGCTGCGCGGCGGCGTATTGCACCTGCTCGGCCGGATGCGCGTCGAACGCGTGCTCGACTTGGCGGAGTTCGAGGAACGGTCCCCGGAGCGCGCCGCGGCGTACGAGCCGTTCGACCTGGCGCTCCGGCCGTTCGACCCGCACGTCCGCCCGCCGGAGATGTTGTTCCTCGCGCCGACGTGCACCGACGAGGTGGTGATCGGCGAGGCGGGCACGCCGCTCCTGTTCGACCTCACGGTCCCGCCGGACGAGGTCGCCCGCCTCCGGTACGTCTCGCGGCGCGGCGAGCGGCCGATCAAGCACGTGAACCCCGATGCCCGCGTCACCTCCGCCGTCAGCCTCCAGGGCATCTACCGGCTCGCCCCGCCGTCGGCCGCGGTGCTGGCGTCGCTCGTGGAGTCCCGCATCGGCGGCGCGGCGCGCTGACGAAGCCCGCCCCACCGCTGACCGGGCAGGCGAACGAGACGAAATTCACATGATCTCGCGAAACCGCGTGGCGGGCACTTGCGGTTTTGCCGCGTGGGCCCGCCGCGGCCGCGCCGCCGCGCGAGAAGCAAATCGTCGTCCTGTTCGACGACTTCTTTGCTCCCCCGCGCGTGCCGCGTCGACGCGGCGAAACCGCAGCCGCCCGCCGCGCACCGCTCGCCGCCCGGATCGAAGAATGAGGGACGCGGTCGCGCTCCCCCCTACTTCCGCCCCTCCAGGATCTCCACGGCTTCCTCCGACGCCTGTTTCAGCACCTTCGCCACCGCTCGGTAGTCGACGTTCATCGGCTTGATCGCCGCGTCGCCGGGGGCGCCGGGGCGGACGGAGTAGCGGGCGAACTTATTGGCGATGAGTTGTTGCTCGACCTCGGGCGACAAGAGGTAGTCGATGAGTTGTTTTGGCAGCCGCCTCACGGGCGGAGCCTTTCACGAGGGCGACGGTGCAGGGGATGGTGAGGGTGCCGACGTCGTCCTGGTCGGGCAGGACCATCGACAGTTTCCCCGCCGTTGCGGAGGGCGGCGTCGACGTCGTCGTTGTCGGTGAGGCCGGCCAGCACGGTGCCGTCGCCGACCTTCTCGGCGACGACGGAGTTGCCGCCGAGGAGTTTGACGTCGTTGGCCTTTAGGTCGCGGAGGAACCGCGCGCGGGGTCCTCGCCCCACAGGACGTAGAGGGCCGCGACGTGGCCGCTCGTGGTGCCGGCCGAGGGGTGGGCGATGGCGATCTTTCCTTCAGTTGGGGGTCGGTCAGGTCGCGGATCGACTTGTTCGGCAGGATGTCCGCAGGGCCCGATCCGCCCCCGGCGCGGACGGCGATCACCTCGGCGCCCGCAGGGCCGAGCCGCCCAGAGCGACGCCGGGTCCTTGAACAGCGGCGGGACGTCGGCCGCCGCCGGCGACGCGTAGGGTGCGAGCACGCCGGCGGCGGCGAGGTTGATCGTGTGGAAGACCTCGTTGCCCCACCACACGTCCGCCCGCGGCCGGTCGCGCTCGGCCTCCAATCGCCGGGCCAGGCCGACGGATTTGTTCTTCTCGGCGTCGGTCTGGATGACGACGGCGATGCCGGTCCGTTTCGTGAACGCGTCAACGATCGGCCGGGCCACCGGCTCGTCCACGCTCGTGTACAGCACGACCGCCCCCGCCGCCGCGCCGCCACCGCCGTCACCGCCCCCCTCGTCGCGGCACCCCGCCGTCCAACCCGCCAGGAGCAACACCGCCACGATCCACGTTCGCGTCACGATCGTCCTCCGTCTTGAGCCGTCAGCGAAATTCCGAATTGAACCACGGAGACACGGAGACACGTAGGTAGGAGGAGAAGACGAAAGAAGATCAATGAAGATGGATGGAGAGGACCCGCGGCACATATGGCGTTCTCATCCGGCGTCCATCCCTCCACCTTCCATCTTCCTTATCTCTTCCGACCTCCGTGTCTCCGTGGTTCAATTCCGCATTAATCGCGAGAACCCGTCAGATCCCCACCCGGAACGTGCGTCCCCGGCGGACGGTGCGGGCCCTAGTATAGGGACGTCGCCGAGTCCGGCCCGTCTCTGGAAATCGCTCATGGAAGTCACCTGGCAGCAGCTCGTCGCCCTGTTCGTCCTGGCGATCCCGATCGCGTGCGTCGCGCGCACGGTCGTGTTCGAGGAGGTCTTCCGCGAGGTCCGCGAGTACTGCCAGGACCGGAGTAAGACCTGCCCCACCCTGCTGAAGCGCAAGTTCTTCTACCTGTTCACGTGCGAGTACTGCTTCAGCCACTGGGTGACGCTGGCGATGCTGGTCCTGATCGCGATCGGCCCGGGCCCCGCGTTCTACCTGATCTACCCGGATTGGCGCGGGTACCTGTGCGCGTTCTTCGCCCTGGTGTTCCTCGCCAACGCGTACCTCAACCTCTACGCCCGCCTGCGGATCGACATCACGAGCGAGAAGAAGACGATCGAGGTGAAGGAGAAGGAGTCGAAGCTGGCCGACAAGGAGATCGAGGCCAAGGACACCGAGATCCGCCGCCTCGAGGCCGAGATCTCCGACGGCCGCAACGGCTCGAACGGGCGGTGAGCGCGGCGTCCGTCTTCCGCGGGGACGCTCGTCCTCACGACCTCACACCTTGCACGCGCGCGGGTTTCATCGCCTCGCGTCGGACGGCGCGGTAGGCGCATGCGGTTCCGCCGCGCGCGAGAGCGCGCGCGGAGACGTAAGAAAGCCAACCGTTGACATCCGGGACGCCGACTGCGGCGGCAACCGCGATTCACGTCCCCGGCGCGGCCAGCGCCTTGCGGAACACGATCTTGTCGTCGCCCGCCTTATAGAAGTCGCGGATGCGGGCCTCCTGGTCGTACCCGCACTTGCGGTAGAACGCCCGCGTGCGCTCCAGGGCCGGCAGCCCCGACGTCTCCACGAGCAGGATGCGCGCGCCGCGAACCGCCAGCGCCTGTTCGACGTGGCGGAGCAGCGCCCCGCCGCGGCCCTGCCCCTGGCGGTCGGGGCGGACGGCGATGAGGTAGAGGTTCCACGTTCCGTCGGTCATCCGCCAAGCGCGTAGTACGCGACCCCGCCGGCCGGCCGTCGCCGCCATCGTCGGTGACCCATCGAGTCCGTCGAAGTGGGCGGCGAGCATCTCGCCCACCTCCGCGAGTTCGTTCGGCTGAACAGGCCGCTCGCCCGCCAGGCGACTGCGCCGCGGCGGTGTCGTCTGGCGTGCTCGGTCGAATCATGGCGTGCTCCGGCGGACGGAAATCGGATGAGGGGCGCGTGACGCGCGAAGGGCGAGCGGCCTCTGCGGCCCGCGCGCGCTCGACGGGACGAGCATACCAGTTCATCGGCGCCGCCCGGCGTGCGCCCCTGTCGGCGACGCTACCCGACGTTGTACCTGAACTGCCCGCGCGGGCCGCGGCCGCCGTCAGGATCAGCCGCTCCGCGGAGGTCCCAGAGGACGTCCGCCACCGCGCTGCGCCGGCCGCCGCCGAGCGTCGCGCCGCCGAGGCGTTCGAGCGTTGCGACGAGCGTGTCGACGGTGCGAAGACCCTCGCTGGCGTCGAACCATTTCGGCGGGGCTTCTCCAGCCCTTCCTGCTCGTACTCCTCATCGGTCAGCATTTCCGAGTCGTCGAAGTGGTCCGGAGATCGGCCGCACGCCCGCCTCGCGGCAGTACGCGTCGAGTTCGTCGGCGACGTAGGGCAAGCTCTGGCCGTAGACGAGCCCCCGGCGGTCCGGGTCCATGTCCGGCGGCAGGCCCTGAAAGCCGCTCGTGCTGAGTTGAATCGTCGCCGACATCGACACGAGTTTTACTCTCCTCTCACACGCCCGCCGCCCTGGTCTGAGCGATGCCCCGTCCGCCGATTCGCCGCGGTGACGGTCAGGCGGGCCGGTCCGGACGGCCTGAACCGCATGGTAGCACGGGCCGGTGCCCGGCACGTCGACGACGCGAAAGCCGCGGCGTTGTAAGCAGCTCACGGAGTTTCACATTCGGCCAGCGCAGTGCACCGCGTGGACGCCAGTCGAGGAACGCCAGCCCGCGGCGGCGGCGGCCGCTGCGCCAGCACGGCGATCGCGGGGAGGATACCTTCGCCGCCGCCGTCGTTGGCCGAGTTCGAGCACGAGCGAGCGATCGTCGACCCAGAACCGCCCGAGGACCTCGGCCGTGCCGGCGTCGAAGACGATCGCCTCACGCGTGACGACGGAGCGTTCGAGGACGCCATTCGGCAAGCGCGAGGATCTCGTCGGCGGTCAACCCGTTGAACTTGATCACCGTCGCCCCTCCTCGTCCCGCCGCGGCCCGGGACACTCACCCGCCACCGTCTCGGCCAGTCGCGGCACCGGCGGATGACGTGGTAATCGTTTTGCGGCCGACTATCCGGATCACTCAACCCGATCGCGGGCTTTCGCAAGGCCATTGCGGCCAGCCACAGGCCGATCAGCAGGAGCAGCCCGGCCGGGACGAACATCTACGCCGCTTCTTTGAAGTAAAGCTCCACGCCGAGGCCGGGTCGCGACCACTGCTGCCGCAACCGGTCGGCCGACGCCACGTGCCCGGCGGCCACGCAGACGCTGGCGGCGACGAGGCAGGTGGCCGAGAAGATCGCGTAGATGATGCCGGTGGTTTCCGTCTGCCGCATAATCATTCGATGTCCGATGGCCTGTCAGCGCCGCTACCGGGATGCACGCGAGCGGCGTCAGCATTCGGCTTCCGGTTTCGGACGGAACAACTGTTTCGGCACGTCGTCCGCCGCGGGCAGGAAGCGGTGACGCTGGCGGTCGGGCGTCTCGACGTAAAGCGACCCGCAGACGCGGCACTGCCACGCCAGCGGCATCGGGAACTCGCGCCAGTCGAACTTGGGGGTCGGGGTCGGCCCGCCCGCCGCCCTGTGGCCCCCCGCGATCGCCACGGCGGGTTCGATCGCCGCGACCAGCACGTCGGCGAACGCGACGTAATCCTTATCGGCGATCAGGTGGGCGACGAACGACCGGTTGTCCGTGTTGTTCAAGAACTCCGTCTGGCCGCAGTCGCAGGCGAACTCCAGCCTACCCAAGGCGCACCTCCCTTCAGCGCGGACGCTCGTCATCCTCATCGGCCCGCACAAGGACGTCCGCGGTGACGAACAGAGCGTCACCCGCGCGAGACCGGCGGTCAACAGCATACCGTCCGGCGTGGGCAACCCGCCCTGCCGCTGTGGCGGCCGGCCGCCGTGGCGCGGGTCCGCCCGCTGTACCGGCGGCGGAACTTTTCCGGGTCGCCCCGCGTGGTCATTCCGCCCGGTTCGCTTTGGCAATCGGCGCCCGAACGGCTTAAGATCAGGCCGTCTCTTCCCCTGATGTCTTTTCGAGCACGGATGCATCGCCCCCGACGTTGGAACCTCGCCGCCCCCCACGACGGCGCCGCCGACCTGGCGGCGCGGCTGAAGACGTCGCCGATCGTGGCGCAAATCCTGCTGGGGCGGGGGTATGGGGAGGTCGACGCCTGTCGCGACTTTCTCAACCCGAACCTGAAGTGCCTGCACGCCCCGGCCCTGATCCCCGGGCTGGTCCGGGCGGCCGACCGGGTGGCGCGGGCGATCCGGGACAAGGAAAAAATCGTCATCTACGGCGACTACGACGTCGACGGCATCACCGCCACGTCGATCCTCTGGCACGCCGTGCGGGTGCTCGGCGGCGTCGCCGACTACTACATTCCCCACCGCATCGACGAGGGGTACGGCCTCAACGCCGACGCGCTGACCCAGATCTGCGACGACGGCGCCCGCCTCATCATCACCGTCGACTGCGGCGTCACCGCGATCGAACAGGCGAAGATCGCCCGAAGCCGCGGCGTAGACCTCATCATCACGGACCATCACGAATGGAAGAGTGGTAGTGTGGTGGAGTGGTCGGGTGGTGGAGTGAATGACCCCACCACCCCCCCACTCGACCACTCCACCACCTCCCCGCTCCTGCCCGACTGCTACGCCGTCGTGCACCCGCGCCTGCCGCACGCCGGGCCGGCGTACCCCAACGACGCGCTGTGCGGTGCGGGGGTGGCGTTCAAGCTGGCGTGGGGCGTCGGGCTGGCGATGACCGGCCACGACCGCGTGAGCGAGGCGTTCCGGGCGTTCCTGCTCGACGCGACGGCGCTGGCGGCGCTGGGCACGATTGCCGACGTGGTGCCGCTGGTCGGCGAGAATCGGGTGCTGGCGCACTTCGGGCTGTCGGGGCTCAAGAGCAGCAAGCTGGCCGGGCTGCGGGCGCTGATCATGTCGGCGGGGCTGGCGCAGCAGCAGAAGCTCGACAGCTACGACGTCGGCTTCAAGCTCGCGCCGCGCCTCAACGCCTGCGGCCGGATGGGCCACGCGGCGCTGGCCGTGGAGATGATGACCCGCGCCGACGCCGGCCGGGCGGCGGAGATCGCCGACTACCTCGAGCAGCAGAACCGCCAGCGCCAGGCGCTGGAGCGCAAGATCATCGAGCAGGCCGCCGCGCAGGTGACCGAGGCGGGCGGGCCGGACGGCACGTGCGCGCTCGTGCTCGGGCGGCAGGAGTGGCACCCGGGCGTGATCGGGATCGTCGCGTCGCGCCTCGTCGACAAGTTCCACCGCCCGGTCGTGATGATCGCCCTCGACGGCGACGGCCGCGGGCAGGGGAGCGCCCGCTCGATCAACGGCTTCCACCTCGCCCGCGCGCTCGACGCCTGCGGCCAGCACCTCGAGACCCACGGCGGGCACGAGATGGCGGCGGGCCTCAAGCTCCGCGCGGGCAGGCTCGACGAATTCCGCGGCGCGTTCTGCGCCTACGCCGGCTCGGTGCTGAAGCCGGCCGACCTCGTGCCCGAGTTGCGGCTCGACACGCTGGCCGAACTGCAACAGGTGACCGAGGCGCTCGTGAAGGACATGGCCCGCCTCGGCCCGTTCGGCCACGGCAACCGCAAGCCGCTGCTCTGCTGTCGCGGCCTGGAGGTGACCGCGCCGGCCCGCCGGGTGGGCAACGGCGGCGACCATTTGCAGATCCACGTGCGCCAGGGGGAGCGGATGATGAAGTGCATCGCGTTCGGCCACGGCGCGCTCGACGTGCGCCTCACGCCCGGCACGATGATCGACCTCGCCGTCGAGCCCCGCCTCAACGAGTTCAACGGCCGCACGAGCGTCGAGCTCGAAGTGCGGGACCTGCAGTTCCAGTAGACCCCCGCACTCCCACCTTCGAGCACATTCCGACTGTCTGACGACGAATACGCGTCGCGCCGCGCCGCGCGCGCGTCGAAGGGTGCTTCTGTAGCGTGGTGAACGTCCCCGGCGACGGCGCATGACTGGCGTGGCCACCGCAGGTGGCCACGCCGCCGTGCGCGCGGGGACCCTACTTGCCGACTCGACTATTCACCCTACTCGACGAGCGACGCGCCCGCGGCGGCGCCCGTGAAGAAGACGCTCGGCGTGAGGTTGAACTTCGCGCGGTACGCGCGGGTGATATCGCGGCGGAGCGGGTCGAGCGTGTCGGGGCGGGCGAGCGCGACGACGCAGCCGCCGAACCCGCCGCCGGTCATCCGCGCGCCGTACACGCCGTCGACGCGGGCGGCGTGCTCGACGAGGAAGTCGACCTCCGGGCAGCTCACCTCGAAGTCCTCGCGCAGCGACGCGTGGCTCTGCCCCATCAGCGCGCCGGCCTCGGCGTAGCGGCCGGCGCCGAGGTGGGCGGCGAACTCGGTCGTGCGGGCGTTCTCGCTCACGACGTGCCGGCAGCGGCGGAACGTGACGTCGTCGATCCGCCCGGCGGCGGTGTCGACCTCGGTGGGCGTCACGTCGCGCAGCTTCGTCACGCCCGGCCGGCCCTGGCGGAAGTAGGCGGCGCCGGCCTCGCACTGGGCGCGGCGCTCCGCGTACGCGCCGCTGGCGAGGTCGTGCTTCACCGTGCTGTTGATGACCACGACCGCGAGGCGGCCCGGGTCGATCGCGACGTGGGTGGCGGCGAGCGAGCGGCAGTCGAGGAGCATCGCGTGCCCGGCGCGGCCGCGGGTGACGATCGTCTGGTCCATGATGCCGCATGGCACGCCGGCGAACGCGTGCTCGGCGCGCTGGCAGAGCTTCACGAGGTCGACGTCGTTCATCGTCGCGCCGGCGACGGCGAGCAACGCGCGGGCCGTGCCCACCTCGACGGCCGCGCTGCTCGAGAGCCCGCCGCCCGGCGGGAGCGTGTTGTCGATCAGCGCGTCCATCCCCACCAGCGGCACGCCCGCCGCCGCCAGCCCCGCCGCCACGCCGCGCACGTAGTTGGCCCAGGCCGGCTCGCCGCGCCCGATGGGCGCGCGGACGGAGAACTCCACGACGCGCCCGGGGTAGAGCGTCGACGCGACGCGCACGAGGCCGTCATGCCGCGCCCGGCAGGTGACGAGCACGTGCGGCTCGATCGCCATCGGGAGCACGAACCCGTCGTTGTAATCCGTGTGCTCGCCGATCAGGTTCACGCGGCCCGGCGCGCGCACCGCGCGCAGGCGCCCGCCCGCGTGGCCGGCGGCGTGATCGGCGGGGCCGAAGACGGACTCGAACCGCTCCTGCAGCGCGTCGCTCGCCGCGTCGGCCGTCATCGGGTCGGATGCTATCGACATCGTTATGAACTCCGGCTGGCGGGACCGACGAACGGGCAATCGGTCAGGTCGTGCGAATAAGTCGCCGTCGTCGTCGTCGTAGTGCGTAAGTAGAGCGCAGTAGACCCGGGCGGCTTCTTCTTTCCTTACGCACTACGCACTACGCACTACGCACTACGCACCAGTCCTCAATACGCCCGCGTCGCGATCGCGTCCTTCGCCATCGACTGGTCGTAGAGCTTGTCCTCCACGATCGTCTGCTTCGGCAGCGTCTCGCCGGCAACGGCCTTCTGAACCGCGTCGAACGCGGCGGGGCCGAGCAGCGGGTTGCACTCGACCGTGCAGTTGAGCTTCCCGTCGACCATCGCCTGGAACGCGTCCTTCACGCCGTCGATCGACACGATGATGATGTCCTGGCCCGGCTTCTTGCCCGCGGCCTCGATCGCCTGGATCGCGCCCAGGGCCATCTCGTCGTTGTGGGCGTAGACCGCGTTGATCTGCGCGCCCTCGGGGCTCTTGAGGAACGCCTCCATCACTTCCTTGCCGCGCGAGCGGGTGAACTCGCCGGTCTGGGTCTTGATGATCTTCATCCCCGGGTGCTTGGCGATCGCCTCGCCGAACCCCTTCTTGCGGTCGATCGCCGGCGCCGCGCCGGGCGTGCCCTGGAGCTCGGCGACGTTCGCCTTGCCGTTCGTCTTCTTCGCCAGCCACTCGCCGGCCATGCGCCCCTCGGCGACGAAGTCGGAGGCGATCAGCGTCGTGTAGAGCGAGTCGTCGCCGACGTCCACGCCGCGGTCGACGAGGATCACCGGATCTTCGCCTGCCGACTTCCTTCAGCAGCAGCTCCCACCCGGTCTCGACGACCGGGGCGAGGATGATCGCGTCGACGCCCTGGGCGACGAACGTGCGGAGCGACTTGATCTGGTTCTCCTGCTTCTGCTGGGCGTCGGAGAACTTCAGGTCGACGCCGCGCTTCTCGGCCTCGGAGCGGATCGAGTTGGTCTCGGCCGTGCGCCAGCTGCTCTCGGGCGCCGATCTGGGAGAACCCGACGGTCAGGCCCTTCATGCCGCCCTCGCCCCCGCCGCCGCCGCCGCCGGTCGTGGTGGCCGCGCCACCGCCGCCGGTGCCGGACGAGCTGCTCGACGAGGAGTCGTCGCACCCGCCGCCGCCGAGGGCGGAGAGCCCGCAGGCGAGGGCGGCCGAAAAGAACAGGGGAGGGGCGGCGTCGACGGGCGAGGGCGCGTGGGGGCGAGGAGGGCGCATGGCTTAGGTCCCTTTCCGCTGGATGAGTTTCTGCAACAGGATGAAGACGAGCAGCAGCACGCCGATGGCGATGCGCGTCCACCAGGAGCTGAGCGTGCCCTGGAAGTCGATGCCGGTCTGGATGATGCCGAAGATCAGGATGCCGAAGAACGTGCCGGCGAGCGACCCTGACCCGCCGCTGAGCAGCGTGCCGCCGACCACGACCGCCGCGATCGCGTCGAGCTCGGCTCGCCGGCCGCCGTGGCGTTGCCGGAGGTGGTGAAGATCGTGTAGACGACCCCGGCCAGCGCCGAGCAGAACCCGCCTGCGCCGCGTAGACGCGCACCTTCGTGCGGCCGACTGGCAGGCCCATCAGCCCGGCCGACTGCTCGCTGCCGCCGATCGCGTAGCAGCTGCGGCCGAACTCGGTGGGCGCGGGCGAGGTAGATCGCGACGAGCAGCACGGCGAGGAACACGATCGCTACGAGCGGCAGCGACAGGCGGTCGCCGAGCGGGATCGCGACCCGACAACGCCGAGTAGAACGGGTGGTTGATCGACCGCGACTCGGTGCTGATCAGCAGCCCCAGCCCGCGGCAGAAGAACAGCCCGGCGAGCGTCACGAGGAACGCCGGCAGGTTGAAGTAGCGGATCAGGCTCCCCATCGCCGCGCCGAACAGCACGCCGAGCAGCAGCACGATCGGGATCACGACGGCCGGGTGCATCGCGGGCAGGCGGTCGGTCCCTTCACGAGCGTGGCGATCAGGATGCTCGAGTGCCGATCACGGCCCCCACCGACAGGTCGATCCCGCCGGAGAGGATGACGAACGTCAGCCTGACGGCGGCGATGCCGAGGAACGCGTTGCCGGAGATGAAGTTCAGGAACACGCGGGCCGACGCGAAGCCCTCGAACGAGAGGGCGGCGACCGCGTAGAGGCAGGGCGCAGACGACGATCGTCGCGAGCGGCAGGTTCTGCCGCGACAGACCGGGATGCGCCGGCCGGGCGGGCGCGTAGGCGAGCAAGCGGGGGCGAGTCGGTTGGCGGTGCTCACGCGGCCCCTCCCCGCTCGTCGCGTCGACGGGGACGACCTCGAACCCGGCGGCATGTTTCTGCCGCGGGCCGCGGGGCGACGGCCTTGATCTTCGCCCGGAACGCGTCCGACTGGAGCAGGCAGACGCCGACGATCAGCGGCGCTGCCTTGAGCACGTAGGTTGCTTCCTGCGGCACGCCGCGGGTGAGGATCGTGGTGGTGAGCGTCTGGATCAGCAGCGCCCCGATGATCGAGCCGATCAGCGAGAACCGCCCGCCGGTGAGGGCGGTGCCGCCGATGCTGACGGCGAGGATCGCGTCGGCTGAGTAGAGGCCGGCGTTGTTCGCGTCGGCGCGGATGTCGGCCGCCACGACCAGCCCCGCCACGCCCGCGCGCACAGCCCGCTGAAGACGTAGGCGGCGAGCTTCACCGAGCGGGCGTTGATGCCGGCGTAGCGGCTGGCGGTCGGGTTGTTGCCGACCGACTCGACGAACAGCCCCAGCGCCGTGCCCCGCGCCAGCCACGCCGTGACCGCGAGCACGGCCGCCACGATGAACAGCGGGAACGGCAGGCCGAACAGGAACCCGGCCCCGAGGTAGGACAAGTTCGGGTCGTTGAACGTGATGATCTGTCCGTCGGTCAGCAGTTGCGCCACGCCGCGGCCGGCGACCATCAGGATGAGCGTTGCGACGATCGGCTGCACGTCCACGAGCGACACGAGCACGCCGTTCCACAACCCGGCAAGCAGCGACACGACCAAGACGATGAGGATGACGGCCGTGACCGATCCGCCGACGTTGACGTTCTCGAACACGCCCCCCGCCGGCCGGGCGATGAGCCCCGCCGCCACGGCCCCGGCGATCGCCATGACGCCGACGGACAGGTCGACGCCGCCGGTGGCGATCACGAGCGTCATGCCGAGCGACAGGAGCATGAGCGGCGCGCAGCGGTTGAGGATGTCGATCACGCTGCCGAAGAGCTTCCCGTCGGGCACCCCACGCGAAAGAACCCTCGGTGAACATGAAGTTGAACAAGGCAGGCCGCCGCCGCCAGCGGCCAGACGATGCCGGCCCCCGCGCAAGCCGCTGAGGCGCCGCGCCGACAAAGGCGGGCCGCATTGTCAGCGCATGCCCGGCGCATGAGCCGGCGGCGGTACTCGCCGATGCCTGCACGGCGGCCGCGTCAGCGGCGGGATTGGGTGACGTCTCTAACATGCGCTCCGGGTTTTGCTTCTGATAAATGCCGTCGTCCGATCAGGTCGTTTAACAACATGACAATTCACCTTGGGGATACGGAGAACGCCACGTTCTACGGGGCGACCAGTGGAGCTGTTCACTTTTGCAGGTGCCGCGTCTACCGCTTCAACGGTTCATGTGATAATTGACCAACTCGTAAAAGCCCAGCAGCACCAGCAGGCTCCGTTGTCGGAAGGCCGCCGAAGCTGTCGTTGATATGCGCACGCGGTAGCCGGTCCACGACCAAAACAGTGTTCGCAACATAAGTAGTAAGTCGGCCCCAGCCGCAAACCGGACCTGCGTCGCATCTCGCCCAAGCCGCACCAAGTGCTGCCGAAGTCCTTGAAGATCGTAAGGTCGTCGCCGATGCGAATCTCTGCCCCCGCATTGTGGCGGACACTCCACCGTCGGCGTCTTGGCGCCGCACGAACTTCTGGCGGCGGCAATGGCAGCGTCCAAAAAGGTACTTCTGGCCGATTCACCTGGAGCGTCCACTTCTTGTCGTGCTCCGCGAAGATCGCACGCTGCGAGAGTCACGCCGAGCTTGTATTCTTGACCGGTGCGGCCACTTAATTTCTTCCCACTCGGCTTTGGAATAGTCCCAAGACCATTGAAACGTTTCGTGCTCCACGGCCTGCGGCTGGTATTCAAGGGGTTGCTGCCGCATGAGAATCATCAACTCCGCGACCGCTACCGCCACAGGGCGACAACGATAGCTACGAATGCGATCAGCCCCATGATCAGTCCTTGGATCACCGCCGACGACGATCGCCATGGTGCGGGCCCGGGCCAACGCCGACAGCGTCTCCTCCTGCACGCGGAACTGGTTCATCCGAAACTGTTCGGCCTCCGCCTGCGATTGATCGAGCACCGCACCGGTCTTCCGCTGATCCTCCCTGCAGGAGTCCGTGATACGGCGATACTCACGCTTGTAGATCGCGGATCTCACGAAGAAGCCCGATCATCTCGTCCTTGTCGTCACCCACGCGGCTCCCTTGCCTGCCGACCATTAACGCGCGCCCGCGATCGTCGACATGATGTTCTGCTCGCTGATCCGCTCGCCGGTCAGTTCGGCCACCTTGTGGCGGTCGCGCAGGACGACCACCCGCCGGCAGCTTCGCACGACCTCTTCCAGTTCCGACGAGATGAACAGGATTGACATCCTCGCCGGCAGAGAGGAGTCCATGAGCTTGGCGATCTCGAACTTTCGCCGATGTCGATGCCGCGGGTCGGCTCGTCGAGGATGAGCAGCGCGGCGCGGCTCGGTCAGCAGCCAGCGGGCGAGGATCGCCTTCTGCTGGTTGCCGCCGCTGAGGAGTTTCACCGGCTTCTCCGCGTCGCTCGTGGCGATGCAGGGCCTTGATGTACTTGTCGGCGATCTCGTCTTTTGGGTCGTGCGCGACAGCCGGCGGAGCCACCCGCGGCGGGCCTGGAGGGCGAGCACGATGTTCTTCGGCACGCTGAGGTCGGGATGATGCCGGCCGCCTTGCGATCTTCCGGGCAGAACGCCAGCCGCCGGGCGACCGCCCGCCGCGGCGAGCGGAGCGCGGTGGCGACGCCGTCGATATGAAGTTCGCCGAGTCGGGCGTCGCCGTCGATGCCGAACAGGAGGCGGGCCGTCTCGGCGCTCCGGAGCCGAGCAGGCCGGCGAGGCCGACGACTTCGCCCCGCCGCAATCGAGGTCGATCGGCCTGATCGAGCCGCGCTTTCCAGCCCCTTGGCCGACAGGAACGGCTTACGGTCGTCGTCTTCCTTCGCCTCGTCGGCGGTGACGGGCTTCCACCTCCGACGCCGGCCGGCCGATCATCTTGCCGATGAGCTCGGCCGCGGCAGGGCGGCGGCCTCGTACTCGCCGACGAGCGTGCCGCTGCGCAGGACCGTCATCCGGTCCGACACCGCGTAGACCTGGTCGAGGAAGTGGGTGACGAACACGATGCCGAGCCCTCGGCCTTGAGCTTATGCATCACGTCGAACAGGCGGGCGACCTCGTCGCGGTCGAGACTGGAGGTGGGCTCGTCGAGGATCAGCACCTTCGCCGACACGTCGACTGCCCGCGCGATGGCGACCATCTGCTGGATCGCGATCGGGTAGCTCGACAGCGGCCGGGTGACGTCGAGCGTCATGTTGAGGCGGGCCATCGCCTGACGGACTTCCTTGACGAAGGGTTCGCCAATCGATCCGGCCCACCAGTGCGCGGCTGGCGGCCGAGGAAGAGGTTCTCCGCGACCGAGAGGTCCTGGGATGAGATACCTCCTGGTAGACGGTGCTGATGCCGAGTGACTGCGCCTCGCCGGTGGAGTGCGGGGTCGATCGGCTGACCGTCGAGCAGGGCCTCGCCGCCGCGCGGCGGTAGACGCCGGTGAGGACCTTGATGAGCGGACTTGCCGGCCCCGTTCTCGCCGAAGGCGCGTGGACCTCGCCGCGCGCAGCGTGAAGTCGACGCCGTCGAGGGCTTCGACACCCGGGAACGCCTTGCTGAGCCCGCGGACTTGCAGGAGGGGCGACTGGTCCATACGACGTGCTGCTCTTACCGGTTTGTGCCGCACCCCCGCCGCGTCGTCCCGCCAAAGACTCGACGCCGGCTCACGAACTGAGGCACCGCAACGGGTAAGCCTACCGGGCGGCGGGCCGATTAATAGTAGGCTTTGCGTAGAACTTTGTAGAGATCGGGCCGGCGTGGTCGCTCGCAGAAACTATCGGGCTGCGCACTGCCTGCCCGGCAATCGCGTCCGCCGGAGATGGCCGCGGCGGGCGCGCGGAACCGGAAGAAACCGGTCGATCGTGCCGATCGTAGTGCCCGTGCGACCGGGCGCGGCGGACAATTGTTCGCAAAGAACAGCCGGGCGGCGCCGTGCGGTAGTGTGCGGGCGGCCCCTGTGGCGGGTGAAGGAGTGACGCGCCGTGGACGGAAGCGCCGGCGTGACGAGCACCTCGCCGTTGATGCGCCAAGTCCAAGAGCATGGGTCACGACGAGCCGAAACGCGTCCCACGAAGCCGGTCATCGGAGACAATCGACCACCGGCCGGTCGGTGAGTTGCCGCCAAAGGTCCCGGCGGGCCTCAGCGTGAACCGGGGGAAAGGTTGCCTACGACGACGGCGTCGAACGGCGAGTTGGCGGGCGGCCTGATCGTCGACCACGTCGGCGCCGTGGCACCGGAACCCCGGCCGCCGAGGCGGGCGTCTGCGACGGCGACGACCGCCACGCGCCGTGCCGGGCGCGGCGCGGCGGCAGGCGAGCAGGTTCTGCCCCAGTCGACGAACAACACCTGCCGCGCGTCACGGGCGACGACCTGCTCGACGAACTGCGCCTCGATCTCCGCCACGCGGGCGAACGCCTCGAACGTCTCGGCGCGGACCTGGCCGGCGGCCCGCCCGCATCACGAAGCGCGGGCGGCCGTCATACCCGCGCGGAAGCCGCGGTCGAAGGGTTCGTGGTTGTTCGCCCGCGCGGACGCGCGGTAGCGGGTCGATCAGGGCGCGGGGCGAACGGGACGACCCACTCGCCGGGAAAATATCGGGCGATCAGCAGCAGGTTGTTCCGCACGTCGAGTTCCGCCACGCGCTCGGGCATGCGGGCGGCGGGCGTCTTGCGGTGCGTGACGCGCAGGTCATCGAACCGGCGGATCGACCATCCGGCGTCGAGCAGCCGGAGCGACAGGTCGTACTCCTCGGCGGCCATGAAGAAATCGTCGGGCAGCCCGCCCGCCTGCCGCAGCGCCGCGACGCGGAAGCCGGTGCCGCAGCCGATGAAGACCGACGGGTACGCGCTGCACTCGCGCGACGCGTCCGGCAGCGTGACCGTGCAGACCGCCGCCCCGAGCCGCGCGTCGGCCGCGAAGTGCGCGAGCATGCGCGGCACGCAGTCGGCGTCGGCGGGGAACGAGTCGTCGTCGAGGAACATCACGACCTCGCCGCGCGCGACGGCGATCCCCGCGTTTTTCGCGCAGGGCCCGCGGTTCGCGTCCTGCCGCAGCACCCGCACCGCCGGGAACGCCGCCGCGACGGCCGCGGCGGTGCCGTCGCCGCTGGCGTTGTCGACGACGATGATCTCGTACCGCCCTTGTCGGCAGCCCGCACCGCCCGACGGCCGCGAGCGTGCCGAGCAGCACGTCGCCGGTTGTGCGTCGAGATCACGAACGAGGATCAGCGGCATGAGGTGTGGGCGGAGAGTTCAAATCCGCGGAGTCACGGAGACACGGAGGAAAGGCGGAGGATCAACACGGCGGAGTTCATCGGAAGCGTAGACGGGGCCCAAGTTTTCTTTCACGCATTCTCCCGCGTTTTCCTCCGCGTCTTTGCGTCTCCGCGGTTGCATTCCTCTCAGGCGGCAAAGTCGGCGATGAAGACCCCTTGAGGGGTGCAGCGGCGCGGGGTCAAAGGTGGTGGCGGCGGGCGTGCCGCGGGCGGGGAGGGCCCACTTGTCGAACAGCTTCGTCGTTGTCGGCGTTGCCCCGGCCGGCGTCGGCCGCGCAGGTCGTCGTCGTGCTCGTCGTGGTCGATGCGCGCCGTGCACCGCGGGCACGACTTCCAGGCCGGCGTGCCACACCTTCAGCGAGAAGTCGGGGTCGCCGTTGAGGAAGAACCGCTCGTCGAACCCGCCGAGCCGGCGGAACAGGTCGAGCCGGCCGACGCCGAAGTTCGCGTAGAGCGTGCCGCGGACGTGCAGCAAGAACGCGGTGCCGCCGCCCGGGTCGTTCACCGCGTGAGCGACGTTGCGGTCGGTCGCGCGCGGTGGAACAGCGCGAGCAGGCCGACCGTCGGCCCGGCGGCGTCGAGTTGGGCGACGGCGGCGTCGTACGCGCCGGGGGCAGGGCGGGCGTCGTCGTTCAGCCAGGTGACGTACGCCCGCCGCCGCAGCAGAACCCTTGTTGGCCCCGCGCCCGGACGAACCCTTCCCGTCGCGCCTCGCGGACGACGCGGGCACGCGCCCCGTCGCCTGCAGCACCGAAGGACGGCGTGGTGTCGTCGGTGCTCGCGCCATCGACGACGATCACCTCGTGCGCGCACGCCGTTCCCGCCGCCACGGCGGCGAGGCACCGCGCGGCAGCAGGCGCACGGTTGCAGGTCAGGATTACGATCGACAGGTCGGTCGTGCCTCGCACGTCGTTCATCGCGACTTCCACCTTTCCGTTCAGGTCACGCGCGCCCGGCATTGCCAGGGTTATCGACGCGTCGTGCGCGCAAGCGCCAAATTCGCTCCGGTCGATTTGTGAGATCTTGAACAGTTATCAGCGCGACGCTCTTCGAGCGGCGGCTAAACCGTGCGGGGCGCGGACGGTGGAAACGCGCCTCGAAGGCACGGTGCGCGCCGCGGTCACGTCCAATAATCATGCCCCGGGCATCAGCGCCGATGACGACGTGGAGCGTCCCGCCGCGCGTGGCCGGCCGTTTCCGCCGTCGATCGAGCCGGGCCCCGGGGAGTGCGTGACCGCACCGCAGCAGCAGCAGCAACAACCGCAGATGGCAATGGCACCCGCTGTCGATCCTCCGGCACCGGCTGGCGAGCAACCTCGCCGCGCGCGGCCCGCGATCCGGCGCACGGCCGCCCGCGTCGAAGCGCGCCGGCCGAGCCCCACTACCTCGCGACCAGCGTGGGCGACACGCGCCGATCGCTTCGGCGCCCGGACGGGCGGTGACGATCGTGTCGCTGCCCAACCCGGTGCCGCCGGCCCCACGGCGGGACACGATCGCCAAGATCTTCCCCGGCGGCGCGTGCACGACCCTCGTGCTCGTGGCGGGGCTCGACCAAGGGCTGGCTCTGGGACGCGGCTCTACAAGCTGCCGGTGAACTCGGCCTTCCCGACCACCGGCCGCCGCTCTACTTCCCAAGGACGACCCGGCGAAGCTGTGGATGGCCCTGCACGTGCAGGAGTGGGCGACGCTGCTCGCCGACCCCCGCGTGCGCCCTACGCGCCGGCCACGACGCCGTCGCGCAGATGCGGGGAACTCGCGGCCAACCCGCTGCTGCCGTTCGAAGCTGACGCTGTCGGTCGAGCGCTGTGGAAGGACAACTTCCCCTCCGCCAACGCGGTTGCACGAAGGTGGGGCAGGTCGCGCGCGAGCGCCAAGGCGAGGCCGTCGCCGCTCGGCTTGGGGCCGCGTACCCCGCCCCGCCCGACCCCGCCCGCTTCGCCGCCGGCCACGCCGCCGCCCTGCGCGTCCTCGGCGTCACGACGCGGCACTCGACGTTCCTGAAGCACTCGATGCGACGGCTCGTGCGGGGCTCGACGGGCTCGGCACGACGCCTGCTGATCGAGCCGCACGACCACGAGTCGCTCGGCGTGCTCGCGTTCCAGGCGATCGACGTGTACCGCCCCGACCTTCGTGCTGCTGATGATCGACCACTTCGCGCCGAGTTCCCGGCCTGCCGGCGACCGTGCCGTGCGTGATGTGGGTGCAGGACCGCCTGCCGAACATCTTCGCCGCCCGGGCCGGCGTCGCGCAGGGCCCGGCCGACTTGCCCGGCTTCGGCCGCCTGCCGTTGTCGCAGAAGTACGGATATCGGCCAGGCGGTTCCTCACCTGCCTGGTCGGCACGAACGACGCGCGCTACGCCCCGAGATCCGACCCGCCGACGAGATGGGCGCCGCTTCGGCTGCGCGTCTCCCTACGTCAGCCACGCCAGCGCGACGGCCGACGAAATTGTCGCCGGCCAGATCTGGCCGCCGACGCCGCCACTGCCGCCCTCTACGCCGACGTGCTGGCGCGGATGAAGGCTGCACTACGTCCGCGACGCCCGGTGCTGAGCGACGTGCTGTGTGCGGCGGATCGTCGATGACGCGACGGCGGCGGCGGGCGTGGCGATCAAGCGCCGACTCGATGGCGGCAAGCGACGGACGTGCTCACGCAAGCGCGTGAACAACGCCGCTCCGCCACGAGTCGCTCCCTATGGCTCGCGGAACTCGGGCTCGACCTAAGGCTCTACGGCAAGGGTGGGAGCGTCACCCGCAACTCGCGAAGTACGCCCGCGGCGTGGCCGACAACCAGGCCGACCGCCGCGATCTACCGGTGCAGCCGGATCAACCTGCAGGTCACGCCGTTCGGCTGCGTCCACCGGCGCATGCTCGACGGCCCGCCGCCGGCGGGTTCTTCCTCGCGCTGGTGGCACCAAGCGCGGACTCCGTCAGCCGCCTACGAGGGCATCTGGGACTGGTGCGACGCGAACGGCGTCGAGTCCGACGCCGACCTGCGCCGCCGTGCGCCGCGCTGATGCGCGCGCTGATCGACGAGATCGACGCGATGCAGGGTTATGACAGCGACCTACGAGATGCCGCCTTCGACTGCGTGCACGGTCGCCGACTCCGGAGTTCACCGTGTCGGCCGACAGCATCCAAAGCGACGTACGGCGATCGCGTTCCGCACGAAGGACGAACTGCACGCGAAGGTGGGCGGCCTGGCCGACCCTGCCGGCCGGGCGCGACGCGGCGGCGCGGATGCGGTCGGCGGTCGTCGAGCCGCTTCAGCTGGTCAGCGCGCGATCTCGAACCGCCTGCTCGAGTTGATCGCGAGGAGTTGCCCGGTCTCGCTACCGGCGAGGATCGCGCCCGCTGACGCGGCTCAGCCGCAGCGACGACCCGCCGCCGCCGCCGCGCACGGCGGGCGCAACGCAGGCCGTAATGGTGGAGACCACGAAAGCTCGAACTGGAGCAGGCATGCGCGCGCCGCGCCGTCGGCGACCCTGTCGGCAGCGGAGGCCGCGTGAACACGCCCGTCGCGGACGCCCCCCGCCGCTATGACTACCGCGACGCCCCGCGGTACGGGTGGCCGTTCTACGCCGCCCGTCGGGCGATGCGCGCGGCGGGCCGGGGCGGCGCTCGACAGCGCCGACGCGCTGTCGATGCGGGAGAAGTACGCCCTCGCCAGCCACGTCCGCCCGCCGCTGCCGGAGAACGCCGCCCTGCGCGACTGCCACCGGGGCCGGCCGGCGTTCGTGATCGGCACGGGGCCGTCGCTCGCGCTGGCAGGACCTCCCGCCGCTGGCTGGCGAGGTGACGCTCGCGCTCAACGGCTTCCTCCGCCACCCGCAACTCGACGTGGTCCGGCCGACGTACTACCTCTTCGCCGACCCGGTCTTCTTCGACGGCTCGCCCCAGAGCGGCCGCTTCCTCGCGGCGGTGCGCGCGAAGGTCACGCGGCTCCACGATCTTCGCCCCCTACGCCGCCGCCCGCGACGTGCGCGCACAACTGGCTCGACGCGTCGCACGCGGTTCGTCGCCTACGCCGGCTGGTGCGCGCGCGGCCGCCGCGGCGGATCGACTTCACGCGCACGGTGCCGAGCGTGGCGAACGGCGCGCAGCTCGGGATCATGGCGGGGCGCTGTACATGGGGTGCTCGCCGGTCTACCTGCTCGGCCTCGACCACGACTGGCTCGCCAGCCGCGGCCACGAGGGCCACTTCTACGCCGGCAAGACGATCGACGACCACCCCGTCGCGCACGGCGACAAGCGCGCGCCTCGGCTACCTCGACCATGCGGCGCTACACGACCGACGTGTGGCGGCCACGCCAACCTGCTGGCCCACGCCCGCGCGCGCGCGCCGAGATCATCAACTGCACGGCCGGCGGCTTCGACGTCTACCCGCGGGCGCGCGTACGAGGACGTCGTGCGCCCGAAGCAG
>JAUJNJ010000301.1 GCA_030448225.1 Phycisphaerae bacterium
GCCGCGGCGCCGGGGCGGCGCTGCGTCCAGGTCCCCCACTCCGATGTCGTGGTGGTTGGCGGTCGCGGTCGCGTGCGCGGCGGCGTTCTCCCGCCGCCGGATGCGCCGCCGCTCCTCGCCATCCGTGGCGCGCGGACCGGCGCGGAGGTCCGCGGCGAACCGGTCGGCGACGAGCCGCTCAGTCTGCTCCAGGGAGAGAGAGCCGTCGACCTCGACAATCGGTAGGCCGAGGGACGCCGCGCGTTCGCGGATGGTGCGGTTGAGGATGCGGTTGCGGGCGAGCCGGTTCGCATGCGCCCGCTCAGGGTCCGAGGTGCCGAGGGTGTGCCCGCCGCCCCGCCGCGTCAGCATGCGCTCCGAGAACTCGTCCGTCGGCACGAGATTGAGGGCGTGCGCGGGCGAGGCGAGGTGCGGGTGGATGAGGTCCGGCAGCATCGTCGGTCCTTCGGCGACGACGAGCGGGCCGCCCCGAAGCGTACTCAGATCCTCCAGGACGAGCGGGAACTTCTCGGCCGCGCCCGCGAGGAAGCGCTCGACCAGCTCCTCCGGCGTGTGGAGCAGCCAGCGCTCGTCGGGCGACTCCGCGGGCTGCGCGCTTCCCGTGGCGCGTGCGAGGTGGGCGTAACCGCGCGCGTCCGCCGCGTAGAGCTCGACGTCGTAGCGGCGCGAGAGTGCGCGGGCGACGGACGTCTTCCCGGCGCCCGACCCGCCACCGATCCAGAGTACATAGTCCATTGCGCGTTCGCTCATTGTGCTTTCTCACAGGCATGCCAGCATAGATGGTCATGCAGTCCGACGCGCCGTTGGGCTCGCGGATGACGACGTATCCGCAAGCCGGGCGGCAATGCAGGTCGCCAGCACGGTGCTGTCGCCACCCGGGGTAGCATTTGAGCTCGCCGCTTATTTCCACGGCGGCCCGCAGCATATCCCTGATTACCACCCGCCCTGCACTGAGACCTCCCGGCGGCCACGTCGATTACGGTGGCCGGCGAGAAGTCGGCGCCCCGGGCGAACGGTAGCGCATGGCCCGGCGGGGATGCTCTCCTGCGTCATCCTGACCGTCGTGCCGTAGCGGCGACGCATGTCACGCGGGAGGCCGAGAGATCATGGACGAGCCGCTCGGTCACCGCGAAGCCGTGCTCCTCCAGCGTGGCGGACAACGCCGCAACAACGCCGCCGGCCTGGTCTGCGACCATCGGCTCGTAGACGAGGTAGAAGGTGCCGCCGGGCGCGAGATGCCTCTTGATGATCTCCAGCTCTCGCGTGGGCTGTCCGCGAAGGAAAACCCCGACGTGGATGGCGAACACCTTATCGAAGAGTGCGTCGCCGAGGTCGGCCTCGTCCAGGGACGCCGCGTGGACGGACGCCACGCCGGCGGCGACGTACTCGGCGTTGCGCTTCTCCGCCATCGCGATCATCGTCGGCGATCGGTCGATGGCGAGGATGCTGCCGCTGTCGAGCTTCTCGCACACCAGCGACACCGCGACGCCGTGCCCGCAGCCGATCTCCAGCAGCCGGTCCGTCGGGCGCACGGCCATCGTCTCTACCGCCCACACCAGCCGCTCGGCCGCCTTTCGCCGGCTCACCGCACACCTCCACGCGACCGCTGGCGCGACGCCGATCATCCGCGTACGCTCATCCCCGACAGTGGTCGCACCGCGTCGTCCGTCCCGTACTGTCCCGTTCCGTCCCATCCCGGCCCGGATGTCGACGAGCCTGTACTCGTCGGCGAGATTGGCGTCCGGGATCGCGCCACCCGCGTCCAGCCCGACGCCGGGGTCCTCAACCGCGCCCACGGGCCGCCCTGCCCGAAGCTGCGCGCCTGCCGCGACGAGGGCGAACCTTCGGGCGCTCCTCCGGCCGTCCGGCGTGCCTCGCTTCAGCACGGATGCGGGCTCCGGCGTGGCGGCCGCACGCTGCGCCGTTGCGCGAGATTGTGTTCCTGGTCGCCGCCGCGCTCGTGCGGCGGCTGGCGCGCTCCGTCGTCGCCGGCTACACCGGCGCGCTCGCGTTCGACTTTTGCCGTGGCGGCCTGCGGCTGGCTTTCGCGCGGGGGGCTCTCGCGGCCGCGGAGCCGTGGAACGCGCCGGCTTACAGAGCGCGCGGAGGCGGGCGTCGCGGCGCTCGTCGCCCTGAAGCTGCTCTCCGCCTACCGCGACCTCGCCGCGCTCCGCGACGCCTACCCGGACGTCTGGGCGAGCG
>JAUJNJ010000302.1 GCA_030448225.1 Phycisphaerae bacterium
ACGCCGCAGCTCAACACACGTGCCCCCCCGCGCGCGTTTGGGGGGGCGCGGGGTGGTCACAAATTTGGCGCTATGGGGCGGGCGTGGTGGGCGGGGGGGGGGGGGCGGGGGGCGCGACTGGCTCTGGGGGGGGGGGGGGCGGTCGTTTCGCGGCCGACTTCTCGCTTGCGTCGGGGCCGGTCGGGTGCGATCGTATTCTTCTGACAACGCCGGGGAGACGGCGTCGCCCGCGTCCGAAACGAGGTCCACCCTATGCCCAACATGCAAATCGCGGTTCAGCTCTACACCCTGCGCGACCTGACGGCCAAGGACTTCGCCGGCACGATGAAGCGGGTCGCCGAGATCGGCTATAAGAACGTCGAGCTCGCCGGCTACGGCAACCTGCCCGACGCCAAGGCCGCCCGCAAGGCGCTCGACGACGCGGGGCTGAAGGCCGTCAGCGGCCACTACGCGATCGACATGCTGTCGACGAAGGTCGAGCAGGTCATGGCCGACGCCGAGGCGCTGGACATGAAGCTCGTCGTATGCCCGTTCCTGCCGCCCGAGCGCCGCAAGGACGCCGCGGCCTACGAGGCGACGGCCAAGGTGCTGAACGACGCCGGCAACCATCTGCACCAGCGCGGGATGGAGCTCGCCTACCACAACCACGCGTTCGAGTTCGAGAAGCTGAACGACGGCCGGACCGGGTTCGACATCCTGTTCGACAAGACCGAGCACCACCTCGTGAAGGTCGAGCTCGACGTCTACTGGGTGCAGTACGCCGGCGTCGATCCGGTCGCCCCGATGAACAACCACGAGAACCGCGTGCGCATGCTCCACCTGAAGGACATGGGCGAGGGCGCGGAAAAGCGGTTCGCCCCCGTCGGCGCCGGCGTGATGGACTTCAAGCCGATCCTCGCCGCCGCCGAGCAGCACGGCGTGCTGTTCGGGGCCGTCGAGCCGGACAAGACGTACGACACGCCGCCGCTGGACGCGATCCGGCTGAGCTTCGAGAACCTGAAGAAGATGGGCGCGGTGTAGCCGCGCCGCGCGCGGACGTCTGCCGGCGTTGCGGATGAACGGTGGTCGCTTCCGAACCGACCTCGGACGGAGGGCCGTAATTGTGAAGGTGGCGGAGCAGTTCGCGACGATCATGTCCCATGCGCCGCCGGCCGTGCGGTACGCGCAGCCCGTGGGACAGTCGGGCGACGGCGGACGGCTCCCGCAAGACGAGGAGCCGTTCGCGTATCAGTTGAGTTATGCGAGGTCGCGTGTCCGGCGCCACCGTTTGCCGCCGCTTCCATCATTGGTTCTCGCCGCGCTCGGTGTCGGGGTCTGCATCGCGAACGGGACGGTGATCCTTTTCCAAAGCCGTGCGTTTTTCCGCGCGCCCGTCCTGGCGAGCATCTCGCTTCTCCTGTTCGCGGCGAGCGGTGCTGCCGCCGCGTCCCGCCGCAAAGGCAGCCGGAAGTGGGCCGCGCGGCTGGAGGTCGGGAGCTTCGTCGGGTTCGCCGTCTCCGCCCTCATTTGTGCCAGCATCATCTGGCGCTGACGATGGACTCACCGCGGTTGTGGCTTAAGCGGGTTGCCGAAGGCGTTACCCGCAGATTTCCAACACTTCGCCTGCCGTTCCGCTAGAATCGTCGTACTTGCGAAGCCGTCCGCCGCGGGGGTGACGGCGTTCGCCCCCGCTACGCCGCCTCTACCGATGCCTGGTGTTTCCGGAGACTCAATGGCCCGATGCCTCAGCCGCTCCTTGCGCCGCGCCACCGTCGGCGTCGCGCTGGCATTGGGCGCGGCCGTGGTGGCTTCGGCGACGACCGAGGCCGGCAAGCCGGCCGGGCCGTTCCCGCCGATCGGGGACGGGCGGAACCTGCACAACGCCCACCGCGTGACCGACAAGGTCCTCTCCGGCGCACAGCCCGAGGGCGAGGCGGCGTTCGCGGAACTCGCCCGGCTCGGCGTGCGGACGATCATCAGCGTCGACGGCGCCACGCCGGATGTCCAACTCGCCTCGAAGCACGGCCTGCGGTACGTCCACCTCCCGATCACCTACGGCGGCGTCACGACCGGGCAGGGACAATAGATAGACAATGAGATCGAAGAAATTACCGGACAGATCTACATCCACTTAAAAAAATACAAACAACACAAGGCCCCCGCAGTCGACTAAATAAGAAGATAATAATATATTAAAACATTTTAAAGTTTGTTTTAAATAT
>JAUJNJ010000071.1 GCA_030448225.1 Phycisphaerae bacterium
CGCCGCCCCGGCCCTGGCGCCCGCCGCTCACGCGCCGGCCGCGACGCCGCCGGCCCCGGGTCACGCCGCGCCCGCCGCGCCGCAGCACCCGCACCGACCTACCGTGACTGTCGCCCCCGGCGGCGCGCACGACCCGAACCGCCCGCCGGTCTCGCGGCCGACCGTGTCGCTCGGCTCGACCCGCGCGCCCGAGCGCAAGCCCGTCGTGCAGGCGCCGCGCCTCACCGAACTCGCCCCCGCGACGATCAGCGGCCCGCGCATCGTCCGCGTCGAGAAGCCCGACAACCTCCCCGCCCCGCGCCCGCGCCGCCCGATGGACGGGCCCGGCCCCGGCGGCGGCCCCGGCCCCGGCTACACCACCGCCCGCCCGATCACCGGCCGCGGCGTGAAGGTCAGCGAGGAGGACGACGAGGAGAAGAAGAAGGCCGCCGCCAAGGCCGCCCGCACCAACTCCCAGCGCCGACGCGGGCCCGACGGCCGCCGCGGCGAGGCGATGGAGAAGCTGCGCGAGTTCACCGAGGCCGACCTGATCGCCCGCAAGGACGCGATCAACGCCGCCACCGCCAACCGCGCCGCGTTCGAGAGCCACCTGATCAAGGCCGGCCGCCGCGGCACCCATGCGGTCGCCAAGTCGGCGGCGCAGAAGGGCGAGCCGATCCAGATCGAGGAGCCGATCACCGTCAAGACCCTCTCGGCCGCCCTCGGCGTGAAGGTCAACGACATCATCAGCAAGCTGATGCGCTCCGGGGTGTTCGCCACGATCAACCAGGGCCTCGACCGCGACACGGCCGAGACGCTGGCGCTGGACTTCGGCGTCGAACTGCAGATCGCGCAGGACGAGACGCTCGAGGAGCAACTGCTCGGCGAGTTCGAGGCCCGCGCCGCCGCCAGCGAATCGCTCGTCGGCCGCCCGCCGGTCGTGACGATCCTCGGGCACGTCGACCACGGCAAGACGAGCCTGCTGGACAAGATCCGCAACGCCAACGTGGCCGCGGGCGAGGCCGGCGGCATCACGCAGCACACGGCGGCGTGGATGGTCGAGATCACCGGCGGCGACGGCAACACGAAGCGCGTCACGTTCATCGATACCCCGGGCCACCAGGCGTTCACGAGCATGCGCGCCCGCGGCGCGAACATGACCGACGTCGTCGTGCTCGTCGTCGCGGCCGACGACGGCGTGATGCCCCAGACGGTCGAGTCGATCAACCACGCCCGCGCCGCCGACGTGCCGATCGTCGTCGCGCTCAACAAGATCGACCGCCCCGACGCCAACCCGGACATGGTCCTGGGCCAACTCGCGGCCAACGGGCTGAACCCGGTCGAGTGGGGCGGCGACATCGAGGTGATCCGCACGAGCGCGACCACCGGCCAGGGCATCAAGGAACTGATCGAGATCCTCGACTACCAGGCCGAGCTGCTCGACCTCAAGGCCGACCCGACCGCCCCGTCGCGGGGCGCGGTGATCGAGTCGAAGATGGACCCGGGCCTCGGCCCGATCGCCACCGTGCTCGTGCAGGACGGCACGCTGAAGGTCGGCGACGTCGTGCTGTCCGGCCCCGGCTACGGCCGCGTCCGGATCCTGCTCAACGACCGGGGCGAGTCGATCCCCGAGGCCGGGCCGAGCACGCCGGTCATCATCGGCGGGCTGGACGACCTGCCGGCGTCGGGCGACAAGTTCTTCTCGCTCGAGGACTTCGACCGCGCCCGCGCGATCGCCGAGGAGCGCTCGATCCTCAGCCGCCGCGAGACGCTCGCGGCCCGCAACCAGGTCACCAACGCCGGCAACCTGCTGCAGAACCTGAAGTCGGCCGACACCAAGACGATCAACCTGATCATCAAGGGCGACGTGCAGGGTTCGGTCGAGACGCTCGTCGCGACCGTGACCGGGCAGAACACCGAAGAGGTGAAGGTCAAGGTGATCCACAGCGGCGTCGGCCCGATCAGCGAGAGCGACGTGCAGCTGGCGATGGCGACCAAGACCAAGCCGACCGACAACCGCGTCGCGATCATCGGCTTCCACGTGGTCCCCGAGGAGCCGGCCCGCCTGCTCGCCGAGCAGAACCACGTGGACTACAAGACCTACCGGGTCATCTACGAGATCTTCGACGACCTGAAGAAGAGCTTGTCGGGGATGCTCGAGCCCGAGGTCCGCGAGAAGCTGCACGGCCACGTCGAGGTGCGCCAGATCTTCAAGGTCAGCCGCCTCGGCAACATCGCCGGCTGCTTCGTCACCGACGGGCACGTGCAGCGCGGCAGCAAGATCCGCCTCATCCGCGGCGGCACGATCATCACCGAGGACTTGGCGATCGAGACGCTCCGCCGCGTGAAGGACGACGTGAAGGAAGTGAAGGCCGGCTTCGAGTGCGGCATCAAGATCACGAACTACGACGACATCAAGATCGGCGACGTGTTCGAGGCCTACGTCCGCGAGACATTTGAACGTACGCTGTAGGCCTTCGTCGTTTCACGCATCACTCCTCACGCGTCACGTGTTCCGTGAGGAGTGATGCGTGAAACAGCACTATGACTGTGGGCATCCTACAGTTAGAGCTCGCGATCCCCGACGCCTTTTCCCTCAAGGACAAGCGGCGAGTGGTCAAGAGCCTGAAGGACCGGATCGCTCACGGGCACAACGTGTCGATCGCGGAGGTCGGCGCGCTCGACGAGCACCGGCGGTCGATCCTCGCGATCGCGATGGTCAGCAACGACAGCCGGTACGTCGAAGGCGCGCTGAGCAAGCTCGTCGACTACGTCCGGAAGGACCCGGGGGCGTCGCTCGAGGATTACCAGATCGAGTTGCTGTAAAGAGGAGAGCGACGAAGCGACGAAGCGACGAAGCGACGCAGGGCGAGCGAGCATCCGGCCTTTCCCCCCTCCGTCGCTGCGTGCCTCCGTCGCTTCGTCGCTGCTGACGAGAATGTCCCGAAGAACCGAACGCCTCGGAAGCACGATCCAGACCGAGCTGGCGACGATCATCATGCGCGAGCTGGCGGACCCGCGGCTGGTGGGCATGCCGAGCATCACGCGGGTGAAGGTCAGCGACGACCTGTCGGTCGCCGACGTCTACGTCACGATCATGGGCACGCCCGGGCAGCAGACCGCCGCCCTCAACGCGCTGCGCCACTCGGCGGGCATGATGCGGACGAAGCTGACGAAGATGCTGTCGATGCGGCAGACGCCGTACCTGAAGTTCCACATCGACGAGAACCTGAAGAAGGAACTCGCCGTGCTGGAACTGCTGGAAAAGGCCCGCCGCGAGACCGAGGAGATCGACCGCAAGCGCGCCGCCGAGGCCGCGGGCACGACCTTGACGGACGGCGACGGTGACACCGATGGCGCCGCCGACCCCGCCGGCGACGCCCTGCAGGACGACGGCGCCGGGACGACGACAGCCACCGGCGACGCCGGACCGGTCGCCGACGCGTCCGCCGCCGACGCCGACGCCGCCTCGCCGCAGCCGGAGGCGGAGAAATCGCCGCAGCAGCATTGAACGATGACGACGACGACGGCCGGGAGCGGGTACTGCCGTACGCGGCGCCGCCCGCCGGCGACCGCCACGACCGCGACCACCACGCCGACCTCGAACGCCGGCGTCGCCGAAGGCGGCGGGCCGAGTTGCCGATCGCGGCGGTCCTGTGGCTGATCCTCGCCGCCCTGTGCGCCGGGGGCGTTCATTCGGTGTGGACTGCCTCGTTAGGCAGGTGAGCGAGACGCCCGCCGCGGGGGATTCCTAAGGACTCATGAAGAACGCAACCAAACACGCCGAGACGTTGAAGTCGCTCCTGAGGAAGCTGACGCGCGAGCACAAGCCCGAGCCGAAGGAGTCGCAGGAGCCGCTCAAGGCGCTCGTGCGCGGCGCGATGTCCTACGACATGCCCGACGCCAAGGCCGAGGAGGCGATGCGTGCGATCGACAAGGAGTTCGTCGACTTCAACGAGCTGCGCGTCGCGACCGACCTGGAGATCCAGGACCTGCTCGGCTTCAAGTACCCCGACATCGAACGCCGCGTCGCGATGATCACCGGGTCGCTCAACAACATCTTCGAGCGCGAGCACACGCTGAGCCTCGAGCGACTCAAGACGATCAGCAAGCGCGACGCGCGGCAGTTCGTCCGCGAGTTCCCCAACATCCACCCGTTCGTCGAGGCGTACGTGATGCTCTACGCGTTCGACGGCCACGCCTGCCCGGTCGACGAGCAGATCCTGGAACTGCTCCGCGACGCCGGCGTCGTCGAGGCCGAGACGACCGCCGCCGACGCGCAGCGGTTCGTCGAGCACCACCTCAAGGCCGAGGAGTGCTACGACTTCTTCGCCGCCGCCCGCAAGGCCGTCTCCGACGACGACGCCAAGACCGCCGTCGGCGGGGCGGCGGGGAAGAAGAAAGCCAAGGCGTGAGGCAGTTGCTGGTTGTGAGTGGCCAGTTGCTAGTACGAGGCAACGCGAGCACTCGCTCCCACCGCTCTTCACTAGCAACTAGCAACTGACAACTAGCAACTGCTTCCCCCCATGACCGACCGCCTCCCCGAATCCACGCTTCGCCTCGGCCTGCCCAGCGGGTCGATGCAGCAGTCCACGATCGAGCTGTTCGGCCGCGCGGGGTACCGCGTCAACGTCGACGGGCGCAGCGTCTTCCCCCGCGTCGACGACGACAAGATCTCGGCCGTGCTGTTCCGCTCGCAGGAGATCAGCCGCTACGTCGTCGATAACATCATCGACTGCGGCCTGTGCGGGTACGACTGGGTCGTCGAGAACGGCAACGAGGAGGACGTCGTCGAGATCGCCGAGCTCACCTACTCCCGGGCCTCGTCGATGCCCGCCCGCTGGGTGCTGGCCGTCCCCGAGGAAAGCCCCGCCCGCACGCCCGAAGACCTCGAAGGCGGCATAATCGCCACCGAGCTGGTGAACGTCACCCGCAAGTACTTCGCCGCGCGCGGCGTGAAGGTGACCGTCGAGTTCTCCTGGGGCACCACCGAGATCAAGGCCCGCCTGCTCGACGCCATCGTCGACCTCACCGAGACCGGCTCGTCGATCCGCGCGAACAACCTCCGCGTGATCGATACGATCCTCACCAGCACGATCCGCTTCGTCGCCAACCAACAGGCGTGGGCCGTCCCGTGGAAGCGGGAGAAGATGGAGAACATCGCCATGCTGCTGCGCGGCGCGATCGAGGCGCGGGCGAAGGTGGGGCTGAAGATGAACGTGCCCGAGGCCCGGCTCGCCGAGGTGATCGGCTTCCTGCCGGCCGAGAAGAGCCCGACCGTCAGCCGCCTGGCGGACCCGGCGTGGGTGGCCGTCGAGGTGATCCTGGAGGACCGCCAGGAGCGCGAGTTGATCCCCCAACTCCGCCGCGCTGGCGCGACCGGGATCATCACCTACCCGTTGAACAAGGTGATCCCCTAGAATCGTTCCGCATGACGGGCCCGCCCCGGCTCATCCTCCTGCTCGCCGCGTGCGCCGCCGCCGCAGGCCTGTCCGCCGGCTGCGGCGCCAAGGCCCGCCCGGCCCCGCGTGCGGCCGCTCCACCCGCGACGGCCCCCGTCGCCGCCACCCGGCCCGCGAATCCCAACGCGCTCCTCACGCTCGACGAGATCGAACCGAAAGTCGCCATGCCGGGCCCCGCGTCGTCGCGGCCGGCCACCGGCTCAGCCACGGCGGCCCAGGCTGACCGCCCGCCGCTCGATGCGATCGAACTGTTCGCAAAGGCGCGCGACGCGATCAACACCGGCCGGCGCGAGACGGCGGTCGAGCTGCTCGAGGCGGCCACGGAGCGCGACCCGAACAGCTTCGAGCTGTGGCACGCGCTCGGCAACGCTCACCTTTCCGGCACGTGGAGCGAGCGGTCGCTCGCCAGCCTGCTCACCGCCGCCAGGATCGACCCCGACGACGCCGACCTGCAGGTCGACCTGGGCCGCCAGTTCCTCGCCAAGGGGGACTGGGCGCGCGCGGTCGAACACCTGCGCCTGGCGATGCTCGCCAGCGATTACGACGACGACCCCGCCGTCGCCGGCGTGGCCGAATTGTTCCTCGCACAGGCCCTGGGGCAGAAGGGCTACGACACCGCCACTTGCTCGCGCTTGCTCGAGCGGCTGTACGCACTCAAGGTGACGACGCCGCAGCTGTCGGTGCGCATGAGCCCCGACCTCTACCCGTTTGTCGTGCGGGCGGACATGCTGCGCTCCAGATCGCGGAGCTGCACGAGCGGCTGGGGCATTACGAGCAGGCGCTGGCGGGTACGAGCCGGTGGCGGCGGCCGAGCCGTCGAACTTCGACCTCCAGGCCCGCGTCGTCCGCGCTCGCCGGCGCGCAGCGCCGACGACGCCGCCCGCCGCGCGCCGAGATCGTCGCCCGCTTCGGCGGGAGCCCCGAGTCGCTCAAGCTGCTCGGCGACCTGTACCGCGCGATCGGCCGCGAGGCGTGGCCGCCGACGAGCTGCGGCGCCTCCACGAGGCGCGACCCGACGAGCGGCCGATCCTCTTCGCGCTGGCCGACCTGCTCGCCGCCGACGACCGCATCCGCGAGGCGGCGGCGGTGCTCGAACGCGCCGGCGCGGACGCCGGACGACTTCGAGATCGTGCGGCGGCTCGTCGTGGCGAGCCGCCGACGCCCCCGACCGCACGCCCGCCGCGCCGCGGCTGTTCCGTTGGTCGGCCGATCACCCCGACACGTCCTACCGCTTGGGGGGGAGGGGGGCGCACCTGATCCGCCCCGGCGCCGGCGGCCGCCTGCCCAACGCGCCCGGCGCGCTGCTCGACCTCGGCGCGGGCGCCGTCGACGAGGACGGCCGCGTCGAGGCCGCGCGCCAATACTGGGTCGCGCGCGTCGCCCAAGCCTACCGCCGGCGCGCCGAGTCGCGCGACGCGTTGCGGCGGGCGGTCGAGACGGGGGCGAGGCCGTTCCGGCCGGCGTACCGCGCGCAGCTCGACGCGGTTCAGTCGCGCGCCGACCTCCGCCACCCCGACAAGGCCGCCGCCGCCGCCGAGGAGCTCGCCGCCCGCGCCGCCCGCCTCGGCGACGCCGCGCTCGCCGCCGAGCTGCGCGGCCTGTGGCTCCTCGGCCGGGAGAAGCCGGTCGCCGCGGCCCGCCTGCTGGCCGAGGCCGCCGCGCTCGGCGGCGATTCGCCCGACCTCCACTTCGCCCACGCCGTCGCCCTCAAGGCCGCCGGCGAGGCCGCGCGCTACGAGCAGACGTTGTGGAAGATCGTCAGCGACTGGCCCGACTACGACGAGGCGGCCGGCGCGCTTTACACGCACTACCGCGAGGCCGGCGTCGAGGCCCGCGCCGACAAGGTGCTCGCCGGCTGGCTCGCCGCCGACCCGCAGAGCGTGCGGGCCCGGCTGTTCCAGGTGCGCGACACGTTCGGCCGCGGGCGCCCGGGCGCCGCCGAGAAGCTGTTGCTCGAGACGTTCGAGGAGGCGCCGGACGACCCGGAGGTGCTCGGGCTGCTCGCCTTGCTGTACACGCAGACCGACCGCCTCGACGAGTTCGCCCGGACGCTCCGCACCCGCCACGCGGCCGAGCCGTTCAACCTCGCCGTCGCCGCCCGGCTCGTGGAACTCGAGGTCGGGCGCGGCCGCGGCGCCGACGCCGGGCGCGTCATCGACGCCACACGGGACGCCGTCGCCGCCGACCCGGACGCGCTGTACGAGGTCGCGCACCTGTACCTGTCGGCGGGGCAGAAGGACGCGTCGGAGCGATCGCTCCGCGCGGCGCTGGCGATCGAGCCGGCGCACGCGCCGGCGGCGAACGACCTGAGTTACGCGCTGTCCGAAGCGGGTCGCGAACTGGCCGACGCCGAGCGCCTCGCCCGCGTCGCCACCGACGCCGAGCCGGACAACGGCGCGTTCCTCGACAGCCTCGGGTGGGTCCTCTACAAGCGCGGCGCGTTGGACGAGGCCCGGCGCCACCTGGAGCGCGCGGTCGAGGTGTCGGCCCGCCCCGACCCGGTGATGCTCGACCACCTCGGCGACGTCCTCTACCGCCTCGGCGACGCCGCCGCCGCCGCCGCCCGCTGGACCGAGGCCGCCGCGCAACTCGCCGAGCTACCCGCCGACGCCGACCGCGACGACCTCACGACGCTGCGCCTCCCACTCGACCTCAAGACGAAGCAGGCCCCGCCGGGCCAGCCGGTCACCGTCTCGCCGCTGGCCGAGGGCGACGTGGTGAAGACGAACGCGGCGCGGCCGTAGCGGTGCTGCTTCGTTGAGAATTGGAAGACCAGCGGGCTTCCGCCTGCGGCTATTAGGTGCGGGCCAAGGTCTTTGGCAGAGGAATGCCGATCCGGCGCCTCCGCCTCCAACAGTTCGAGATTTCAACCCGTCTCTAGCAGTGCGACTCGTGAGCCGGGATCATCCGCTGCGCGATCCGGTGTCGGACGGCGACCTTTTCCGCGTGCCGCTTCGTTACGTGAAAATGCCGGGCGGCCGGGCGGCGGTCGGCTTCTACGAACCGGCGCACTGCCACTTCTACCGTTGGCGGGGCATCGAGCGCGACGCCGCGAGGGTCGACCTCGACCCGTCCGCCGGCCCGATCGCGTCCGAGATCCCGCCGGACCGCATCATCTCCACGATGGACATCGACCCGCCGCCCGACGCGGCGGCACGCTAGGTTTACTGATCCCGGTTCGAGTGTGTCAGCAGTTGCGCCCGGGAGTGCGCCATCTTCGGGTGATGCGCCTGGACCCCCGCGGTCACGGCGGGCAAGCCCGCCGGCTAAATGGGGCGTGGCGCTCGAAGCGTGTTCCGCAACGCAAGTCGGTTCCGGTCGCCGCCGGTCGCGGACGGCGTGGTGGGCGCTTGCGGTTTCGCCGCGTCGGAGGGCTGGATCGCGCAGGGCGGCAAATCCGACCCATAACGCCCGCTTTTCCGCTCGTTTCTGCGTGTTCCCCGCCTCGATGGAAGTAGAAGCGCCCGCCGCCGCGGGTTATACTCGGGCGGCTTTCCCCGAGGAGTTTGAGACGATGGCAGGACACAGTCACTGGTCGAAGATCAAGCGGGCCAAGGGCGCCAACGACGCCAAGCGCGGCAAGATCTGGAGCAAGGTCGCGCGCAAGATCATCATCGCGGCCAAGAACGGCGGCGACCCGCGCGACAACCTCGCCCTGCGCTACACGATCGACGAGGCCAAGGGCGTGAACATGCCGCGCGACACGATCGAGAAGGCGATCAAGAAGGGCACCGGCGAGCTCGGCGCCGAGAACTACGAGGCCGCCACCTACGAGGCCTACGCGCCCGGCGGCGTGGCGATGGTGATCGAGGGGCTGACGAACAACCCCGCCCGCACCGCCCCCGACCTCCGCGCCACGCTCGAGCGCCACGGCGGCAACCTCGCCACCCGCGGGGCCGTCGCGTTCCAGTTCACGAAGCAGGGCGTGATCACGATCAAGGCCGACGCGGTCGACGAGGACGGCCTGATGGAGCTCGCCCTCGAGGCCGGCGCCGAGGACGTGCGCAACGAGGGGGAGGTCTTCGAGGTCATCACCTCGCCCACGCAGTACCTGAAGGTGAAGGAGGCGATCGCCGCGGCCAACATCGCGATCGAGGCGGGCGAGGTCACGAACATGCCCAACAACACCGTCGCCCTCGACGGCGAGGCCGCCCAGCGATTGCTGAAGCTCATCGACGCGCTCGAGGACAACGACGACGTCCAGACCGTCTCCCACAACGCCGACATCCCCGAATCCGTCGTCGCGTAACCAACGTCGTGTACGCGCGGGCGTCACGAAGCTCGCGCGATTTAGCCGGCGGGCTTGCCCGCGGCGTTGTATCCGACGGGGGTGACGCGCCGGAGATCCGGAGGCATCACATCGGTCGGTGCGTGGCCCGCGGCCCGTCCGAGACACGTCGCTGCCGGTGCGGGACACGGCGGGCAAGCCCGCCGGCTAAATAGGAGGGGCGGGAGGTCGTTGTGGGGCGAGACGTCCCTGCTCGGCGCCGCCACGCACGCACGAACGCACGCTCCCTGCTCTACTTCGCCGTCCCCTCGTTCCACGCCTTGAGCAAGAGCTTCTCCACGCGCCGCGTGGCGAGGGCGAGTTGGTTCGCCTTCATGTCGAGCAGCGTCATCTCGCGGCCACCGAAGGTGCCGGTGGTCTGGGCGAAGGCGGCGGCGTCGAACTTCGTGGGGTCGCCGTCGGGGTAGGCGGCGCGGGCGGCCCGGCCGATGAGGGGCAGGCCGTCGTAGCTGGCGGACGCGACCTCGAGCGTGGAGAGCCACAGGTCGTCGGACTGGCCGGGGTCCCACGTCGTCCAGCGCCTTCACGAACGACGCCCACAGCTTTTCGCGGATGGCGGGGTAGTCCTCGAACTCGTCGTCGATCAGTCGGTACTCGACGTCGGCGTGGACGTTGGGGGCCTTGCGGTCGTTCGCGTTGCGGCCGACCCCGAAGTACGTCTGGCTCTTGAAGTCGATCGTCGCGTGCTGCGGCTGGGTGTTGTCCTGCACGTAGTGGGCGAGGAACCCGGCCCACTTCGCCGCGTGCTCGTCGCGCGGGAACTGCCCGGGCTTGTCGTCGAGCCGGCCCTGGCGGATGGCTTTCACGAGGTCCGCGTAGCACTGCTCGACCCGGAACGGCAGCATGCCCGCCCGCGCGTACCGCCAGTCCTTCATGTCGCGCGGCACGTCGGCGAGCGCCGGCTTGTTCGAGAGGTCGTCGGCGTACACCCGCCGCGCCTCGTCGGCCATGAAGTACTCGAGGTCGATGTAATGCAGCAGGCGCTCGGCGANAGAGGCCACCTGCCTCCTGCGGGACCTGCTCGCGCACCTGTACGTGCTCATGCCAGTGCTGGACGATCAGAAGCACTACTGGGTGGGCGACGATGAGGTCGCGAAGCTGCTGCGCCGGGGCGAGGGCTGGCTCCCGGATCATCCGGAGCGCAACACGATCGTGCGGCGCTACCTCAAGCACCAGCGGAGCCTCGCGCGCGACGCCATCTCCCGGCTCGTCGAGCAGGAGTCCTCTGACCTGGATGAGGCACAGGAAGCGCACGACGCCCAGGAGGCTGCGGTCGAGCGACCGATGGGGCTGAACGACCAGCGGATAGGCACCGTCGTGGCCGTGCTGAAGGGCAGCGGGGCCAGGCGGGTGCTCGACCTCGGGTGCGGGGAGGGGCAGCTCATCCGGGCGCTCCTCGCCGACCGCGGCTACGAGCGGATCGTCGGCGTGGACGTCTCGCACCGGACGCTCGAGAGGGCGGGGGAGCGCCTGCGCCTGGACCGGATGCCGGAGCAACAGCGGCGGCGCATCGAGCTTATCCATGGCTCCCTGGTAGACCGGGACCGGCGGTTGCAAGGGTACGATGCGGCCGCGGTGGTCGAGGTGATCGAGCATCTGGACGCGCCGAGGCTCGCCGCATTCGAGCGGGTGCTCTTCGAGCATGCGCGTGCCGGCACGGTGCTGCTGACCACGCCGAATGCGGAGTATAACGTCCGGTGGGAGAGCCTGCCCGCCGGCGCGTTCCGCCTGTCTTTCATGTCGCGCGGCACGTGGGCGAGCTTCGGCTTGTTCGAGAGGTCGTCGGCGTACACCCGCCGGGCCTCGTCGGCCATGAAGTACTCGAGGTCGATGTAATGCAGCAGGCGCTCGGCGACGCCGAACGGCTGGATCTTCTTCCCCTGCTCGGCGTTGGCGTGGAGGTCGGGAACGGTCGCCCAGAAGGTGAGCCCGTCGACGCCGCGGGGGAACTGCCCGACCCGCGCGTTCATGAAGAAGTCCCGCTCGGCGGCCATGTCGCGGACGTCCGGGACGACCTGCTTGAGCCACGCCTTCATCGCCTCGGGCGTCTGGGCCGACGCGATTAGGCGGGCGGCGGCAATCCGGGTGAGCTGGATGTGCTCCTTGTTACTCCACGCCCGAGCGGGCGCGGCAATCAGCAACGTGAGGAGCATGACGAAGAGCGCGAATCGGTGACGCATTATTGGGCAGCCGGTTGGAAAAGGTGGATTTTGGCGGCAGCGTATCGGGCGACGGTTCGGCTCCCGTGAGCAACGAATGCGGGTTGCGCTGGCGCGCACACGCAATTCTAACGCACGGCAAATCATTTGCTATGTTACCGGCCGTCTAATGTGAGCCGTGTGCGGGACGTAGGGGGAACCCAGATTTCGGGGAGCGTGCGTGGGGTCGGCTCGAGAGTTCTTGAACAGCGGCAAGGGGCGCGTGGTGGTCTGGACCGGCATCGGGGCTGCCGTGCTCCTGATCGTGTTCGTGCTGCGCGGCACGTTCGGCGACAGCGAGGCGGTGGCGAGTTCGAGCGAGCGCCCGTTCATCTGCGCCAAAACGGGCGAGACGTTCACCTACACCCTGGAGAAGGGGGACGTCATGCCCGTGCGATCGCCGCACAGCGGCGAGAACACCGGGTACCCGGCCGAGGCGTGTTTCTGGACGCGCGACGGGCAGATCAAGGACGAGCCGACGTTCGTCCTGCTCAACGGGTACGCGGGCAAGCCGGAGCCGACGTTCTGCCCGGACTGCGACCGGCTCGTGGTGGGGCTCAACCCGCCGCCACTGACCGGCGACAAGCCGCCGCCGCTGCGCGGCGAGTATCGAAAGACGAAGAAGAAGGAGATCACGCTTGGACATTCGTAACCCGCGGCGGCCGACGCCGTCGCCCGCATCCCGTTTCCGCCGCCGCCGCCGTGCGCACGCCTTAGGCGGCGCCGCGTGCCGCGCCCGCGGCTTCACGCTCGTGGAACTGCTCGTGGTGATCGGCATCATCGCGGTGCTGATCTCGATCCTGCTGCCGGCCCTGGGCCGCGCCCGCCGGGCGGCCAACGCCGTCGCCTGCGCGGCGAACCTGCGGTCGATCCTGCAGGGCATGCAGATGTACGCCTCGGAGAACAAGGGCTCGATCCCCGGCGGGCCGAACACGTCCAGCGCGTTCCTCGTCAACCCGAGCTCGACCAGCGACGCCCTGGCGGCCGGCTTCGGCAACGCGAACTGCCCGGACGTGAGCCAGTACTGGGACTGGCAGGCGCCGATCGCGCGCATGATCGGCATCACGTTCAACAGCGGCCCGACCGAGGCCGACCGCCGCGAGCGCTACCTGCGGCTGGTGGAGTTCGGCGCGTTCCGGTGCCCGGAGAACCAACTCCTGGCCGGCCCGTTCCCGACGAGCGCGAGCTGGCCGACGACGACGATGGGCAGCTACTTCACCGCGATCCCGTTCCTGATGAAGCACTATCCCGGCACCGGCACCTTCGGCTACACGATGGCCCGCCCGGAGTGGAACCCGCCGCCGGGGTACGTGCCGAAGGTCACGAAGGTGGGCGACGCGGCCCGCAAGATCTACATCGCCGACGGCGCCCGCTACTCGACGCCCTCGAGCGCCCCGACCTACAACACCGACGTGCGCACGTCACTCGGCGGCGCGTACGGCGACCAGGGCGGGTTCACGAAGTTCACCAATTCCTGGAACCGTTCGCTGGCGCCCGGCAACGGCGGGCGCAACGGGTTCGACGCCCGCCTCTACGGCTATCGCCACGGCACGACCAACCAGGGCGCGGCGGCCGACAGCTACCGCTTGAACGTCGGGTTCTTCGACGGGCACGTCGAGATGCTCGGCGACCTCGAAGCCTCGAATCCCGAAATGTGGGTCCCCAAGGGCTCGACCCTCAGCTACACGTCCGGCCAGATGTACCCCGACGTCCTGGCCCTGTACGGCAACGGCGAGACCGGCAACCGCATGGCCAACTGACCCTGCCGAACTCGCGCGTCCGTTGTCCGCGCGCGAGTGTGGGCGCGCGAAGGCACGCGACCCCGACCCCCAAGCGTAAAACGATCGAGCACTGCCCTGCAAAACCGGGCAGTGCTCGCGCGCGTCGTTGCACGACGTAAGTTGGTCGCCAGGGGTCAACGGCGCGGCGGGCGCTTGCGGTTTCGCCGCCGCAGAGGTGTCCCCACCCCCGCAGTCAGCAACCGAAATTTGTATCGGGGCTCGTTCTGCACCCCGAGCGTGTGGTTCAACGCGACGCGGATCTGGCGAGCGGGTGGGGGCGAGGCACTTCTTACGCTTCAAACGAGAAACGCGCCTCCCGAAGTCGTCGGGACGCGCGTTCGCTCGCGCTTGCAAAAGCCTGCGGTACTGGTCGCGCGGGACGCGTCGCCCGCGGACCCGGCGCCGGCGTCGTCAGGAAATGACTTCAGCGATCTCGACGCGCTGGCCGCCGACGCGGTCGTGGTGGCCGTTGCCGTTGGCGGTCTCGGCGATCTGCGAGAGGACCCTGTTCGGCATGTCGCCGCTCGACCGCATCACGCGCTCGAACTCCTCGTTGATGAGCGACTGGATGGTGCGCAGCTCGTCCTGGATCTTGCGGCGCTGGTCGAGGAGGCTCGTCAACTGCTCGTCGACGCGCTGCAGCGACGTCATGCGGCTGTGAGCCTTCTGGAAGAGCGAGACGGCGGGAGAGGTTTCACGGCTGGCGGTGTCACTGGCCAAGGGAGACTCCTTTCGACGGGGCCGGCGGCGGTCGCGCGGGCGTCTTGCCCGCGACCGTGCTCCGCTCGGTTGATCCTTCAACGGCAATCCGGCCGCCCCGGCGGCCTGCGCAATGGAATGGGTGCCCGGGAAGTTCGGACGACGCCCCGACCGGTCCGAACGCGGCCGGATTCTGCCAGAGCGGGTCGCGCCTGTCAAACGCAGCGGCCCGTCGCACCAGCCCGATCACTCACCCGTTCCTCAGTCATTCTACGGCCCGAGCATCGCGATCTGCGCGGGAGCGAGACCCACGCTCGCGCCTTCCGACGTGAGGGAAGAGCGGTACGTGCAACAGATCAATCACGAACGGTTGTGCTTCAACGCGGGTCCGCGAGTTGCCGCGCGGCGTGGCCGCTTCAGCGGGCACGTGACCTGCCGCATCCCCTAACCCGCACGCCAAGCGCGTTAAGTGCACCGATGTCGTGCGCCGAACAGCGAGCGCGCCCCGCGCGCTGGCAAGTTTCGATCAGTGGGAAGTAAAAAACCGTCGAGCGTGGATCCATGGAGAACGAATCGCTCACAACACCCGTCGCAACCCCCGCTCGAAGGAGGGTCGATCATTCAGCAATAGATCTCAGAAGCGATGGGGTAGGGGATGAGGTCCGGGCGGACGAGGTGGAGTTTGCGAAGGCGGACTTCCGGGCGAACCGCCGACAGCGGCGACTCACCGACAGAGGGTGCGACAGCCGGCGTCGTCGGGGCCGCGGCGGGGCACACGAACGGCGACAGCAGGGCGAGGAGGGCGACGTATAGGACGGGGTGGCGCCTGCGGGACTTCATGGGACGACCACTGCTTTCTAACGTGGAGAGGGCGAAGAAGTTGCATCGCTCGGGCGGATGGAGGCTCGTGGCCCGTCCGGCTCGTTCGACGCCCTCAGAGTACCCCGCATACGATAAGCGGCCAACGAAAAAAAACCGGCGCGTCAGGATTTCTTAAAGTGGGGTGGCAATCCGGGAAAGCCTTGCGGCCGGGCCGCGCAATCCGCACGCCCGGACCTAGCGGCCCGCCGCCGCATCCGGGGGCGGTGCCAACCTCAGTAACCTCCAGGGGTGCCGCCCATGGACTGGTTGTGATCCTCGGCGGCGGCGGCGGCCTGCATCTCGGATTGGGAGGGTTTGGCCGCCGTCGCGGTCACGCCGGCGGTGAGCAGGCTCACCAGGGCCGGCTTCAGCGCGCCGATCACCTCGCCCATGATCGCTCGCGTGATGCCCTGCCGGCCGGACTTGTAACCGGCCTCGCCGCTCTCGGGCTTGCCGTCGGCCTTGGGGGGCGGCGGGGGCGGGGGCGGGTTCAGCGCCCGCTCGATCGCGGCGAGTTTCTTCAGCGCCTGCTCTTCCTTCGACGGCACGAGGAGCGTCGTGGCGACGAAGCCGGCGACGGTCGACGCGCCGAGGGTCGCCCAGGGGTGCGACTGCATCAGCACGCGCGGGTTGGCCGCCTTGGCGAGCGAGGAGGCCAGGTCGGACGCGGCGCGGCTCATCGCCTGCTGCGCGAGCTGCGCCTGGCGGGTGAGGTACGCGCCCTCGCCGATCCCGATGTCGGCGACGGCCTTGGCCTCCTCCTCAGGCGACTTCTCGCCCAGGATCGGCCTCGCGGCCGCGGACGTCGTGGCCGTAGTTGATCCGCTGTTCGCGTTGTCGGCTTTCATACTTCTTCACCAGTGCGGCGCGCGACGTGTTCGTCAGCTTCCGCATCCCGTAGACCACGCCCGCGACGAGCCCGCCGAGCACCAGCAGGCTGACGATCAGCGCGCCGATCCAGAGCTTCTCGCGCGGGTCGCCGAACAGGTCGCTGATCGCCAGCGCCAGTCCGACGAGGAGCATCACGACCGCCGTCGTCACGACCGCCGACAGTGCGATCAGGCCGACGATGCCGAGCACGGCGTAGACGCCGAGGTTCCGGACTGTTACCTTCACGCCGTCGAGCTTCGTGGCGACGTAATAGGCCGCGTACTCCTTCAACTCGCCGATCGCCGCCCCGGCCTGGCGCAGCGCGTCGGCGGGCGAGGGGCCCTGCGCCTCGCCCCGGCCGTTGGCGTCGGCCGCGCCGCCTGGGCCGCCGGCGTTGGGGTTGGCGTTGGCGACGTACTCGCGCGGGCCACCGCCGGCGCCGCGGGCGTCGTACTCGTGCGCGCCGGCGCCGCCACCGGCGGCATACTCGCGTGCGCCGCTGCCGGCGGCGGGGCGCGGCCGCTGCTCTGGGCGCCGCCGAGGTCGGGTGCGGTGGGATCGTTCGGGTCCATGGGCATTGTGCTGGCGGGGCCGGCGGTCGGGCCCCGGTGCGCCGCGCGCGCGGATGCGGGCGGCCCCGTGGGGCCCGCCGCGCCGCCCGCCGCGCGCGTCCACCGGGTTGCCGTACCGCCGGCCGCCGGCCACTCCGTGTCTGACCTTAGCTGTGCGCTTCCAGAGGATCCCGAGCAGCATGCCGACGCCGGCGGCGATCAGCACGGCCTGGAGGGGCTTCTCGTGGACGTAGTCCTCGAGGCCCTGCTCCCACTGCTGGGCGCGCTCGCGGCCCTGATCGTAGTAGTCGGTCGCCTGCCCGCGGAGTTGCTCGTAGCGCTGTGGCGGCGTCGCGGACCTGCCCGCCGAGGTCGCGCAGTTGCTCGCCCATCTGTCCGACGGCCGCCGTCACGTTCTGCTGCTGCCCGCCGGCGTCCTGCTGGCCCTGGCCGCCGCCCTGCTGCATGCCCTGATCACCGGGGTTCGATTCACCCATGCGTGACATAAAACTGCTCCTTTCGTCCGACTCGTTGTTCTCGCGGCAATCGTCGTCACCGCCTGAGGTCCCTTATAGGACAACGTTTCGCGCGGCCGCAGCGCAGAAAACGCGCAAACTTTCCCCGCGCCGCCCGCCGAGGCCCGCCGATTCGCCCGCCGATTCGCCCGCCGATTCGCCCGTCGACGCGCGTCGCGACGGGCTGCGCGCGGCTTGTACGCCGCGCGTCGCGCGTACCATGCCGGCCGATTCGCCGGGACGGCCCGTCCGTCGGCGGATCGGCACGCTCGCCACCGCACATACTGGAGCCTTCGCCGGCAGACCCATCTCGACTGTGGCGCGGGTGTGTTGTCGCGGGGAGCCGCCGCTCCGTCGCACGCGCGTCCGCCGGTCGCGGCGGTGGTCGATCCAGCCCGGCGCGCGGCCCCGGCTGTGTCTCGCGAGCCGAATCGATCTCGGGAGCCGACGCGCCGTGGAAATCCGCCAGACGCTCAACGAGAACCCGGGCTTGACCACCGGCGTGACCGCCGCCGTGATGTCGTTGGCGCTGATCGTCGTTTTGTGGCAGGGGTGCGCCGGCCCGCGCGGCGGCCGGGGCGGGTCGGGCAAGGCGTACTTCTCGGCCGACGACGGCAAGTCCTTCTTCGCCGACGACGCGACGCGCGTCCCGCCGTTCCGCGTCCACCGCCCCGGGCACGGCGACCACGGCAAGCTCGCCGTCCGCGCGCAGGTGTTCCAGTGCGGCGAGGGCGAGCCGTTCGTCTGGGTGCTGGAGAAGTACGAGGAGCCCGAGCGCAAGAAACTCGAGGCCGCCGTCAGCGCGCGCGGGCCCCGCGTCGCCAGCGCCGTCCTGATGCACCTCGACGGCCTGCTCGTCAAACGCCCCGGCGGCACCGCGCGGTCGTGGGTGAAGCTCTCGGCGCGGACGCGGAAGCGCTACGCCGAGGTCGTCACCCCCGTCTGCCCCAGCGGCGGCAACGACCGGCCCGCACGCGTGCTGCCGAGGTGAGCGGAGCGCAGGGCATGTCGTACGGGGCCCCGTGATGAACGGCGCGGGGGATTTAGCCGGTGGGCTTGCCCGCCGCGTCGCGCGCGCGACTATGGTGGTTGCCCTAAATCCGACGCGACCACGCGACCACGCGACGTGCGACCACGCGATTACGCGACTGCGCCGCTCAGGTGCGTGGGCGCAGCGCTCGTCCGCATCACCGTCAGCGAGCCCTTCGGGCATGCGGCTAAAAGGGGACACCCGAGGTTATCGTGATGGGGCTGTGAAAGCGCGCCGCACGTAACACGTGCGACACCGGGGACGTCTGTCCTCAGGAGTACGCGTCGAGGATGCGCCGGATGACCGCGGACGTGCTGCGGCCGTCGACGAGGGGCGCGAGCGCGACGCGGCCGCCGTAGGCCTCGACGACGTCCCACCCGACGACCTGTTCCTTGCGGTAGTCCGCCCCCTTCACCAGCACGTCCGGGCGGATCGCGTCGATGAGCCGCAGCGGCGTGTCGTCGTCGAACCGCACGAGGTAGTCGATGCTCTCGAGCTCCTCGAGCACGCCGAGGCGGTCCCCCTCGTCGATCACCGGCCGCTTCTCCCCCTTGAGGCGGCGGATGCTGCCGTCGGTGTTGACGCCGACGACCAGCAGGTCGCCCTGCGCCTTGGCGAACTGGAAGTACTTCACGTGCCCGAGGTGCACGAGGTCGAAGCAGCCGTTGGTGAAGACGATCCGCTTGCCGGTCGCGCGGTGGCGCTGCAGCTCCGCGGCGAGGCGGTCGAGCGAGCGCTCCTTGCCTTGGTGTTCGTGCGCCTCGATCAGAAGTTCCTGGATCACCTCGTCGCGCGTGACCGGCACCGACCCGAACTTCTCCACCTCCAGCCCGCCCGCCACGTTCGCCAGCGCGACGGCCTCGGACCAGTCCGCGCCGGCCGCGCGGGCGACGGCGAGCATCGACAGCACCATGTCGCCGGCGCCGGTCACGTCGTACACCTGCCGGGCTCGGGTCTTGAGCCACCGGCGGGTGCCGTCGCGCGTGGCGAGGTAGGCGCCGCTCTTGTCGAGCGTGACGACGACCGACTCGAGCGAGAGGTCGCTCAGCAGCTTCTGCGCCGCCGCCGCCCACTGCGGCTCGTCGTCGGCGGGCAGGCCGGTCGCCTTCTGCGTCTCGGTGCGGTTGAGCTTCAGGCACGTCGCGCCGGCGTACTTGCGGTAGTCGGGGATGTTGGCCGGGTCGATCAGCACGGGCAGGCCGCGCCGCGCCGCGGTCGCGATCACCTGCTGGCAGAGCGCCGGCGTGAGCAGGCCCTTGTTGTAGTCCTCGAGGCAGACGAGGTCGGCGTCGGCGATGGCGGCCTCGAACTTGCGCAGCACGTCGGCCTCGACGTCCGCCGGGTGGGGGGCCGGCTCCTCGAAGTCGAGGGCGCATCATCTGCTGCGGGTGGTGGGCAAGTGCGCCAGGCCGACGAGGCGGACCTTGCAGATCGTCGGCCGGCCCGTGCAGCAGACGAGGCCGCCCGCGTCGACGCCCGCCGCCTGGAGTTGCCGCCGGACGTCGTCGGCCGCCGCGTCGCTGCCGAGCACGCCGATCGCCCGCACGGTCGCCCCCAGCGCCGCGAGGTTCGCCGCGACGCCCCGCGCCGCCGAGCGCGTCTCCTCGCGCTGGAAGTGGAGCACCGGCACCGGGCGCGCCTCGGGCGAGAGCGCTCGGCGTTGCCGTACAGGTAGCGGTCGAGCATGAAGTCGCCCAGCAGCACGACCTTGCACGTCGGGACCCGTTCCACCAACTCGATCAGTCTCGTCGGCATAAGCCCGCGATTGTAACGGCGGGTAGACACGTTTGCCGCACGGGCGGGTTCGTAGTTGCCCGGGGGAAAGAATGGAACCGCGAAGACGCGAAGACGGGAGACGCGAAGGTCGGAGAGAGAGGTTGAGACGGGATCCAGCTTTCGTCGCGCGCAGGGCGTTTGATGGCCCATTGCGGTGTCGCAGGCAAGGGAGCCGCGTATTCCCAGATATGGCCACGAGTGCGTCCGCCTCCGCGTCGCCGCGGTTGCATTGACGAGGGAACCAGATCGCCAGACGGGCGAGGGTTAGACCGGCGGTGGAAATGAGGGCGCGCAGGCGTCGAATGATACCGGCGTGAAGCGTGAGACCGTCGCGAAACCTGAAGTGTCGATCGAAAGCTGCCGGCCCCGGCGCGCTGGGGAGCGCCGGTCATCGAGTACAAGGCGGCGGACGTCCCGCCGCCGGTGACGCGGGGGAGCGGATCGCGGTGGTGACGGGCTACGTCCTGCTGGCGGGCGGGCTGCTCGTGATGCCGATCACCGTGCAGGAGGGCACGGTCAGCCGCAACCCGGCGTTCCGGCCGCGCTGATCGTCACGTCGTCGGCGCGCGCGTTGACCACGTTCTGCTCATCTACAACGGCATCCGCCGGTTGTGACGCCAGCGGCACTCGCCGCGGCCTGCGTCGGCCCGTCGCCGCTCACCACTTGTGGTATACGACGAACACCGCGGCCATCACCAGCACCAGGCCGACGACGTGGTTCCACGCCAACTTCTCCTCGGGGAAGAAGTAGAGCGCGAACGGCACGAACACGCACAGCGTGATGACCTCTTGCAGAATCTTCAGCGCGCGCGATCGTGAGCCCGCGCTCGTGGCCGGCCCGGTTGGCCGGGACCTGGAAGCAGTACTCGAAGAACGCGATCCCCCAACTGGCGAGGATCGCCAGCCATAGCGCCGCTCTTTTTCAGTTCCGGCACCTTCCGATGCCAGTACCACGCGAACGTCATGAACACGTTCGAGACCGTGAGCAGGAGGACCGTCTTCATGATCGAAGCAGCAAGGTTCGCGTGGAAATCGCGCCCGATGGCAGTCCGCGACCGAGCACCGACGCCGATTCGCTTCATCCGACGTTTAGCCGCCGCTCGCAGAGAGCGCGTCTGCGGGAACCCAGCGCCAACGTACGAGCCCGACGTCGGTGTGACCTTCGTAGAACTCGGTGTCGCGTGCGGTCGGCGCGACGGGCATCGAGGGGAGCCCTGTGTTCAAGTGGGCTTGCCGGGCGCGGGGTCCGGAGGGTGGTGGTGACGTACTTCTGGGCCTGCCGGGCGACGGGGGTGGCGGCCTTCTTCGGGTGCTTCTCGGCGAGGAGCGACAGGTGGCCGAGGATCGATTGGAGCAGGAGAGTACGACGCATAAAGGTGCCTCCTTTTCTTTGCGGGTCGGGTTTCTGGCCGCGTCCGGTCGCGTCGTCCCCACGACATCATGGGGCTGTTCACGATCGTCCCGCGGCGTGGCGACGCCCGATTCATCGAGCGTCACACGCGGGCCTCCTCGCCACTTTCTTCGGCTTATCTCCGGCCGAGACTTTAGTCCGATAACATGGCGGCCCGCCGCGTGAAGGCGGGGACGGCCCCTGGCGAGGGTCCGATAACCCGCGGCCGGCGGGGCGCAACGTCCGCTCGTGCATGACGTGGGCGACTTAGCGATGACCATTACGCACCGGTACCGCGTCATCGATGTATGAGAAGTTACCGCACTGCGTCGGGCGCAGTGGGGTTGGCGAGCGAGAGCCGCAGGAAATGGGCCCCTGGCGACGCGACGGGGCGTGCTTCGCCGAGCGTTAGCGTGGCGATGCGGTTTAATCCTCTCGCCGGGGCGGAGGAGGCGTGCGAACGTCCAAGACGCGCGCGATGACGATCAACCGTCGTTCGCGGGGCTAGCCCAAGCCCGTTCAAGGCTGTCGGGGCGGGCTGGCTCGGGCGGAGAGGCGGGGCGGCACGGGGTCGACTCGGCGGCAACGCGCCGAGTTGGGCAGTGGGGGTACGCGGCATCCGACGCCTTCGGCTCGAGCGGAAGGGCCGCGAGCAGCCCGGCCGCCACGATCGGCGCGACCACGCTGGCGATGGCGAACGGAACTTGGCGCGTGGGGGACATCACGCTCTTCTGTAATCCGGGATCTGCACGGTGGTGCTCGATCACGTAAGGATTGCGCGATGAGTCGCACGCGATCGCGATCCGTCGCCTTCCCAACCTGGTTGCCCGCTGTGTGTTCGGCCGGGCCGGTGGGTACACTCGGGCACGGCTCGCAAGCGAAAGGAACTTCATGACGCGCATCTTCGACCCCGGCGGCGGTGAGACCGAACGCAGCGGTTCGACCTTCGGCAGTGCCGCGGCCGGCGACCGATCCAAGATGCCGCCGGACGCAGTCGACGGGGAGATCGAACGCGGCGAGGGCCAACTCACCGCCGACACCGACGCCGCGGACGCAAACACGAACCACGTCGCCGCCACCGACGAGGAGGCCGTCGAGCGGCTGAAGCAGATGCAGAACCTGCCGGAGACGGACGAGCCGCAGGGGCAGATCGACATCAACAGCCGACGTCGTCGCCTCGACGCCGCACCACCCTCGACAGACCCGAGGAAGCGTTTAGCGTTTGCGGTCCGAACGTGGCATGGGGGCCCGCCCATGTCCCGGATACTTCATCGACATTGGCCATGTGGGGCCGCCCGTGTCCTACCCAAAACCGCGAGGGTTATGGGTGGGCCGCTCATGCCACGTGATCTCTCGAACACGTGTAAGATCCGCTCGTGGTTGTCACGTGCCGCGAGCCTCCTCCCGCCCGCGCTTGCCCACCCATCCCCGCGCCGGGCGTTCCCCCACCGTCTTTCTCGCGGTGGGCGGAAAGTTGCCCTCGCGGCTCCCGTAGCGTCGCCCTGGGATGAACGCCCCGAACCGGCGATCGAGTTGAGCGGCGTCGGCGTCGTGCGCGGCGATACGTGGATCCGCGCGGCGTCGACTGGTCGGTGCCGGCCGGGGCGTGCGTGGCGGTGCTTGACCCAACGGCAGCGGCAAGAGCACGCTGACGCGCATCCTGGCCTCGCCACCTCTGGCCGAAGGAGGGGCACGTGTCGGTCCTCGAGCCGGATGGGCGACGAACCTGCCGTCGCGCGCCGCTCGATCCGCCTCGTGCAGCCGGCCGGCCCGTACGACGCCGACCCGCAACTGATGACGGCGAGCGAGGTCGCCTCACCGGCTTCTTCGGCACGATCGAGCTCTACGCGCCCGCCGACGCGATGCGCGACGCCGCCGCCGGCCTGCTGCAGGTCGGGCTGTCGCACGTCGCCGACCACGCGTACGCACGCTCAGCAGCGGCGAGCGCGTGCGGTCGCTCATCGCCCTGCTGGCGGTGCGGCCGTCGCTGCTGCTGCTCGACGAGCAGAACGGCTCGCCTTGACCTGCTCGCCCGCGAGCAGGTCCTGGGCGTCGTGCAGCGATTGTTCAACCGCGGCGCACGGACCCGGTCGCCGCCGCGCCGCCGCCGCCCGCGGTCGTGCTCATCACGCACCACGTCGAGGAACTGCCGCCGGCCACGTCCGAGGTGCTGCTGCTGTCCGCCGGCCGGGCCGCCGCCCGCGGCGCGCGCCGGCCGACGTGATCCAGCGGACGTGCTGTCCACCTGGTCTACGGCTGCCCTCGAGGTCCGCCGTAGCAACGGCTGGTACTACGTCGAGGTGCATCCGCGGGCGTGGGACGGACTGCTGGCGCGGTAGGAAGCGGAGTTGGCGGCGGCGGCGGGCGGCGAGGCGAACGTTCAACATCCGACGTCCGGCGTCCAACGTTCAAGTCGGAAGGGCAGACTCTGGGCCTCGCATTTCGGACGTTGGACGTTGGATGTTGGTCGTTGGACGTCGGACGTTCGCGCCACACCCGCGCGCATCACCGTGCGGCCCGCGGCCGGCGGACATAAAGGGCCAAGGAGCGACTCGACATGCGCGCGGTCAACTGGGGAACGCTGCTGAGCAAGACGGTCAGCGGGTGGTGGGGACAAGGCGCGCCTGAGGGCGGCTGCTGGCGTTCTACACCGCGCTGCCGTCGCGCCGATCCTGATCCTCGTCGCGCTCGGCCGCGACGCGCGCGTTCGGCGCGAGGCGGGCGCGGCGCGAGCAGTTCGAACGCTGTTCGGCCACGACGCCGGCGTGGCCGTCGCGGTCATGCTCGACGCCGCCGCGCAAGCGCAGGGCCCGAGCGCTGGCGACGGCGCTGGGGCTGGGCGTGCTGTTGTTCGCCGCGTCCGGCGTGTTCGCCGAGCTCCCGACGCGGCTCGACACGATCCTGGAGGTCGTGCCCAAGCCGGGCAACAAGGCCGCCGCGCTGAGGCCTCGTGCAGCGGTTCCTGTCGTTCGCGATGGTGATCGGCATCGGGTTCCTGCTGATGACGTCGCTCGTCCTGGGCGATGCTCGCCGCCCTGCAGACCACGCCACCCCGGACGTGGCCGGGCTGGCGCACGTCTGGTACGCGGCCAACGCGGCGATCTCGTTCGTCGTGATCACCGTGCTGTTCGCCACGATCTTCCAGGTGCTGCCGGACGTGACGGTGCGGTGGCGACGTGTGGCTCGGGGCGGTGCTCACGTCGCTGCTGTTCGCGCTTGGGCCGCTACGCGATCGGGCCAGTACGTCGGTCGCACGACGCTCTGGTCGAGCTACGGGCGCGGAGGCAAGTCGCTGATCGTGCTGCTGGTCTGGATCTACTACTCCGCGCAGATCCTGTTCCCTTGCGCCGAGTTCACCAAGGTCACCACCCGCCGCGCGGCGCGCCGTGGTGCCGACCGAGGTGGCCGTGCCCATGACCGAGGAGGGCCCTTGCGCAGGCCGGCATCCCGCACGAGGAGGTCGTCCAGGCCGTAGCGGAGGTCGAGCAAGGCGCGCAGGAGGAGGGGAGGAGGTGGGGAGGTGAGTGGGAGGGGGAGTGGGGGAGTAGAAGAGTGGTGGGGTGGTGGGGTGGTGGGAAGCATCTTCAATAGAGCCGGTGAGCGACGCGACGAAGTCGGATCCTGTGCGGATTCAGCGATCAATCGTGCGTCCTCGTCTCTCTGCACTCGGTTAAGCACAAGATCCCGGAACGCCCACGGAACTTGTTCCGTGGGTTCTGCGGCCGCGTGCGATGAAATATGAAGCTCGTCCAGCGCGAGCGTCACGTCGTGTTGTCGTCGGCATACCCGTCTGCTCATTGGCCGAGATGAACGTCGCGCCGCTACCCTGCGGCGACATGAACCAACCGGGCCGAGGAGAATCACGAGCGACGCGTGTCGGAAGTCGAGCCGCCAGACCTGGAGCGGCCGGCGTCGGTCGCGCCGACCGAGGGCCAGTCGCACGGCGATTCCGCCGACAGTACGCCGCCGCCGACGGCCCGCGACGCACGCGCAGCGCGGCTGCGACTACCGGCTCTACTCGCTCGGGTGGTTCGTCTCCTGGGCGATCGGGCACCAGATCCAGAGCGTGGCCGTCGGGTACGAGGTCTTCCAGCGGACGGGGTCGGAACTGTCGCTCAGGTGGGTCGGCCTGGCGCAAGTATGCTGCCGGTGATGGTGCTGGCGCTGCCGGCCGGGCACGTGGCCGACCGGTTCGACCGGCGCGCGTCGTGCGGATCAGCCTCGCGGGGGCGGCGGTCTGCTCGCTGGCGCTTGGCGCTGGTCGTGGTACCGCATGCCGGTGGGGTGCGCGTACGCGCTGCTGGGGGCTGAACGCGGTCGCGCGTCGCTGGGGTGGCCGGCGCGGCGTCGCTGCCGCAGGTCGTACCGCCGCCGGTGTTCAACAGCGGTGACGTGGAACAGCACCTTCTTCATCGCCTCGGTCGCCGGGCCGGCGGCCGGGCTCGTGCTGCTGTTCGGACCCGCCGGCGGCATACCTCATCAACGCGGCGGGTGACGTGTTCCTCTTCGTGATGCTCGGCCTGCTCACGCTCCGCCCGATCGCCCGCTGCACCGACCCGCCGGGCCTGCCGCAGCCCCGGCCTGTGCGGTCGTGTATGCACGAAGGTGATCCTCGCCACGATCACGCTCGACCTTTTCGCCGTCCTGCTCGGCGCGACGTTCCTGCTGCCGGCGGTCGCGCAGACATCCTGAAGGTCGGCCCGGTCGGCCTGGGTGGCTGCTGCAGTTCGGCCGGCGCAGCGCTGGTCGCGTCGGTCCTGATGGCTCACCTCCCGCCCGCCGCGCGGGGCTGGTGATGCTCTGGGCGGTCGCCGGGTTCGGCGTGTCAATGATCGTGTTCGGGCTGTCGGAGTCGCTCTGGCTGTCGGTCGCGATGCTCGCGATCTCCGGCGCGTTCGACACGGTGAGCGTGGTCGTGCGTCACACGCTCATCCAGGCCCTGCCCCAGACGGATGCGGTACGCGTCGCCGCGGTGAACACGGTCTTCATCGGCGCGAGCAACGAACTCGGCGGGTTCGAGTCGGGCGTGACCGCCGCGCTGTTCGGCACGGCGCGCGCGATCGTGCTCGGCGGCGTCGGCGCGATCGCGCTCGTCGCCGCCGTCGCCGGTCTCTGGCCGCAGGTGCGGCAACTCGGCTCGCTGCGAGACATCCGGCCGATGCGAACCCCGCGAGCCGTCGACGAGGTCGTGCCCGCGACGGGAACGGCGTGAGCGGGGTGGGGCAGTTCGGCACGCGCGTGCGCGTGGCACGATGCAACGTTCCCGCTCAGAGGTCCGCATGAGGGGCGCACATCGACGCTGTCATGCGACGAGTCGCTCCTCGATTAGATGAACTGCACATTCGTCACCTGATAGCCGGGGGCGGAAGCCTGCTGGTCTTTCGGGGCGCACCACTTACCTTCACGGGACGACCAGCGGGCTTC
>JAUJNJ010000072.1 GCA_030448225.1 Phycisphaerae bacterium
AGGACGCGCCAGCAGAGGGGAGCGCCGCCCGATGACGTTCTACCTCACGCCGTCCGGCAGCGCGGACCCGACCCCGCCGACCCGCCCGCGCGTCGTGGGCACGCTCGCCGACATCGACACCGGCGAGCCGACCGCCGTCTGTGTCGTCGAGTTCCGCCCGGCGGCTCGGCGGTACGAGCCGATCGCGGTCTACCCCTACGACGACGGGGACCGGATCGTCGCCCGACTGATCACGTGCCGGCCGGCGCTAAGCTGGTCGGCACGCATGGGCCGCCGGATGTTCCCACACGCCCAGCCACCGAAACGCATTCGCAGGAGCCAGCATGTATCGATCAGTTTCGACAAGCAGAGGGCCGAGCAAGTCATAACGAGCATTCAGGACTGGCAGAGCATCCCCGCCCCCGCGGACTGGCATTGGAGCATTCACGAACTGCTCGCGCTCGCCGGGGCCTGTTACTTCATTGCAATGAACCATGGGCCGGTGGCCGGGAACGTAGTGGGGCTCGACATCACGAAGCTACCGGACGAGCAGCGCGAACGCGAGAGCACACGCTGTTTCAGGACCACTCCGAGGCACGCGGCCGTGTGGCCGGACGTTCGCCGAAGTTCAGCAAACGCGTGCTGACAGTAGCGGACCACACATCGAAAACCTGTTGCCGCGACAGGCTGACCGACTGAATTTTTCCGGCCTGTTTTTGCTCTGCCTACGAGATGGGCCTCGGCCCCGCCGACGTCTATCGCCCGTACAACCGGCTGCACGCGGCCCTCCGCGCCTTCGTCGACCCCGACTATTTCGGCGTGTCCGCCTACGACGACGATCTGGGGTCTTGGGTGCCCAAGCACGTGAACGGCGACAACAACCCGCGGCCGTGCACGGACTTCTTGCAGGCGGTGCCGGCGGACGTTCCGCAAGCGCGACCTGATCCTGCACCTCGCCGCCGAGCCGGCCGACGCGCGGCAGCAGTTCCGGTTCCTCGTGAACTCGCCGCGGACGCGCTCCCACCTGCTCGGCTGGGACGTCGACGCGAAGGACCCGGGGAAGGCTCACGGGCTGGCGTGCGACGTGTACCACGACTGCTTCGTCGCGGACTGGGACTACGGCGGGCGCGTCTACGTCGAGCACAGCCGCAACCGGAACGGGCGGTACATCTGGACGATCATCGAGCGGGCCAGCAGCCCGGCCGAGTTCAACCTGCTGGTCAACGCGCTCTCCCGCGTCCTGCGGGCGCGGCACCGCGTCGACGACGGGAACCGGTTCGACGCGATCAAGGGCACGCTGCACTACGACAGCAGGGACGACTTCGCCAAGCTGTGGGCCGAATCTGACGGGAATCCCAACGACGACCACCGGGGGGTGCTCGTGACGATGCCGCTCGCCGGTGCGGTCGCGCGGCGGACGTTCGAGGCCGAGCAGGAAGCGTTCTTCAGCTTCCTCGCAAAACGGAACCAGCGGTACGTCCACGCAATCCCCGAAGCGCACCTGCGGGAACTGGTGCTGAGGTACGGCCCCGAGGAGGCCCGGAGGCTGGACGACGAGATCGCCAAGCTGAGCGCAAAGGGCGAGGCGGCCGCTTCCCTCCCCCTCCCCCCTTCTCCTGTTGGTAATACTCTCCGTGTGAGCGCCCCCGCGGGGGTCGCTGGCGAGGCTAGGCGGCAGCGCCTGACCCGCAGGGCCCACGCCGAGACGAGCGGCAAGAACCGGATGCGGTTCGCCTCCTCGCTCTACTTCTACACGTACGACCGCTACGCCCCCTCGGCGGAGGCGCTCGTGGCCTTCTACAAGGCCGAGAGCTTCGCCAAGGGGGAGGACACGCCCCAGAAGGAGACGGCGCGCCTGCGCCGCGCCCGTGAAGCGCTCGACGACCACAGGGCGAACCCCGCCAAGGTCGGGTACGACAAGGCGTACTGGATGGATCTGGTGGCACGGTGGGTCACGGTCGAGGTACGGCAACACCGGGCGGTGAAGTACCGGTCGCCGCGGACCAAGCGGGCCACGCTCGTCGAGGACGAGCTCCTGGCCGCGGGGCTGTGCGTGCTGACGCTGTCCGCGTTCGCGGCCAACCGCGCCGACCGCATGCACTCCTGCTCGCAGGTGGGCCAGGAGGCGATGTACCGAAAGCTCGGCGCGGCCGGCCTGCTGTCCGCGACGTTCGCGGACAAGCGGAAGCGGGTCGCGGTCCCCGTGATGCTGCAGTTGGCCGGGCTGATCGTCCTCCGGAACGCGACGTGGAAGTTCGGGGGGAGGGACGGCGGCGTCGGCAAGTGCTACGGCATCGGGCCGCACCACCCCCGGTTCGCGGAGTTCACAGGACTGTACGGTCACGTCGTCGACCGCACGTCGCTCCCGTGCATCGTCAGCAGGCCGTTTCCGGTTTCCGCTTAGCTACTCCGACCCATCCCGCGGCCGCGCGCTCACACGGAGAGAATTACCAACAGAAGGAAGGGGGGGGAGGGGGACGAGGCCTCCAGCGGCGGAGACGCCAGACCGCCGGCAGCCGAGCACGCCCGCGTTGGATCGGCGACGTCGACCGCCGCCGCCGTACGCACCGCTCACTCCTCGGGGTCGGACAGTTGCCCGGTGCCGCGGACCCCCGCGTCAAGCCTCGCGAGGAAGCGCGTCACGTGGGGAAACAGCCGATCGGCGGTCTCGCGCCCCACGGCAGAGGCGATCGCCGTGTACAGGCGGATCGACGTGCTGGTGATGTGCGGGTTCTTCTCCACCTCGGTTCCTCCTAGTTCGGTCACGTCCTTACCGCTTCCTCGGGGGCGCCGCCGAACAGGCCTTCAGGCATGCGGAGGGCAAACTCAGACACCGGCTCGGGTCCGACGGGGTGGACAAGCTTGACGACCCGGAGCAGGGCGCCGCGGCCGTGCTGACGCTCATCGACAGGCTGCGCGGGATGCGCGGCGACGCCGCCACTCCCCGCGTCTTCCTCAGCTACGCCTGGAAGCGTTCGGACTACGCGGACCTGGTCGAGGCCGTCCTGCGGCGACAAGGCCAAGTGACGGTGTTTCGGGACGAACGGGACATCGCGCAGGGCGAGCGCATCGACAAGCACATCGAGGAGGAGATCACGGGCAAGTGCGACCTGTTCATCGCGCTGTGGGGGTGCGAGTACGTGACCAGTCCGTACTGCTATGATGAGATGGACACGTGGATCCAGCATCGCGGCGCGGACCACCTGTACCTGCTCCGTTTGGACGACACCCGACGAGTGTGGCCGTCGCTACGCTCGGCGCCCACGGACCGACAGACGTTCCTCGCCAAGTGGCCCGTCGTCGGCGCCGACCGCGTTCACGTGCAGGCCGCCGTGCTGGACATTCTTCAGAACTACCAGAAACGCGTCGGCGATCCGCCGAACGCCGGGGGGCCGCCGCGGACCGTCGGCTGACCGGCGGCCGTCCCGGCGCACAGCGCCCTACGCTTGGCGCGTTCATGGGAACGGTCTGGCCCGCGCGGGTTGACAGTAAGATGCACTAATGCTCGGGACCGGCCCGCGTTGCATTGGTCGACGCTGTGCGGGACCAGCGAAGGAGTCTGCCGAATGAAAGACGGACGGTCGCTGCCTCACCCGTACAAGCCGTTCTTGAACGTCCACGTCGTCTGGCACCCGGGCCTTCAGGGGCCGGAGGTGGCGGGGAGGACGGTCGCGGAGCGATTGTACCGCGAGTTCTGCCGGGATCCGGAGCGGCCCATGTCACCGGCCGTCGGCGTGCCGGTGTATTTCCACACCTCGCCCCGGAAGGGGCTGACCCCGCCGCCGATCGAACTCCACCGGGCGCACCACAGCGTGGCGGTCTTTTTGGTGAACCCGTCGATGGTCGTGGACCGCGGCTGGCAGGACTATGCGAGGGAGTTGGGCGGGAAGGCCTCGGCCTCGGGCGGGCGCCACCTGCTCCTGCCAGTCTCGCTGTTCAAAGAAGGGGGAACCTTAGACGTGGGCCCTACCCAGGGGATCAGGCTCGACGCCGGCCGCCAGGGGTGGGAGGTCGCGCTGCGGCTCCAGTTGGCGGCGGCGTTGTGCCGGCTCATGCAGAATCGCCCCCGGAACGATGACACCGGCAGCGGGAGCCTTTCCTTCGAGCCGCCCCAGTTGTTCATCAGCCACGCCAAACGTGACGCCCTCCGGCAGGCCGAGGACGTCAAGCGGCTCGTCGAGGACACGCCGGCGTTGGACACGTTCTTCGACCGCGTGGACATCGCGGCCGGGCACGACTTCACCGAGGAGATCAAAGGGCACATCAGGCGCTCTGCGGTCCTAGCCTGGCAGTCTGACGAATATGCCTCCCGCCCTTGGTGCAACATCGAACTGCTGACAGCCAAAGAGTACCTCCGCCCGATCGTTGTAGTGCTCGGGCTCAAGAGTGGCGAGGAGCGCAGCTTCCCGTACCTGGGAAACGTACGGACGATCGTGGCCACGCCGGACAACTCCGCCGAAATCATCGCCGCGGCTGTACGTGAGTACGTCCGCAAGCTGTACGCGGAGGGGCGGTTTCAGGCGCTGGTGCAGGCCGGCTTGATTCCGGAGACCCGCCTGCGGCTGTTCCGCCCGCCCGAGCCCATCGACGCGGCGCTGATACAGCGGAAGGCGGAGACAGGTGAACCAGTGCCGCCGCCGGAAGCCGTGCCGCCGAATCCGGCGGCGAGCACCGGCGCCGAGCCGTCCGCGACGGCTTCCGGCCACGCCCTGGCCGCGGGAGGGCGGGAGTGGGTCCTCTACCCCGACCCGCCGTTGGGCACGGCCGAAGCGGAGATACTGGACCGGCTTTTCCCGTCGGTCCGCTTCGTAACCCCAACGATGGTCGACGGGGCCGCCCTCGACGGGATGAAGGTCGCCCTGTCCATCTCGGAGTCCGACGACCTGCTCGGGCAGGGCCAGTCGGAATTGCACCTGCTGGCGGCGATGATCGAGCTCGCGCGAAACGCCCTTTCGCGGCGGGCGGTGATCGCGTACGGGGGCGACCTGCGAGAGAAGGCCCAATACGGGTACACCGTGCAACTGTTCGAACTGGTCCGGGCGTACCGTGACCTGGGGCGGGCGCCGCTGCATCGGATCCTCAACTTCCTCGCGTTCCACGTCGCCGCGGAGTTCTCCGAGGAGCGCGAGGCGAATCTCCTGGAATTGGCGACGTTCGAGAGGGTGGCCCCGCCGCCGGACGTGGCGGCGCGGTTCGGACCCGACCCCGACGCGCCGCGGGTCGTGCCGGATGACGCGCCGGATAACCGCTACGCGCGCGCCCGGTGCCTGACGGCGATGCGGCAGGTTATGACCGGGACTGTTGACGCCCGCGTGGTCCTGGGCGGGCGGGTTGCGGGCCACCAGGGCAAGTACCCGGGCGTCCTCGAGGAGGCCCACCTCGCGCTGCGCGCACGCAAGCCCCTGTACCTCGTTGGCGGGTTTGGCGGCTGCGCTCGCCTTCTGGCACGCGCCGTGGCGATCGGCAGCGGCCGGAGCCGCTCACGCGTGCGTACCAAGTGGCAAACCCCAGAAAGCGAAGATTCAAGGGCTCCGACGGGCAGGACGCCGAAGAGGTCATCCCGTTCGAGCTGCTCGAGTCGGCGTACGCCTCGCACGCGGATGGCGACGGGGCGATCGATTACGAGGCGCTGGTAAACGACTTTATGCACGCCGGATATGCCGGTCTGAACAACGGCCTCACGGAGGCTGAGACACGGGAACTCTGCGAATCGGCGGAGCTGGAGCGGGGCCGCGCGCGCGGGTGGACGGGGGTGGGAGGGGTGCGCGGTCGGCCGGCGCGCCAGGGACAGCATAGGAATGGCGCGACGTGCGGCGCCCGCTTCCGCGTGCGACGAGGTGAACCCGTGAACGTCTGTTACGCCGGTGAGCCGCTGCCTGAGGAGATCACGCTGTCGGTGTTCCTGGCGGGCCCGACCCCGCGCGCCGGGTCGCAGGCCCGACCGTGGCGCGGCGAGGCGCTGCGCGTGCTGGAAGCGCTGGGGTTCGGTGGCGAAGTGTTCGTCCCCGAGCCGCGGGACGGGCGGTGGCTGGACGACTACACAACGCAGGTGGACTGGGAGGACGCCGCCCTGCGGCGGTCGGACCGCATTCTCGTATGGCTGCCGCGGGACATGCGGGCGTTGCCCGGATTGACGACTAACGACGAGTGGGGGTTCTGGAAGGGGCGCGATCCGGCGCGGCTCGTGCTGGGGACGCCGGACGCGGCGGACCACGTCCGGTACCAGCAGCACTACGCCCGCCGGTTGGGCATCCCCGTCCACGCTACCCTGCCGGAGACCTGCCGCGCGGCAATCGGCGGGGGAGGGGAACCGCGGCGGGGCGGTGAGTGCGAGGTGCCGCTGCACATCTGGCGCAGCGATGCATTCCGCCGTTGGTACGCAGCCCTGAGGCGGGCGGGGAGCGAGCTGCGGGGGGCCAACGTTGAGTGGGTCTTCCGCATCGGCAACCAGGCCGTCCTCTACTGGGCACTACACGCGGACATCTACGTGTCTACTGAGGGCCGGCACAAGTTTAACGAGGTGGTGATCGGCCGGCCAGACCTGGCTGCGACAGTGCTGTACCGCCGCGGGCACGACCTGCTCGACACCGACATAGTTCTCGTCCGGGAGTTCCGCAGCCCCGGCCGTACGCCCGACGGCTTCATTTGGGAACTGCCCGGCGGGTCGTCGGTCAAGGCTGGGGCGGACCCGCAGGTGACGGCGGCGGCGGAGGTGGAGCAGGAGGTCGGGCTGCGGCTTGACCCGTCCGCGCTCCGCCGGCACGAGGCGCGACAAGTGGTGGGGACTCTGTCCACGCACCAAGCTCACGTCTTCTCAGCCGAGCTGACCGAGGCCCAGACGGTCCGCCTGCGGGCCGAGGAGGCGGCCCGGTCCTGCCACGGCGAGGCTGCGGAGACCGAATGCACCTACATCCGCGTCCGCACGGTACGGCAGCTCCTCAATGATCCGCACGCCGACTGGGCGACGCTCGGCATGATCCTGTCCGTGCTCCACCGCGTCGGTTTGGATAGCCGAAGTTAACGCAGCGGCCACATGAGGCGTTGGGGATTTCCCGTCATCGCCGCACTGCCTGCACCGCCTGCGACTCCCGCGAGTCGTTCGTCCGAGCGACCACGAGGCGCTGTGAGTCGTCCACCGCTTGTGGCAGTTCCTATGTCCATCCCACACGAACTCCAAGGACCGCCGATCGTGAGAATTCGGGATTCCACGCGCGTGCAGACCGCGTTCGCTCCGTTCGCCCACGCGATGCCTTCCGGCTCGAGAGATGAACCCACGGTACCTGAACGCCATGGCTTTCCCCGCAGAAGTGGCACACGCGCCGCCGACGTTGACGAGCGTTTCAGCTCCCGCCGGTGTACATGAATACCCGCTGGTGAGCTAAAGGTTCGTCACGGGCGTGCCGATCAAGGGTGGTGAAGCCGACCGACCTCTCTGGGGCGAATAATCCGCGCAGCGAGCTATGGGACCGGTTGGAACGGCTGACCCGCGCGTCGCACGTCCTCGCCGGCGATCCCGCCGCACGGGCGGCCATCGACGCCGAGGTCGTGGCGGTGCAGGCGCAGCTGTGCGACTTGCTCAACCAGCGTGTCACCGCCCGGCCGCCGCGGCCGGCCGCCTAGTTCAGCCGCAGCGTTTCGGCCACCGTACCGCTCATTCCTTGGCAAGTTCGACGAGCCGCGCGGCGACGGCCTGGAGCAACATGTCGTTGATCGGGCCCGTTTCCGTCTGAACGCGCGTGAGCGCGCTCACCAAAGCCGGCTTAGCCTCCTTAACCGCCTGCGCGTCGGCCGCCCTGACGCATGCATTGCATGCCCCGAGAAGCTCAACGCTGACCGGCCCCCACGCGTCGGACATTTGCTGGACCTGCGCTTCGGTCAGGATGTTAGTCCACGCGGCCGGCTGATGCAGGTTCGCGTCCAAGGCCATGTTGTGCAGCAGGTCGAGCTCAGCCGCAATTTCAGTCGCCATTTCCACCAGTTTGGCTTTATCAGCCGGCACGTTGAGGGTGCTGAAACGGCTCGTTTTCTCAAGGAAGAGCGAACGAAATCGAATGGCCATGTTAAGTCCCTTGGCCAGCAGTGTCGTTCTGGGGTCACCCCATTCCCGCGCGCGGAACACCTCCACGAGGTAGAGCGTCGCCTCCATCATGTCGTTGTAGTACGTGGTGCAGGAGGTGAGGATGACCCTGAAAAGCTGCCGCTGGTCAGCGGATGAAATCAGGTTGCCGTTGACGTCCTCGACCCGCCCATCGGCCCTAGCCGCGGTAACGATCCGAGCCAGCGTGGCCGTCCAGAAGTTGGCCTGGGGGTGGCCATTGATATAGGAGAGAAAGTCCGCCCACTTCACAACCGCGGAGTTGGTCTTCCCCCCAACGCCGAACACCGATTTCGCGTCCTGCATCAGCATGATCTGCGAGTCGAGCGGGAAGAACCCCGGGGGCGTCATCTGGGCGCTGGAACTGAAGCGTATCTTCAGTTGTTTTTGAGGCTCCCAGACGTGACGCGGGCGAAGTTTAAACGCGCCGTGAAGCTTCTTGATGAAGATCGCGGCGATGCCCTCAAAAATCTGTTGTTGCGCCCTGTGGTTGGTGAGTTTTCGGCCGGTTGTGGCAAGCCAAAGTTCACCGAACCAATCCACGAGCGGGTGGTTTGGCGCGACGACAAGTCCCGTCGCAAAAGCGTCCTCCGCCTTGTCCAACTCCGCTGCCGAGAAACCGACGGGGATGTACTTGTGCTGTAAGAGCGGTCCGGGTGGTGAGTCCGGGGCTGCGAACACCACGATCCGTCCCCACAGCGACGACGCGCCCGCAGGGGGCGGGCCCGAGTGGCTCGCTTGGAAGAAGCCGATCTCATAGCCTGCCCAGTAACTCGGTATCTGAAGCCCTGTGCTGACGACGACGAGGACATCCGCCTTCTTCAGATTGGCGTCGATAGAGGTGTGAATGTTCTCGCCTTGCTGAATGCTCACCTTGTCCATGAAGACCTGGACGTCGGACCCGAACGCGTCATTCAGCGCGTTGTTCAGCGCGTCGGAGATCACGCCGTCCTCGTGGACGTAGCTGATGAACAGCGTGAGCTTCGGCGCCGCCGCGGGCGCGGCGGCGGCGGCGGGCTGTGGTGGTTGGACGGCAGTAGCTGACTCACCCATGGCGGTGCTTGCCTCCGGCCGTGTTCGCCGGCGTGATACCGCCAGCGTGCGCACGCTCATGCAGGCGGCACTCGACCTCGCGCGGACGCCGGACGCGCACACAGTGTTTCATTGCCACGGGCCACGCGGCAAATGTAGAAGGTCGTCCCGCGCGCCGCTCGGCGCGCGGCGCGGGAACGAGACGAGCAAAGGGGTCCCTGAGACACAGGCGGGTTTGCCTGACGGCCGCCACGGCCCGAGGCCCCCGTGGTGCGCGCCTTTCATCCGCACACACCTCTGACATGGCGAACGCACCGCAGGACAACCCGCAACTGCCGCCGGCGACCCGCGCGCAGGTTTGAAGCCGTGAGCCGCGCCCGCCCGGCGGCCGCGGGGGCGGGCGGGTGACGGCGCCGCCGGCTTCTCCGCCGCCGCCACCACCACCTACCGATCCGCCGGCGCCGTAACGCTGGCACGCGTTCGTCAGTCACCAAGGCCGCCAGAAGGCGTGGGTCCGCCGGATCGTTCGCGACTGGTGCGACCTCGGGCTTCAAGGCGTTCTATGACGAGGACGACATCCCGTACGGCGCCGACGTGCTGTCGAGCGTGAAGGAGGGGATCGACCAGAGCCGCTACCTGGTGCTCGTGATCGCGCCCACGGCGATGCGCAGCCGGTGGGTCGCGCTGGAGCAGTATCGGGCGCTCGACGCGAACCGCGGGAACAGGGCGAACTTGAAGGTCATACCCGTCATCTTAGAGCCGACCGAGGACGACGAATTCGGCGAAGAGCTGCGGCGCGTGCTGCGGGTCGACCTAACGGTGGCCGACGCGGAGGAGCGGCGGCGCAACTATTATAAGCTGCTGAGGCAACTGGGCGTCACAGCCGCGACGCTCCGGGACCCGCCGGAGCAGGACGCCCCGGTGCCGATCTCGAAGACGAGTCGGGCAGCACGGCCGAGCCGAAGATGCCCATCGTCTTCTCCGGTGGGCGGCGACGGCCAGAGACGGCCCTCGCGTCACAATCGACGAACACGGGATTCATCCGCCTCGGCTTGGGCGGCTTCGCCAGCCTGCCGCTGCCCGGATTGTTCCACTGCGCGCCCCGGCGTCGTCTCCTCGACCAAGTAGCTAACCGTCCGTCACAGCAAAGTACCTCACCTATTTGAGTGAGGTTGCTCCTTCGCCCAGTCGCGGCCACTCGCCCATCACTTCTTCTTCTGGCCGCCGGTCGCTTTCGTTTGCCACCGACGCTTTATGGTCTTCGCCGGCTTGGAGGTGCGCGGACGGGCTTTCTTCGGCGATGTCAAGGGCCCGCGAGACACGCTGGCGCTCGCGCCTTGGCCGCCGGGGCGTTCACGGGCCGTCTGCAGCTCGGCCGGGAGATTCTCCGGCTGCCGCGTGGGCCAGCCGTGGGAACACCGGCGGGCCATAGCTCGGGAAGCCGGGCCGCGCCGTGGCCCGACGGCGGCCGCGCCGGGGCAGGCCTCCGCGGCGAAGGCGTCGTAGTCGCGGCGGACCGCGGCCACGAACAACCGCTCGGCTTCGGCTTCAGGGTCCGCCGGCGGCGGCGTCCTCGATCGACGGCGCCCGCTCCACCAGCGACGCCGCGTGCCGGACCGCCTCCAGCAGGTTGTCGGCCCAGGGTTCGCGGAGCAGGCCGGTCGTCGCGGTCGGGTAGCCCAACGTGGACGTCTCAACCGCTCGCACGAGGCCGAGCAGACGCTGGTCGAAGTCGGTGTCGATGATGCGGCGGTCGCGGCCGTGGAAGTCGATGCGCGGCTGCGCCGACAAGATTTCCTCGATGCACGGAAGGCGGCTCGCCCGGCGGGGGCGACGTCGTCGTGGGGCGCGCGCGCCGCCGCCAGCCGCTCGGCGTGCCGCACGCTCTTGCCCGCGAGGCGTCCGCTCTCGATGAGGGCCGGGTGCTTGGCCTCGCAAAGGAACGGGAGGAACCGCCGGATGCATCTCGCGAACAGCGTGAGCAGCGCCCACGGCGGCAGCCGCCGCAGGTCGTCGGTGGACGGCAGCGACGCGGCCGTGCTCCCGATCTCGCTCGCCCCCGCGGGTGCGCGCCGAGCCGCCCCGCTCCGCGCGAGCGAAACGGATGACGTCGGGCAGAGCCGCGACCACTTGCCGGACGGATTCCTCATCGATGCGAAGGCCCAGCAGCTCGAAGACGCGTGCCGCGGCATGCCGGGGATGGGCTGCCGCTGCCACGTGCGGAGGATCTCCTCGTAAGGGCCGGCGTTCGTCACGTCGGGGAACGCGATGAAGCTCAGCCCCAGCTCGCGAGCCGCGCGCAACGCCGCGTTCTCCGCGCGCATGCTCGGCAGCTGCCAGGACGACGTCCGGCTGGGACGACGGGCCCTGCTGAATTGCACCGGGCACCTCGAACAGCCGGGCCGCGTCTTCGGGCGCGCCCTGGGTACAGCTTGACGGATCGGTGCCGCGGCGAAGGGCCGCGCGCCTCGAGGTACGCGCGACCAGTTCGCCGACGGGCGTGTCGCCGTGACTCTGGTCGTCAGGAACGAGGATGCCGCAGCGCCTCCGCCAACGCCGCGCCGATCACGCGCGGGGACCACTCGTACTGGTACAGCCGACTCTCCGGCGGGAGGATTAGCACCCACCCAACGACGTCCGCTTCCGCCTCAGTCGCCCCCGTCGGCGCGGGCGTCGTCTGCGGTCGGCGGTCCCTCGGTGGGCCTCCACTGCGTCATGCCGTCGCTGTCGGCGCCGGCGGAGTGGCGGTCGGCTTGCCAGCCGCGGCGCGCGGTCGTTCCACAAGCGGCCGTAGACGGTGAGGGCGCCCGACGGAACGTGGACCTCGACGATCTGGTAGCCGCGGCGCTCGAGCCCTCCACCCGCAGCGCGCCGACGCCGAGCATCAGGATGTCGCGGCCGGAGGGGCCCCGTGACGGAGAGCGTGCGGCCGTGGTTCTGCGTGTGCCCGTGCAAGACCACTCGACAACCGGCCGCGTCGGGGCGGCGATGACGCGATGGTGCTCGGCCGGGCCGAGGCGGCCGGGGCTGGTGCAGCAGCGACGCGGCACGTCCGCGGGCGCCCAGCCCGGCGAACGTCTGCTCCAGCTGCAGCGCCCCGACGACGAGGTCCGGCTTGTCGCGCGTGTTGCGGCCACGGCTGACCAGCACGCTGTTCAGGCGCGCGAACCCCGCGCCGATCGGCCCGACCGGCACCACCGCCGCCCCCGCCAGCGGCGACTCGACTGCCGCGTACCACGCGGCGAAGTTGAAGAACGGGCGGAACCGGTCGATGGCCGCCGGACCGAACGGCCCGGTCCAGAACGCGTGCTCGGCCGCCGCGTCGGTGGCCGCCGCGCGCGCAGGGCGTCCTCGGCGGCCGCGTCGAGCGGGCCGGAGACGTCGTGGTTGCCCGGCACGATCATCACCCGATCGCGGGCGAGCTTTAACTCCGGCAACAGCCGTTCGTCCAGGAACCGGTCGGCCAGCTCGTACTCCGCGCGCGTGGCGGCGTCGGTGACGTCGCCGGTCACCGCGACGACGTCGGCGCGCGCCGCCGGCGGCGAAACCGGCGACGTCGCGCACCATCGCGTCGAGCATGTCCGGGTCGACGGCGGTGCGAAGGGCGGCGGAGAAGTGCAGGTCCGACAGGTGCAGGATCCGCACGACGCCGGTCGGACGCGCGTCGGGCGGTGGCTCGGCCGCCGTCTGCGGGGTCACTTCGGACTCCGTGGGTTCCGCTTCGCTTTCGTCCCACCCTCCGTCTCGCGATCACGGCCGGGTCGGGGCTGTTGCGTTCGCAAGACGTGCGTCCCCAGGCCGGTGCGGAGGTACACGTCGCCCGGCGGGGTGGTCAGGGTCTGCGTCTCGCCGGCGCAAGTAAGCGCAACGTGAGACGTGACGGTCCCGCGTTCGTCGTCCCACCAGATCTCCACGAGGAACACGGCGCCGGGTGGGACGGGGAGGAGGAGGTCGTCGCCGTCGGGCGCGGGGTGGAGGAACGCCAGCCCGTCGTCCAGCCGTCGGACGGCGATGGTCTCCGTTCGCGTGCCGGAGGGGAGCCGCCAGGGAAGGTTGGGCCGCGAGGGCTGGTCGGCGGGCGGGGAGGCTCGTGTCGGGCAGGACGGGGGCCGCGCGTGACGGCGGCGGCGGCGGCGTCGAGCAGGCGGGCGCGCCGACCCGCCGCGTTTCCGCCGGCAGCCACGGCAGCACCCGAGCCCGCGCCCCACCGCGCCAGCCCCCGCCCTGCGCCACCGCCGCCACCGCCGGCAGCAGCGCCTCGTGCACCTTCGCCGCCCCCACGTCGCCCTCGAGCAGCGCGAGGTACGTCACGTGCTCCTCGACGCACCGCGGGCGGGGCGTCGCGGTGGAGCCGCTTCACCACCAGCCACGCCTGCGTGATCCGCGGGACGCCAACCTGCGCCGACGCACGCCCGCATCTGCCGGCTGCCGGCCTTGAGCCGCCCTTGCAGCACGCGCCGCACCGCCGGGTGGAGCACGATGCCCAGCGGGCTGGCCGACGCGACCAGTGGCGAGAACCAGAGGTCCGCCTCCACGCCGGCGTCGGTGCGGGAACAGTTCGGTGCGCATCGCGCACGAGCTGCGGCTCGACCCTCGCCGCCAGCGACAGCGCTTCGGCCAGCGCGACCAGCACGGGCGAACGCCCCGCCAGCCGGTCGATCATCGCGGAAATGGCCGCCTCGTCGGGGTTCATCGTTCCGCCCAAGTCCTGCAACCCGCGCCGAGGCCTGCAAGCCCCGCGCGTGCGCGTGCAGGTCACGTCCTCCGCGCCGCCGCCCGGGCGACCCACTGGCGCACGCGGCCCATGGTCGTCCACCGGTCCCACTGGATGATCGTCATGGCCCGCGCGAAGCGCGGCGGCCAGCGTGCGGGCGGGTAGGGGACCAGTGCCCGCACGGGCAGCCGCCGCTCGGCGCATCATCGTCGCGAACCGCAGCCACTCCGCCTCGTCGCCCCGCTCGTCCGACGTGTGCCCGATCCCCAGGTCGGTCAGCAACAGCACCGGCGTGAACGGAGCCGGCCCGCGCGCGCCGGGGTAGGTGGCCGGCCAGTCGAACTGGGGCCCATTGCCCGCCCCGCGGAGGGGGTGCCGACGAAGCGTTTCACCGCCAGCCTCGGCTCACCAACGATCCGCGCCAGCTCCTCGACGAGCCGCCTGCTGGTCCAGTTCGAACGGCAGCATGCCCGCGCCGGCGTCGACGAGGACCTCAGCGCGCGCGCGACGGTCGGCACGGGCCGCGCCCGCCGCGCGACCGGACGCCCGGAGGCCCGTGCGCGGGTCACCCGGGCGACGTCCCCCGGCCGGCGGCGGGCGCGCGTCGCGGCCGCCTCGAACAGGATCCCGCGGGTGAGCGCCCGCGGGAACAGCGGCTCGGGCGCGGCCCACCCGGGCGCGACGTCCTCGGGCGGCACGTCGATCGGCTCGGCCGCACTCGTCCGCTCCTCCACGACCGGCACAAGCGTCGCCGGCACGCGCGCCCCGTCCGCCACCGCCGGCGCAGCCACCGCCGCGGTCGGCGATGGTGTTGCGGGTGCCGGCTTAGCGCGCGCTGGTGGGCGAGCAGGGCGTTCACGTCGCTCGTGCTCATCTGCGCGCGGCGGGGTCAACCCCGCTTCGGCGTCGGCGTCGCCAAGGTCGAGCGGCACCGACAGCAGCTCGGCGATCGCGTCGCGGGCGCGCTCGTCCGGCCGCAGCACGATCGCGGCGCGGAGCACGTCCGCCTCGGATACCGGAAGCAGCCCGAAGTCGCCACGCGGGCGAGCAGGCGTCGTCTTCGTCCTCGGCTTGCGGGGCTGAGATCGTGGCATCCTATTCCCCAAAGAACGGCCTCGGCGTGCAAGCGGGCGTGCGTCGTCAGACGGTCGGCCTGGCGCTGGAGCTGGGTTTGAACACGGTGGCCTTGAGGACTTCCGCCCACGTCGCGTCACCATCGTCCGGCTGGACGTTTAGCCGCAGCGAGGCTTGGACGAGGTCGAGGTACTCGGCTGCCGACGCCGCGGGCGGCGGCGATGGCGGCGCGGCCCCAGCGCCGGCGTCCGCGGCGTCGGCGTCGGTCTCGACCCGCCGGATCAGCCGCGCCGCCACCAGCTCGCACCGCTCGCGCTGCGCCTCGCCGAAATGCGCGACGCCCACCTCCGTCAGCCGCTCCCGGCCGGGGGTCGGCAGCTCGACCTCCACGCAGCGGGGGCGGAACGCCTGCGGCGGGTCGCGCTCGTCGTTGCTCGTGATGATCACCAGCGGCGGGGCGGCGGCGCGGACGGACGCGCCCAGCTCGGTGACGGTGAACGCGAACGACCCGATCGGGATCAACAGGTTGTTGGGGATGTCCGGGTCGGCCTTGTCGATCTCGTCGATCAACACGACGGCGTCGTCGGTGTCTGGCTGCGGCCGCGGCGGCCCGCCGGCGGTCGATGCCGGCGCGAACGGCGGCTCGTTGGCGGGCGTCATGCTGGGCGGCAGCTTGCCCCGCGCGGCGCCGCGCCGCCGCGCCGACTCCCGGTCGAACGCCCACCACAACACGCCCGGCTCGACGTAGTGGCGCGGGTCCAGCGGGCCGGCGGCGTCGCCGGCGGCTTTGGCGCCCTTGGCGCCCCGCGCCGTGCCGCCCACGCCGGCTTGTGCATCGCCGAGCCGCCGCAACGCGTCGAACGTCCAGAGCAGTTCCTGCGCCTCGGTGCGCGAGGTGACGACGTGCTCGAAGAAGCGCCGCCCCATCCGCACGGCCACGGCGCGCGTCAGCGACGACTTGCCGCCGCCCGACGCGCCACGCACCAGCAGCGGCCGACCGGTCGCCAAGGCGACGTTTACGGCGAGGACAACCTTGGGATCGAACACGTACCGCGTGCCGTCCTGCCGGTCCCCCGCGCGATCGCCGGCGTCCGCGGCAACTCCCCGCGCGCGCATCGGGCGGGGCGGTGTCCACGCGTCCGGGTTGAAGATCTTGACGTAGCGGTAACTCGGGTCCATGTGCGTTTCCCGTCCCCTGGGTCGCGCCCGACAGAGCGCGGCTCGACCTAGTCCAATTCCTCTGCGGCGTGTAAGAGGTCCTTGTACTTCAGCACGATCTCCTCCTCCCGGGTGCGGGGCAGGTGCGGGGTGACGTACGGCGCGTCGAACGGGCCGGCTTGGCCTGCGGCCGGGTTCTCGTCACCGGACAGCAGCAGGAACGTGCAGTCCGGGAACTCTCGGCGCAGCGCGTCCGCGACGGCCTCCTCGACCGGCGGCGTGAGCGACGGGTTCAGCGGCAGGACCACGAATACCGGGCCCCTGGCTACACGCCGCCTCAGATATCCCAGCAGCTGTTTGCGGTCACGCCCTTCGGCGTTGCTCAGTTTCAGCTCGCGGCGCAGGTTCTCGTGAACGACCTGCGCGATCCGCCCGACGGCGTCGCCGGCGGAGTCGTCGTACGGGTTTACGGAAAACCACCCGTTCTGCCCGTCGCAGTTGGCCCGGTGTACATACATCTCGCCGGTCGTCGCCTCCGACACGTTGAGCGCGATCCCGCGCGGCGGCGGGGTGGCCGGGTCCATCGCGAGCTTGGCCAGCGCGGCGGCGGCGCCGGCGTCGACCCAGGCGCTGCGGACGGCGTTGACGATCCCGCACCGCGCGTCGCGCAGCGGGATGCGGTCGAACAGGTAGCGCAGCGCGTCGTCGATTTCGTCCAGGTCGGCGGTCAGCAACCCCTGCGCGACGCGCGTCTCCGGGCGCACCCCGGGGCTCCAGGCGGCGTCGTCGAGGTGCAGCCGCCGGCCCGCTTCGTCCAGGTCCGCCGGTGGAACATCGGCGATGCGCGCCGCAATGCGGTCGCGGGCCCGCAGCAGGGGTGGCGCGCTGCCAGGTGACGTTGTCAGCGGGGCCAACGCTTCGCGCACGTTGACGACAGTGGCGGAAAGGTCGCCCGGGTCGACCTTCGCCCACTGCGGGACGCCCAGGTTAAGTGCCTGAAACCGACCGGCCGTGAGTTCGTCAGGCCGGACGTCCGGCAGCAGCAGGGGGATGAGCTTGAAGTTTGGGTCGAGCAGCCGCCGCCAATCGAGGATGGATGTCTCGAGCAGTACCCAGTCGGACTGGTCGACCGCCGCGCGGGACAGCAGGATCACGGCCGCGCGGCAGGTGCCGAGCCAGCCGTACAGCTTGCGCCGCCACTCGTCGCCGGCCTGAAGGTCGACGCGGTCCAAGAAGACGTCGAACGTGTCGGCCAGGCCGGTCCGCAGGAGGTCAGTCAGCGCGTCGGAGGTCGCGTCCTTCGTGGAATAACTGAGGAAGACCCCCGGCTTGGCCATGCCCGGACCTCTGGATGACGTGTCGCGCCCGCCCGCCCGCCCGCAGGGCCAGCCGGCTCGCGCGCCGGTGGCGGAGGGGCGCCACTATACAACACAACGCGGCCGCCCGGCGCGCAGACATTGTTTCGTTGACACGGCCGGCGCGGCAAATGTAGAAGCTTGTTGCCAAGTCGGGGTGTCTCTGTGCGGCGCGGGGCGGCGCGGGGCGGGGACCAACACGAGCGACGGCCGTCCCTGAGACACAAGCGAGTTTGATGCGAGTGATCCGGCGGGTGAGCGCCGTGGGCTGCCTCTACGGCGCCGCGCGACGCGCGCCCCCTCAAGACCTCGACCATGCCGAACGCGCGCAGGACATCCCGCAACTCCCGCCGGCGACCCGCGCTGAGGCGGAAAGCCGAGAGCCGGGGCCGCACGGCCGCCATCCGCCCGGCGGCGGTGGGGGCGCGGGCGGGGTCGGGGTCGGGGGTGGTGCCGCCGGCGCGCCGGCCGGGCCGGGGGGCCGTACCGCCTGCACGCGTTCGTCAGCCACCAAGGGCGTCAGAAAGCCTGGGTCCGCCGGATGGTGTGCGACTGGCGCGAACTGGGGCTCAGCGTCTTCTTCGACGAGGACGACATCCCGTTCGACGCGCCGACGTGCTGGCGTGCGTCAAGCAGGGGATCGACGAGAGTCGCTACGTCGTGGTCGTGATCGCGCCGACGGCGATGCCGCCGCTGGGTGGCGCTCGAGCAATACCGGGCGGCTGTACGCAAACGGCGGGGGCGGCGGGGCGGGCGGGAAGGTGATCCCCGTCGTCCTGGAGCCCACCGACGACGACGAGCTCGGGGAAGAGCTGCGCGCGCATCCTGCGCGTCGACCTGACGGTCGCCGACCCGGACGTGCGGCGGCGGAATTACCATAAGCTGCTGCGGCAACTTGGCCTCCCGCCCACGATGCTCAGGGACCCGCCGGAGCAGGGCGCCGGCGTGCCGATCCCCACGGACGCGGTGCCGGCGCCGGACGGGTCTGAGGTCGCGGTGCTGGTGTTCGCGGTCCCCCGGACTGGACGCTCGAGCGGGCGCGCGCTTGCGGAGCGAGATCCGCCGCCGCTTCGGCATCGTGGGTCGGATCGATTTCCTCGAGCAGGGCAGCCTCCGCGTGTGGCTACGCTTGCGCGCGGAGCACGCCCGACGACTGCACGAAGCGGTCAAGAGCGGCGACATGGCCGACATGGGCGTGACGGCGGTGGAGTCGCGCGGGTTCCTGTTCGGCAACGGGCTGCGCCGCACCGCCAGCGTCCAGCCGCACGAGCGCGCCTTCGCGAGCCGCTGTACCGCCCGCTGAAGATCTACACGACCGACCCGGCGGAATCGAAGCTCGCGGCCGCGACCGCGACGGTGCTGGTGCCGTACGAGCCGATCTCCAAGGCCAACCCCTTCGCGCGCTGTTCGAGATGGAGGTCAAGCGGCCGGCGAACGGCGAGGACTACGAGTTCGTGCGACTCGACGACCCCGACGTGCTGATCCGCAGCGGGCTGGACCCGACGATGTCGGACCCGCGGTTCCACCAGCAGATGGTGTACGCCGTCGCGGTGACCGTCTACACCGCCTGGAAGCGGGCGCTGGGGCGAAACCTGAACTGGGGCTTCGAGCGCCAGCCCACCCAGCGGACGCCGGGCGGGACGCGGCTGCGACTGCTCCCGCACGCGGAGCTGTCGCGCAACGCGTACTACGACAAGAAGCGCGGCGAGATCCGCTTCGGCTACTACAAGGCCGACGACAAGGTCGACGGCCGCAGCCTGCCGGGGGGGTTCGTGTTCACGTGCCTGTCGCACGACATCATCGCCCATGAGATGAGCCACGCGCTGCTCGACGGGCTGCGGCCGCACTTCTCGCACCCGAGCAACCCCGACGTGCTGGCGCTGCACGAGGCCCTCGGCGACCTGGTGGCGATCTTCCAACACTTCACGTATCCCGACGTCGTGCGCCACGCGATCGAGCAGGCGCGCGGGCGGCTCGACGTGCCCACGCTGCTCAGCGACGTCGCGCGGCAGTTCGGCCACACGACCGGGCACGGGCGCTCCCTGCGGACCGCGATACTGCCCCCGCTGCCCGGCCACGAGGCAGGGGCGCCCGGCGCCGGCGCCGAGGGCGCGGCGCGGGAACAGCCCGGCACGCAAGCGGCGGGCGACGCCCAACAACCGCCCGGCGTGTACGACCCGAGGCTGGAGGTTCACGAGCTCGGGTCGATCCTCGTCTCGGCAGTGTTCGAGGCGTTCACGACCGTCTACGCGCGCAAGACGCGCGACTACGTCCGCCTCGCGACCAACGGCTCAGGCGTGCTGCCGCCCGGCGACCTTCCGACCGTCCTGCGCGAGTTCCTGGCGAACGCCGCGGCGAAGATCGCGTCGCAGTTCCTGACGATCTGCATCCGCGCGATCGACTACTGCCCGCCCATGGACGTCACGTTCGGCGACTACCTCCGCGCGATGATCACCGCCGACTACGACCTGGTCCCCGATGACCCCTGGGCGTACCGCGAGGCGCTCGTCGACGCCTTCCGGGCGCGGCGGATTTACCCGCTGGACGTGCACAACCTCGGCGAGGACGCGCTGCTGTGGCTGCGGCCCGAGGAGGACAAGGTCAAGCCGCTGCCGGAACTGAGCTTCGCGCGCCTGCAGTTTCAGCGGGACCCGACGGCCTTCGTCGGCCAGCGCGAGCTGTACCGCCAGGCCTACGAGCTCGGCCGTGCCGTCACTGACCCGGCCAACGCCGCCCAGTTCGGCGTTGTCGCGCGGGACGACCCCGCGCTGGGGGGCGACCGGGTGGAGCTGCCGCGCGTCGAGTCGGTGCGGGCCTCGCGCCGCGTCGGCCCCGACGGACAGCTCGCGTTCGACCTCGTCGCGGAGGTCGCGCAGCTGCGCTACGTCCGCCCGACGAGTGGCAAGGGGCCGGAGCAGTGGTTCTTCGGCGGCGCGACGGTCCTCCTCGGCTTCGATGGCGCGGTGCGATACCTGATCACCAAGAACGTGCTGTCCCAAGCCCGAATCGACCGCCAGCTGGCATACGCGGCCGGCGCGGGCGCGCGGTTCTGGGCTAAGGGCCAGTCGGGCCTCTCACGCACTGGTAACCCGTTCGCGCTGTTGCACGGCGAGTCCCGCGCCGGCGCGCGGCCTCATCCCGCCGCGGGCGGCGGCGGCGGCGGGCGCGCCGGAAGGACTGAGCACTCGCCGTGGTTTTAGCGTCCCGCGCCGGGCGGCGGATTAATGTTGTTGCGGGCCGCGCAAAGGCGCGCCTAAGCTGTCCCTTCGTTTCAGACACATCCTGGGCGCGGTCCGCTTGGGGCTTCGGACATCGAGGTGGGAGGCGCGCGTGCGTGTGAGCGGCGCACGTGGCAGAACTGATCTTATGCGTTCGGGAGCAATCATGGGGCGTACGCTCAACCTGCGCGGCGGCGACGGCAAGCTGGTCTTCAACGGGATCAACGGGGCCACTGGCGAGTACCTGCTGCCGCCGATGTCGGCCGCGGAACTGGCAGCGCTCGCGCGGGCCGCGCCGACCGACCCCGAGCGCGCCGGCGAGCTGCAGCGGCGCGCCGACGCCCAACGCTTGCGCAGCTACATCGTCCGCCGCAACGTCGACCCCAAGAAGCTTGAAGAGGCCGGCTGGGGCGTCATCTTCACGCACAACGCCAACCCCGCCGTCCGCGACGCCCTGCGGCCGCTCCTCGAGCTACGCCGGGGCCAGGCATCGCGACGCAAGGAGCAGCGCTACCGCGAGTACACGGGGGAGTTCGGGTACCGCCCGGGGGAGACCAACCAGGACTTCATCACTCGCCAGGGGATGGGCCCGGGCGCGGTCGACCCGGACGTGGTGCCCTATTACCTACTGATCGTCGGCGACCCCGAGGCCATCCCGTTCTCGTTCCAATACCAGCTCGACCTCCAGTACGCGGTCGGACGCATCTGGTTTGAGACGCCGGCGGAGTACGCGCGCTACGCGGAAAACGTCGTGCGCGCCGAGAACGGCACGATGCCCCGCGTCGCGAGGCGGGCGGTGTTGTTCGGGCCGCAGAACCCGGACGACGCGGCAACGGAGATCAGCGCCGAATACCTGGTCAAGCCGCTGGCCGAACAGTTGCCGAGCCTGCTCCGTGAAGGGCAGCCGCAGTGGGACGTGCGGGGGGTCATCGGCAGCGAGGCCACCAAGGGCCGCCTCGCGGGGCTGCTCGGCGGCGACGCCGGCGAGCGGCCGGGGCTGCTGTTCACCGCCAGCCACGGCATGGGCTTTCCGCTCAATGACCCGCGCCAACTGGCGGCGCAGGGCGCGCTGCTGTGCCAGGATTGGCCCGGGCCGTTCGCCGGGCGCGGCGAGGTCCGGCCGGACTTCTACTTCGGCGGCGACGACGTGCCCTCGACCGCTCGGCTTGACGGGCTGATCGCGTTCCACTTCGCGTGCTACGGCGCCGGCACGCCGCAGCGCGACGAGTACCCGACCCGCGTCGGCCGCCCGCCCGACCCGATCGCCCCCCGCGCGTTCATCGCCCGCCTGCCACAGCGGCTGCTGGGGCAGGGCGCGCTGGCGGCCGTCGGACACGTCGAGCGGGCGTGGGGTTGCTCGATCCTCTGGGACGACGCCGGCCCGCAGATCACCGCGTTCCAGGACGCCCTGGGCGGCCTGATGGAGGGCGACCCGGTGGGCTTCGTCATGGAGGGCATCAACACGCGCTACGCGGACATCGGCGCGGCGCTGAACAAGGATCTGGAGAACATCCGGTACGGCGGCCGGGTCGACGAGCAGACGCTGGGGATCAAGTGGACGGCGAACAACGACGCGCGGGCGTACGTGGTGATCGGCGACCCCGCCGTCCGGTTGCCGCTGGACCCGGCCGGCGGCGTGCCGGCCGCCGCGCCCCCGCGGCCCGCCGTCTCCGCGACAGCCGCCGCGGGCGGCCCGGTTGACCCGTTCCCGTCGGCGGCCTCCGCCGCGCGTTCGCAGGGAAAAACGAAGGAGAAGGACACCATGAGCGACGCCACCTCGTCCGGCCAGACCTCCCCGACTTCAGGAACCACGTCCGGCGGCGGAGGGGTGTCCGTCGGCTCGGTGACGACGACGCGGTCTGCGGGCGGCGGCACGACCCTCACCATCCCGCTGACGATCGAGATCCCGATCGACGGCGCGGCCGTGCGGGGCGGTGACGCCGGGGGCGGGACCGACTTCGGCGGCGCGGGCGGGGGCGGCGGGGTCGACGCCGACCGCGGCATCGCGTCGGCCACGCCGTTCGCGATCACCATCGATCCCAACTACGCCACCCGCGAGGGTTACGACCCCGAATTCCTCGGCGGCGGCACGCAGGCCGTCCCTTTGCCCCGCCTGACCGCTGCCCAACTCCGCGACGCCGCCCTCGTCAACGGCGCCGAGCGCGGCGGCGACGACCCGCACGAGCTGAAGTACCACCACTACAGCGTCGTGCTCAACGGCAAGCGGCGGTTGGCGTTCTTCACCGCCGTCAACATCGACGGCCGCAGCGCCAGGAGTCCCAAGCGCGAGACCGACAAGTGGTTCTTCGACCCCCGCGTCTCCCGCCAATTGCAGGTCGGCGACGAGCTGTACACGACCAACCCGTTCGACCGCGGACACCTCGTCCGGCGGCTCGACCCCGCGTGGGGCCGATCCGCCGGCGCGGTCAAGATGGCCAACGATGACACGTTCCACTTCACGAACTGCTCCCCTCAGCACGAGCGGTTCAACCAAGGCAAGAACCTCTGGGCCGGCCTCGAGGACCACCTACTCAACAAGGCCGCCGACGAGCGCAAGCGGATGACCGTGTTCACCGGGCCGGTGTTCCGCGACGACGACCCCGAGTACCGCGACGTGCGCATCCCCCTGCGGTACTGGAAGGTCGCCGTCGTCGCGCGCCCCAACGGGAAGCTGGCCGCGGTGGCGTTCGTCGTGACGCAGGAGGACCTGGTCCGAGACGTCGTCAGCTTCGCCACCATGGACGTCGCGCGCACGTTTCAGGTGCCGCTGCGGCGGGTGGAGAAGTTGACGGGCCTGAACTTCGGGCGGCTGCGAGACTTCGACGTGCCATCCGTGGTGGACTTCGCCGTGTCGGCGGGCGTGGGGGCCGGCAGCTTCGCCGCTGAGGGCGGTGAAGGGCGGCCGCTGGAGTCGTTCGCGGTCATCCATCTCCCCGCCGCAGTGTCGACCGCGCAAGGGGCGGGCGGGCAGGGCGGTGTCTCATTCGACCCCGCCGCGTCGCCGCAGGGGCCGGCGTCCGTCGCGGCGAGCGTGATCCCGCCGCCCGAGGCCGTGCCGGGTACCGACGTTCGCTATTACCTGCTGGCGTTCGACGCGGACGGCCGCGAGCGGCCGCGGAGCAGCCCGCCGACGGGCCGCGTGAGCCGGTTAGTCCTCGATGCCGTCAGGCAGCAGCCGGTAACCGACGTGTTCCTCTTCAGCCACGGGTGGATGGGCGACGTGCCGTCGGCGCGCGAGCAATACGGCGGTTGGATCGGCGCGATGGCCGCCCACCAGGCGGACCGCGAGCGGATCCGCCGGCTGCGCCCGGCGGTCTTCCCGGGCAGTGTGGGCCTGCACTGGCCGAGCCGGCCGTGGGGCGACGAACAATTCGGGAGTGCGCCGGCCGGGGCGCCCGCCGGCGCGGGCGCGGTCGACTTCTCCGCCAAATCGGGCCCGAAGGCCGGCGCCAAAGGCGGCGGCAGCGCGGCCAAGGCCGAGGACGCGGCGCTCGTGGAGGCGATCGTCGAGGAGTATGTCCGCCGCCTCGGCGACACCCCGGAAGAACGTGCCAAGCTCCGCGCGCCGCTCGAGGCGCTGGCGGCGGCGCTGGCGGACGCGGACGGCGGGGGCGGCGGCGGCGCCCCGCCCCGCCAACTGCCCGACGACGTCGTCGACGCCTACATGACGCTCGACAAGGCGGTTGGCCTCGGCAGCGACGGTCTCGGCGCCGAACCCGGCGCCGACCGCGAGCCGTTCGACCCGCAGGCCGTCTACCAGGACGCCCGACTCGCCCAGTCCGTGTCGCGCGTCGCCGGCGCCGCGGGGATAAGCTTCGGCGGGTTCCGCCTGCCGAGCCGCGACGACTTGCTGTCGCCGCTGCGCACGCTGTCGTTCTGGAAGATGAAGGACCGCGCGCGCCGGTTCGGCGAGGGCGCGGTCCACTCCCTGATCGCCGAGTTGCAGCAGGCGGACGCCGGGCGGGGCGTGCGCTTCCACCTCGCCGGCCACAGCTTCGGGTGCATCGTGGCGTCCGCCGCCGTCACCGGCCCCGCCGGCGCGTCGCGGCTCCCGCAGCCGATCGACTCGGTGGCGCTGCTGCAAGGGGCGCTGTCGCTGTGGGCGTATTGCCGCGACATCCCGTTCGCGCCCGGCACGCCGGGGTACTTCAGTCGGATGTTCACGGATGACCGGGTGCGCGGCCCCGTAGTGACGACGCAGTCGCGGTTCGACTCGGCCGTCGGTACGTGGTACCCGCGCGCCGCCCAGGCGCGCGGGCAGGTCGCGTTCGCCCCGGGCCAACTGCCCAAGTACGGCTCGATCGGCACGTTCGGCATCCAGGGCGTCGGGCCGGTGATCACCGACGGCCCGATGCTCGCGGCGGACGCCGAGTACGACCTCGCCGGCGGCGGCCGGGTCTACAACTTCGACGGTAGCGCCTTCATTCGCCAGGGCGGCGGGTTCTCCGGCGCCCACAGCGACATCCGCCGCCCCGAGGTCGCACACCTCGTCTGGTCGGCGGCGATGGCCGGGCTGTAGCCGCGCCATTGGGATCTCTCTCCCGGTCGACGCGGCGCTTTTGAGGTGAGCTGTCGCCGAGCGTGCAAAATGGGTGGTACAAGAGTCGCCGCTCGGACGTGACGAGGAGGCAGTCGCAGACGCAGGGCGACCTTCTAGGGCGCGGCATTATCGCGCGCGCGACGCCATACGTCCGCTCGGGCTCCGTCAGATCCGGACTCGCGGCTGCCCGGGCGACGCAGACCACCAGACCTGACCGGGCAGGGTTAATTAGCCAGAACTAGGCCGTTCTCAAGTCGGTGGTGATCACGCGATCGTCGAATTCGACGCGGAGGATCGTTTCGGCGTGGGAGCCAAGGGTGACGGGGTCGGGCGGCGGCACCCAGGCTCCAGCCTTCAACAGTTGATTGACTGGTCAGCAGCGGGCAGCCGAGGCGTCGCCGGAAACGGGGAGCCACGTCCCGCCAATACTGACCATGCGCGCAACTGGCAACCCCCACCCGCGCCGCCTAGAGCCACCGCGAGAATTTCACGCGTGCGTCAGCCGTTGTGAACCGCCAGTCGACGCGCCGGTGCCCTGGGTCGCGCTCCGCCACCTGGGCCGTCACGCACCCGGAGAGCGTCGCACGCTCCTCGGTGGCCGGGGCTAGGCATTGCCGCGCCGTTACGCCCAGTTCGGTGTCCGCCATGCATAGCCAGTGCTGTGCTTGGGCGTGTGGTGGATCTCCAGCCGTCCCGCGAGCCGCCGCCGCACCACCTCCGGCTCGAACGCCTCGTACAGCCTCGCGGCCGAGTGCGTGTCGAGCAGTCCCTTCACGAATCCAAGCCCAGTCCCGCCGCGTCCGCGAGGTGGTCACCTCCGTGTGACGCCAGCCGGCGAGCGGCTCGAATGCGAGGAACACGTTGGCTGTGGCGTTCCGCACGTACTCGGCCGCGGCACGCGGATCTCGCCGAGCAGTTGCTTGCTCCCTCGCCGATAGAGGTGAGCGGCCGCCGCGGGTTCCCCGGGGTGCTTGTACCACGTCCAGCACGTCCTGCATGGCCGCGAAGAACTCGCATTCGCGCTGCGGCAGGATACACCATATCTTCCGCAGCCACGGCTTCAGCGTTATTTTTGAGCGTCCCCCGCACCGTCTCGCGAGAGCCGGTCCGCCGACGCGAAAGCACCCCGCGGGGTGCCCATAATGCGCTCCTCCTCCGGTTCGGTTCCTCGGCAGGGAGCGAGTCGCGGACGGGCCGGCGGGCTGTGAGGCCGACGGTCAGCGCCGCGGCGTGTCAGCCCTGTCGACGGTCACGTTGGTTCGTCCCGGACTCCGGTCTGGTCGGCAAGGGTGGACCGCGCCCGCGAGGCCGGCGGGCGGCCCAACGTGGCGCAGCATGTCGCCTCATCCCGGGCCGGGCGCGGCGGGCGCCGCGGCGGCTCCCGTCAGGCCGCCGGTCGGCTGGGTGAGCTCGCGCGCCGAGGTGGCAGCTGGTATTTCAGCTATGGAAGGCTTACGTGCGCGGTAGGCCAGCGGCGCACCACGTATGTACCGTACACACTTTGTATGCGAGCCCCGATGGGCCGACGGTAATCAGGCACTGCCGCTCTGAGGATCAATGTGTGGGCGTCCATCGACGCCCGCACCTACAGGGGCAGGTAGGTCGAGGAACTCTCCGAGGGTCGGGCGTGCAGGTAGCGGCCGGTCGTCGCCACACTGCTGTGGGCGAGCGTGGCCCGCCCGAGATGGATCGGTGCCCCGCGATCCAGCGCGGGGCTCGCGTGGGCGTGGCGCATGCAGTGGGGCGACACGCGCTTCGCGATCCGGGGGCGTTGGGCCGCGTTCCGCACGATCCGCCGCACCTGCGTCGGATGCAGATGGGCACCCTTGCGGCTGCGGAAGACGGCCGCATCAGGGCCGACCTCACTACGGATCGACAGCAGGGACCGCCAAACCGGTGTGGGCAGCAGGATCGTGTTCGTCTTGCCGCCCTTGCCCAGCACGGTGATCTGCCCGCCCTCCGTCAGCTCCTGCACGTCCCGCCACTTCAGGCCGCAGCACTCCGAGACGCGCACGCCGCTGGCGTACAGCAGGTAGAGCAGGGCGTGGTTGCGCGGGTGCCGCTCCAGCGCGAGCATCCGCTGCACCTGGGACTGCGAGAGGATGCGCTCGGACAGTCGATCCCGCAGCACGGGTACCGGCCGCGTCCGCGGCCTTCAGAACGCGAGTAAGCGAGGCTGACGCGCGCCGCCGAGGTCCCAAGGGCGACGACGGCCGAACAGGGACAGGAGAACTCCAAGGGGTGCGGGATCTTTCGGTCCGTCAGGAAGTCGTCGGCCGCCCGAAGGACTTTGGCCTGCTGCGTCGAGCCGCCTGGAGGTCTACACCCAACGGCAGAGCGTTTTGAACCAGTCTCAGCGGTAGAGCGAAATCTTATGCGCTTATCGTTCCATTTCCGTTGGCGGCTGGCTATCATACGGTTGTCATGGATGGTCACGACTTCGACATGATTGTTCAGCACGTCATTACCGTCATCGTCGCAGTGGAACTGCTAATTCCGCGGCTGACCAAAGCCCTCCTGTCGGCTGTTTCAGGCTACAAGCGTGTAGCCCGAGCCCTCTCTTTTAAAAACGCCAATAGTGGAATCCTCTGGGGGTAGAGGATTCTGCGTTTAAGCAGATATGTCCAAGGGCCTCGGTCAAGTCCAGCGTGCCGTACTCGAGTATCTAGCCGAAACCAACGCGGAGGCGACTTTGAGTCCTTGAGATGGCTCATCCACGAACGCTTGAAGAAGGGCGAGATCCCGCCCGAGGGGGAGTTGCCGCAGGCATGGAATACGTCGGTTTCCCGCGCGGTCGATCGCTTGGCCTCGCCCGCACGTCCCAAAATAATTATTGAGTCGCGCCCCCTGAAGGACTGGCAGGAACTGGTTGATCATTTCCCGGGGAAGACCCTCATCGCCAGCACCCGCGAGCTGCGCTTGAAGCTCCTGCCGGCCCTGCGAGAGTTGGTTGATGCCGCCATCGCCGGCCCGCGCTACTACGCGCCGCAGACGGAGATGCATTACGTCCGCGTCCTGCTTAGCCAGGAACGCCGCAGCAAACTTCGGCGGGAATGGCTCAGGGTCAAGGCTGATTTGAAGATCGTTTTCGCGGCTTCAGACGACCCCACGATCTTCCCGCTCATGGTCAAGGGAGTGTCGTTGTTTGAGGACGCCGGCTACTCCGTCCAAAGGTCGTTCCACGACATCTCCAAGGAGTGCTGTCAATCCGGGGCGTTGCCGCCGGTGGTCGTTGCCCGCGTGCGTGCGTTCGCCGACGCCTTCCTCTCGCCAGTCACGACGGGGTCTCTGGAACTACGTGGCTACATCCACCAGTTTGCCCACGCCTCGCGACGCGGACGCTATACGCTCAGGGACGAAACGAAGGAGATGCTTCGCAGCTTGCGGAAGGAGTACGTCGAATCTCTGCCCGGATTCCGAGAGGGGAAACATCGTTTTGCCCGGGAGCCGGTTTACGGGCCACACCTCGACAAGCTGTTCGACCAGTCCGTTTTTCAACGCTTTAAGTTCATGAGGCTGGCGGCATGACGGCTGGGCAAGCAAGACGCGCCACATGGAGAAACAACTGCCGCTAGCACGCCGGAGGCACGGAGGCCGGGGCGGTAATCGCCGCCAAAACTTTCCCCTTTTCGTTCCCCTTTTCAAACGGGGAACGGTTCCTCATCGTCCATAAAATCCCCGGCGAAAACGGGTGAAACAGCAGGAAAAACAGGCGAAAGCTGCGTTTTGCCATGTGTGGGGCGGAATTTGGCTTTCTGAGCAGCGGCCCGACCCGGCCCGATTTCAAGACCGGCGCATTCGAACACGCACGATGAAGCCACAGCCTCCGGCCGTGCGACCCGGCCAGGTTCTATTGTTCCGGCATGCCTCCTCCTTGCGGACACTTCGAGACCGGTGCGCTCCGGAGGATAGGCTTCAGACATAGCAGCGGAAGCGGTCGCGGCCGCGCCCGCGTCTCGCACACAGCCGCTATCATGACCCGGCCGCCGCGGTCCACGGCGACCGCGTGGGCGCGGGCATCGTGGTTTTCGTCGTCGACGGGCTCGACCCACGGCTCGGGACGGTCCAAGATCAAGATGTCGTGGCGTGCCGTCGGGGCAATAGCGGGCGACGCCGGAACGTCCTTTAGCCACGCGGGAGCGTCTCGAGGAGTGGATAGTGGAATTGCACGAGACTTAGCCAGGCGTTAGCCACGCGCTGGTATCCGAGTTAGCCACGCGAAAACCGTTCATCTGCGATAACCCGCAGATCTGCCGAGCTTTGGACAGATTTAACCGCGCGTCGACAAAGCGGGCCTAAGTCTCACCCACGCCTACGGGGTTTTTTACGCGCCGCGCCGTCACTGCTGAGTCCGGTGCCCCATCCCCACCGCCGCCACGTTCGTTCGTTCGCCGAGGGCGGTGGAACGTGCCGACTCGATTGCGGAATCGACGGCAATGGCAAACCGCCATACATCCCGCCCTTTGAATCTTTTCGGATCGGTGGCTATCCTGCCGCCGTTCGTTGGGCTTGTTTCACTTCGCGGCGATTTACAGGGCAGCAAGAGCAGCGCGTGGCGGGCGTCCCGAAGCGGGCGCGCGTGATCTGCGGCCGCATCCATGTGCGATTTCACAAGCCGTCTTGGCGGGCCGCGTCGTTCGACGGGGCCGGCGGGCGGTAGACGCGCGGGTCTGTCCCGCGCACGTCGTTCGGGAGGAGATCTGATGGGGATCGAATCGTTGGAAGGTCGTTGGCTGCTGTCCGGGACGCCGGCCGGGGGCAAAGGCGCGCAGTTCGAACCCGCCGAATACGGCCAGATCGTGGCCGTGGAGTCGGGTACGACGCTCGAGTTCACGAACGTCCACTCCGTCCAGATCGTCGACGAAGGCGGCGGTACGATCGTGATCTACGACAAGAGCCTGCCGGGTTCGGACCCCGCGTACGCTCAGACCTACACGGGCATCACCGACCTGATCGTGACCGGCACCCGCGGCGGCGACATCATCAGCGGGAGCCTGTTCAGCGTGAACACCGTGATCAACGCCGGCGGCGGGCACGACACGCTCCCGGTCAGCGTCTACCCGAACGGCGACGCCGACCCGGGAACCGCGAACGTCGTGGTGAATGGCGGGGCGGGCAACGACCTCTTCTCGGGCAACAACGCCGGGACCGGCGACTTCGTCTTCAACGGCGGCCCCGGCAAAGACGCGTTCGGCGCGATCGGCGACCCAGGGAGCGGAATCGTCTTCAACCAATAGCGATTCGCCTCGT
>JAUJNJ010000303.1 GCA_030448225.1 Phycisphaerae bacterium
CTGGGGGGCCGGCGCCCCGGCCGCCCCCCCCGGGCCGCCGCGGGGGCGCCTGGGGCCGAAGGACCCGCCGAAGATGTCGTCGAACATCGAGAAGATGTCCGTGACGTCCATGTGCGAGAAGTCGTGCTGGCCCGAGACGCCGCCGTGGCCGAACTGGTCGTACCGCTGGCGCTTCTTCTCGTCGGAGAGCACCTCGTAGGCCTCGGCGCACTCCTTGAACGCGCGCTCGGCCTCCTCCCGTCCGTCGCCGTTGTTGCGGTCGGGGTGGTACTTCATCGCCAGGCGGCGGTAGGCGCGCTTGACCTCCTCGCCGTCGGCCGTCCGCGAGACGCCCAGGACCTCGTAATAATCACGCTTGGTTGCTGCCACGCTCATCCTACGTCTGTCTATCGCTAAAGGTCGATGCGGCCCGCTCACCAGCCCGAAAAGGCGATCGCCGCCGCGAGGAGCAGCACGGCCACGGCAGCCAACAGGACGGCCGGGGCGAGCAGGATCGCGCACAAGAGGAGGCACCCGACCTGATCGCGTTCGATTCCCCGCCTGCGGGGCCGCGGCGAGCGGTAGTTGAGCTTCACGTTACCGGCCACCAAGTGCCCGCGCCGCCCGGCGCGGGCGGCCCACGCGTAAGTCGCGTCCGGTGCGGCGACGCATCTTACGCGGCCAGGAGGCGTTCGATCACGCGGCTGGTCACGCGCTTGGCGCGGGGCTCGGCGTCGGCGAACGGGGAGCCGGCCCCGGCCGACAGTTGCGTGAGCGGCCGGCCGCACGCCTCGACCATCCCGCCACTGATCGTCGCCTCGATCGCCTCGTCCAGGTCGTCGTGCACCCGGAACGCGTCCAGCAGGGACTCGTATTCGTTGTTCATCCGTCATCACTCCCGCAAAAGCACGAAGGCGCGAAGATCCCAATGTCTATCTTCGTGCCTTCGGGCCCGGCGGGATGAGTTTTACCGGACGGTGGAGTCGGAAAACTTTGAAAACTCGGAGAACACGGAGACCACGGAGCCGGATTCGAAGAAGATCTCAAACCCTTCTTCCTTCTCCGGGCGCTCCGTGGTCTCCGCGAATTCAAATCCTCGGCCGCGGCCGGGCCTAGGAGACCGCGCCGGCGACGAGCGGGTCCTCGTCGCCCTTCTTCTCCTTCAACTCGGTCAGCAGCACGTCGGTCGTCAGCGCCAGCGCGCTGACGCTGGCGGCGTTCAGCAGGGCCGTGCGGGCGACCTTCGCCGGGTCGATGATGCCGGCCTTGAACATGTCGACGAACTCGCCGGTGGCGGCGTTGTAGCCGAAGGCGGGGTTCTTGTTCTCCAGGATCTGGTCGACGATCACCTCGCCGTCGTCGCCGGCGTTGTCGGCGATCTGGCGGGCGGGGCTGCGGAGGGCGGCGGCGAGGATCTCGAAGCCGACCTTCTCGTCGCCGCGGGCCTGGCGCTTGCCGTTCTCGACCGCCTCGATCGCCCGCAGGAACGACACGCCGCCGCCCGGCACCACGCCCTCCTCGGCCGCGGCCTTGGTCGCGTGCAGCGCGTCGTCGATCAGGTCCTTGCGCTCCTTCATCTCGGTCTCGGTGTTCGCGCCGGCCTTAATGACCGCGACGCCGCCGGTGATCTTCGCGAGGCGTTCCTGGAGCTTCTCCTTGTCGTAGTCGCTCGTGGTCTTCTCGATCTGGCTGCGGATCTGCTCGGCCCGGGCCTGGATGTCGCGCTTGGAACCGGCGCCCTCGACGAGGAGCGTGTTGTCCTTCGTGACGACGACGCGCTTGACCGAGCCGAGCTGCTCGAGCTCGACGTTCTCGAGCTTCAGACCCAGGTCCTCGGACACGAACTCGCCGCCGGTGACGACGGCGAGGTCCGCCATCATCGCCTTGCGGCGGTCGCCGAAGCCGGGCGCCTTCACGGCGCAGATGTTCAGCACGCCGCGGAGCTTGTTCACGACGAGCGCGGCCAGCGCCTCGCTCTCGACGTCCTCGGCGATGATCAGCAGCGGGCGGCCGCCGGCCACGACCTTGTTGAGCAGCGGGAGCAGCTCGGCGAGGTTCGAGATCTTCTTCTCGTGCAGCAGGACGTAGCAGTTCTCCAGCTCGGCCTCGAGCGTGGTGGGATTGGTGAGGAAGTAGGGGCTGAGGTACCCCTTGTCGAACTGCATGCCCTCGGTGTACTCGAGCGTCGTCTCGGTGCTCTTGCCCTCGTCGAC
>JAUJNJ010000304.1 GCA_030448225.1 Phycisphaerae bacterium
CACGCCGGCGGGTGCGGCGCAGGCGACGATCGTGGTGGTGGTCGGCGCGGAGGGGACGGCGGAGTTCGGCCGCGCGTTCGGGGCGTGGACCGACCGTTGGGCCGCGGCCGCGAAGCACGGGTCGGCCGAGTTCGTCCTCGTCGGCCGCGACGGCCCGAACACCGAATCGGCCGCCGACAAGGAGCGACTCCGCACGGTCCTGGAGCAGCAGGCGAAGGAGCCGGCCCGGCCGCTCTGGCTCGTGATGATCGGCCACGGCACGTTCGACGGGCGCGAGGCGAAGTTCAACCTTCGTGGCCCGGACGTCTCCGACCAGGAACTCGCCGGCTGGCTCAAGCCCGTCCGCCGGCCGCTGGCGATCATCAACTGCGCGTCGGGCAGCGCGCCGTTCCTCAACCGGTTGTCGGGCAAGGGTCGCGTCGTCGTCACGAGCACGCGCAGCGGCACCGAGGTCGACTTCGCCCGCTTCGGCGACCACGTCTCGGCCGCGATCGCCGACCCGGCGGCCGACCTCGACAAGGACGGACAGACGTCGCTCCTCGAAGCGTTCCTCGCCGCGTCCCACCGCGTCGAGGAGTTCTACAAGCAGGAGGGTCGCCTGGCGACGGAGCACGCGCTGCTCGACGACAACGGCGACGCGCTCGGCATCCCCGCCGACTGGTTCCAGGGGATCCGCGCCACCCGCGCCGCCAAGAACGGCGCGCCGCTCGACGGCACCGCAGCGCACCAGTGGCACCTCGTGCTCAGCCCCGGCGACAACGCGATGACGGCCGAGGCGCGGGCCCGCCGGGACGCGCTGGAACTCCAGATCGGCGCGCTCCGCGCGAAGAAGCCGACGATGCCGGAAGCGGATTACTACGCGAAGCTCGAACCGCTCCTGATCCAACTCGCCCGCCTCTACGAGACGCCGCCGGCGAACAAGACCGAGTGACGCGCGCGCCCGCCGCTCCGCGCTGCGCGGTGTATGGCGGCGATCGGTCGGCCGGCGGTAAGTCGGCATCGGTAGCTCCGTCTCCGCCGGTCGACTCGTTGCACACGCGTCGGCCCCGTCGAATTTCTCACGCCAGCTCCGGCGTCTGAAGCGTCGTGGTCGTCGGCTCGACGAGAGCGGATTCACGTTGAAATGAACGCGCCGCGGGAGAATAATTAGAGCTTCAGATTTCCCCGCGCGGCCGCGCGGCGGACCGGACCGTTCGAGGGTGATGGCTGGCGAGGAGCGGGAATGGCGTTTATCTCCGCCGACAAGGCGAAGCCCCAGTACGACGTGGTGATCGTCGGCTCGGGGGCGGGCGGCGGGCAGGCGGCGTACACGCTGACCCTCGCGGGGCTCAAGTGCGTGATGCTCGAGGCGGGCCGCAGCTACGACGCCGTCCGCGAGACGCCCATGTTCAACCGCCCCGACCAGGCGCCGCTCATGGGCAACTCGACGCCCGACAAGCCGTTCGGCTTCTACGACTCCACCGTCGACGGCGGGTGGCAGGTGCCGGGCGAGCCGTACACGAGCGCGCACGCCAAGCCGCACGAGGAGTTCCGCTGGTGGCGCCCGCGCATGCTCGGCGGGCGCACGAACCACTGGGGCCGCATCTCGCTCCGCAACGGGCCGTACGACTTCAAGCCCCGCTCGCGCGACGGGCTCGGGTTCGACTGGCCGATCACCTACGAGGACCTCGAGCCGTACTACACGAAGGTCGAGATGCTGATCGGCGTCTACGGCACGAACGAGGGGATGGAGAACACGCCCGACTCCCCGCCGGGCGTGCTGCTGCCGGCGCCCAAGGGGCGGGCGGCGGAACTGCTGGCGCAGAAGCACGGCAAGCGCATCGGCATCCCGATCGTCTCGATCCACCGCGCGGTGCTGACGAAGCACCTCGACTACCGCACGATCCCCGCCAAGCTCCACCCGGGCGACCGGTGGGCGCAGAAGATCGTGCAGCGCGCGATGGCCGAGCGGTCCGCCTGCTTCTGGGCCACGCCCTGCGGCCGCGGGTGCAACGTCGGCGCGAACTACCAGTCGACGACCGTCCACCTCCCGCCGGCGCTGGCGACGAAGAACCTCGACATCATCTCCAGCGCCCACGCCCGCGAAGTGCTCGTCAACAAGGACGGCAAGGCGACGGGCGTGCTGTTCATCGACAAGACGACCGGCAAGGAGACGCGCGTCAGCGGCAAGGCCGTCGTGCTGGCCGCGGG